>NZ_UGYM01000002.1:311027-622054 GCF_900456975.1 Shewanella baltica
TGGCGCCTTACCTCGAAAATGTGAATAATCTGCCGCAATTAGTTAAGCTCGATTGCTTTGGTTTTGTGGCAAACTGTTTGAGCTGGCAGCAGAAACAGCGACTGGACGAATTATTGCCAACCTCTTGGCCGTTAGTCACCGGTACCTCTGCGCCAATCGTATACGATGAGTCTGGGCGTGCGCTGCTACGGGTGCGACTGCAAGAAACCTTTGGCATGGCGCAGAGTCCTATGTTGGCGCAGGGCAAGCTAAAGGTGACGATGGAATTACTTTCTCCCGCTCAACGTCCATTGGCTTTGACGGCGGATTTAGCCAGTTTCTGGCAGGGACCTTATGTGGAAGTGAAAAAGGAAATGCGCGGCAGATATCCAAAACATCTGTGGCCGGACGATCCTGTGAATACACTACCGACAAAATTTACCAAGAAGAAAACCTTGGGTTTAGCTCAGCCATAGCGCAGTGTTGCTGGTTTTAAATAGCGTGATAACACGCCTTGATTCGCACCTCGCTCACTGTTGTGCCTGTGGCTGATGTCTTTAAATGCATGAATGATGAAGTAGATATGACGACTAAGACGACAAAAAAAACACCCGCTTCCCGTAGGGCCAATAATGGCCGCGGTTTATTTCGACGAATGTGGTCAATCACTTGGAAATTAGGCTTAGCCGGATTAGCTGTAGTGACGTTCTACAGCATTTATCTCGATCAAATTATTGCGCAAAAATTTGAAGGCCAAAAATGGCACTTGCCCGCGCAGGTGTTCAGCCGTTCTATGGCGCTGTATCCCGGCGCGGCGGTCAGTCATCCGCAAATGATGGCTGAGCTTAAGTTGCTCGGCTATCGCAAAGTCGCGAATCCACGCCAAGTGGGAGAGTTTTCGGCATCGAGCACTCGTATCGAATTGTGGCGTCGACCGTTCTTGCATCCTGAAGGCGATCAAGTCGAACAAAGAGTCATGATCAGCTTCGACAGCAATGGCGTCAGTTCGGTCACCCGAGTGTCGGACAAACGCCAGCTTGCCGTATTCCATCTTGAGCCTGTGTTGCTCGATCGCATTATTACTGGCGACGGTGAAGACAGGCTGTTTGTGCCGACCGAAGAAATGCCTAAGTCGATTGTGCAGGCGTTACTGCTGGTGGAAGACCGCAGCTTTTACGAACACCATGGGGTAAATCCCTTCGCGATTGCACGCGCCGCGTTTGTAAACATTAGCGCCGGTCGCACAGTGCAAGGTGGCTCAACGTTAACCCAGCAGTTAGCGAAAAACTTTTTCCTATCCAGTGAGCGTTCTTTACTGCGTAAGGTGCGCGAAGCCTTGATGGCAGTGATTATCGATTTTCGTTACAGCAAGGACGAAATCCTCGAAGCCTATCTTAACGAAGTGTATATGGGGCAGGATAAATCCCGCGCCGTTCATGGTATGGGTTTGGCCTCGCGTTTCTATTTCGGCCGTCCAATCAGTGAGTTGACTATCGCCCAGCAGGCATTTTTAGTGGCTGCGATTAAGGGACCGTCTTACTACAATCCATGGCGATATCCGGATCGCATTCAAGAGCGTCGCGATCTGGTATTGCGTTTACTCATGGATGCGGGCGATTTAACCACGGCCGAGTACAAGGCGGCGGTAGAGTCACCTCTGGCGATCCGTAATCTTAATAAACCCGCACACCAGAAATTACCTTCCTTCTTCGCCCTGGTAAAACAGGAAGTGAACGAGCGTTATGGCGATGCGTTACTGAAGCAATCTGGGGTGAAAATCTATACCACGCTCGATCCTATGGCCCAAGAAGCCGCCGAAATTGCGGTGACTCAAACCCTTAAGAGCTTAGATAAGAGCAACAAGTCATTGCAGGTAGGCATGGTGGTTACCGACAAATACACGGGCGGTATCGCGGCAATGGTCGGCGATAAAACCCCTGGATTTGATGGCTTTAACCGTGCGGTTGAAATTCGTCGTCCGATTGGCTCGTTAATTAAGCCCTTTGTGTACGCCACTGCACTGGCACCCAATAGCCAATTTACCTTAGCGACTCCCCTTAAAGATCAGCCTATTACCTTAAAGAGTGAGCAAGGTAAGACATGGTCACCGCAAAACTTCGATAAGAAGTTCAGCGGCCAAGTGCCTTTGTTAACGGCGCTGAAAAAGTCGATGAACGTCCCGACAGTAAATCTTGGGATTGCGGTGGGCGTGGATGCCGTCGCGACAACTTTGGCTAAGTCGGGCTGGCAGGAGCCATTAAACGAGTATCCTTCTATGTTACTTGGCGCCGTCAATGGCTCGCCATTAATGGTGGCGCAGGTGTACCAAACCTTAGCCGATAGCGGGGTTTACCGTAAATTAACCACAGTGACGGCTGTGTTGGATGCTGATAAAAATCCATTGCCCGTGACGCGATTACCTAAAGAGCAAGCCATCTCACCCGATACTGACTTTTTGATCCAGTACGCTATGCAGCAAGTGGTGAATACGGGTACCGCGACGCGCTTAGGCAATGCCTTCCCAGGCGTTGGACTGGCGGGTAAAACAGGCACAAGTAACGATAGCCGCGACTCTTGGTTTGCGGGCTTTGATGAGCGTAACGTCGCTGCCATTTGGGTGGGGCGTGATGATAACGGCAAAACCAGCTTGTATGGCAGCAGTGGCGCCATGGCCGTGTATCTTGCCTTCTTAAAGGAACGTCCACCTATTAGTTTGCGTTCTATCCAAGTGAATGGCGTCGTGAAGGGCTTTTTTGACCGAGATACCGGCGTGGCGAAGGAATCGGATTGCAGCAATGTTGATGCGCTTCCGGCATTAACCGCGACTTATCGTCCGGTGAATAATTGCGGCGAGCCTTTGCAATGGTGGCAGAAAATACTCGGCCAATAGGCTTGATAATCGACCAATCACTCACGCATTTGTGCGTTGAATATAAAATCTTAAGTAGTAGAACCTATGCGAATGGAAATGGCGTTATCGAGAGTACACGCGTGACGCCATCTTCCCTTAGCCTAGGTCGTTAACCCAAAGTGAGAAATAACATGTTTAAAACCGCTGCCGCCGTGCATATTTTAGTGAAACACAAAGAGCAGGCTGAGGATATAGTTAAGCAGCTGAATAATGGCGCTAATTTTGCGGTACTCGCCAAGCGTTTTTCTTCTTGCCCTTCGGCCAAAAAAGGCGGCGATTTAGGCGAGTTTAAAAAAGGCCAAATGGTGCCCCAGTTTGATAAAGTGGCTTTTTCGGGCGAGTTATTAGTGCCGCACATAGTTAAAACTAAGTTTGGCTGGCATGTGGTTAAAGTGCTTTATCGCACTTAATACAGCAGGATTAAGCCCTTATGTAGCGCGTCTTAGCCGAACGTTATTTTCGGCTAATCAAATGGATTGGAATATTAAGGAGCGATGAGCATGACCTTTAGTTTTAATACCGAAGATGCGAGCCAAGTTTGCGTGGGGGCATTTGCGCTGGCGGTGCCTGTGGCGTTTTCAGAGGAAGCCTGGCATCTCGGCGAAACCTTGCCTGTGCTCAATATTGCCATGCTCTTTAGTTTATCGCTGTTATTTCTAGGGGTTTTTACTTACCACAGTGTGTTCCAGCAAAATATTAGTGCCCGAGTCCCTGTGTTTATTTTCCGTATCGTGGTGGCGTATTTGCTCACCGCGCTGGTGGTTTTCCTCGTCCTGCTGTGCCTCGATAAAGTGCCATTTTTTGAAGACCCGCTGACCTCGATCAAACGGATCATCGTCATCACTATGCCAGCCTCTATGGGCGCCATTGTTGTGGATAGCTTTGATAAGGAATAATACACCTTAGCCAAACCTCATGACTTTTGTCACTGGTGGATTAGGGTTATTTTGCGCATACTCATTCCCATACTCTGACTTTGATTGATGTCTAGAGTCGAAATAAGCCTGAGTTTTTAGCCGATAACGATAACGCCAATAGATAAAGGAAATGACTATGAATACTGGAGCCCTCGCTTTACTTATCCCGATACTCGCCATTGTTGGCGGATATGTGGTGGCGATTATGAAAATCCGCGACAAGCAAGGTGTGTCGAGCCGTGAACAAGAGGCCGAAAATCAAGCCTTGCGGGCCGAGTTAGCTACACTGCGTCAGCGTGTCGAAGTGCTAGAACAGCTGGTCACTGACGATAGTTTTCAATTGAAGCGTGAATTTAAACAAGTCTAACTATTTGTTCCTTGTCCAATGGAAGGCGCTAGCCTGTTAACCTAAGTTAATACCCTTGTAATTTGTTTGGCTTTACAAATGTGGGCATGGTGTTACTTTGTACATCTTCCGTGGGATCAAGTCATCGGGTGAGTTAAATACCTAATTTAAGGTAGACTCGTGATAATTTTGTTATCCATCCCTGTATTGAGTTATTACAAATAGAGTTTATATGTTTCTAGCGCCTTATTTTTCCGAGCAAAATCAAGCCATTTCCGTATCCGCACAACAAGCCAGCGACTTCGCGAAGAAAATTGCGCAGGACTTTAATCCCATACACAATGTGGGCGCAAAACGCTTTTGCGTGCCGGGAGATTTACTGTTTGCCATAGTATTGACTCAATATGGTCTGAGTCAGAGCATGAAATTTAGCTTTGCGGGTATGGTGGGCGCGAGTGTCGAACTGCAATTCCCGGAACAAGTGAGCGAGAGTTTTTCAATTCGCGATGGCCGCGAAAAAACCTATCTTAATGTGAGCCGTCAAGGCGATGTAAGTTGTTGCGATGCGCAGACAGAATCCTTTATTCGTCAATATGTTGCTTTCTCTGGGCATAATTTTATCGATATCCTGATCCCTTTGATGAAACAACATCAAGTGATGATCAACCCAGACCGACCTTTAGTGATTTACGAAAGCATGTCGTTTGATTTAACCACCCTCGATTTTGTGCAAGTGACCTTATCACTCGTTGACCAAGATTTAAAAATCGATGGTAAACGTGGCGATGTGACACTGCACTTTGAATTACACAGTGGCGATACTTTAGTCGGCACAGGTATCAAAACCTTAGTCATGAGTGGCTTACGTCCTTACGACGAGGCGCTGGCGCAGCAAATGTGCGCCACCTATGAAGGTAGTAAAACTGATTATTGATTGACGGAACAATCACATGGCGTTTTTGTCTTTTAGATAAAACGCCATGCAATCCTTGCGTGATGAAATGCGAGGGGATTAATGACCGTTGATTGAAAGTTGAGAGACGATTTGTGAGACGTTTTCTGCTCCGTTGCGTATTTCTCCCATCACCAAAGTGACCTCGGCTAACTGTTGTTTCCCTTCCTGTGCGATACCTTCAACTTCGTTCATCATGTCCGTTGCACTTGTGGTGAGCTGGGTATTTTTAGTGACGACGGCGGCAATTTCACTGGTTGATTTACTGGTTCTGGAAGCGAGCTGCCTCACTTCATCGGCGACAACCGCAAAACCTCGGCCTTGTTCACCCGCACGCGCGGCCTCAATTGCGGCATTTAATGCCAGCAAATTGGTTTGATCGGCAATCGAGCTAATGGTCGCGACTATGGCTTGAATACTTTGGGATTGCTCATTCAGTTGAGTAATCGCCCGAGTCGTTTTATGGGTTTGCTCAGCAATGGCATTGGAGGTATTGACGGTCGCATTAAGCAACTTAACGCCTTGTTCCGCTTGCTCAACGGTACGTTGCGATGTGGTGAGCGCAATATTTGCGGCTTCACGCACAGCGTGGCTTTGCTCGATCCGCTTGCTGATATCACTGGCGAACTTAACAACTTTAACGACCTTTCCATGTTCATCCATAATGGGATTGTAAGCCGCCTCCAGCCAAATTGAGTCGCCATAGGCATTTTTGCGCTCAAATAGCCCTTTGCTATAGCGACCTTGCTTAAGCTCGTCCCAAAAGTGAGGATTTTGTCGATAAAATTCATCGAAACAGAAAATTCTATGATGCTTACCCAAGATCTGTTCTTTGCTGTATCCCATTGTTTTTAAAAAGTTGGCATTTGCCTTCAGGATAGTGCCATCTGGGGTAAATTCAATAATAGCTTGGGAGCGATTTAGGGCATCAAAGATGGCGGATTGATCGTCAAGCTGTTGCTTATATTGGGTAATTTCAGAAGCCGTTTTCATTATCTTCACGACTTTCCCCGCCTGTTTTACAGGAAAGTAAGTCGCCCTTAGCCAGATTTCTTGGCCATTTTTATTCACTCGCGCGAAATGTCCCTCCTGTGGATGACCGGCTTTTAAATTACTCCAAAATTGTTGGTAGGCAGGAGAATTAGCATAGGTCGCTGAGCAAAACAGCTTATGGTGTTGACCAACAACTTCATTAAGCGAATAACCGACTACTTTTAAAAACAAGGCATTCGCATCGAGCACTTTTCCTTCAGGCGTAAATTCTACCGTGGCAATACTTTGCTTAATGGCGTCGATGACCGACTCCGCTTCTTGGCGCTTGTTTTCGCTCACTTCTAGGCTTTTACGTAATGAAGAATTGAATACTGAGATACTCCTGATGAGCTTAACTGACTCAAAAACCGCTGGTCTTTATTGAAAGCTCGATATAACGAGCTGGATACACAGATAAATATAGCTGTGATTTTAATGTGTGGTTTATTTCTATTAAACACGTGATCGGGATCTATATACCTAAATTGAGCAAAAGAAGATCACTTTTCTTTGGTTTTAGCTCGACTATGCTTTGGTTTTAGCCCGACCAGACGTAGCGGCAGAGCGGATAACGAATTTTAGCATGCTACTCGAGTAATCTAGGTTGAATGAATGCCATAGAAAAAGCTGCCAATGGCAGCTTCTTAAGTGTTATCTATGTTCGGCGGTTAGCTTAGTTTTTCAATCTTAGCGGGTAGGCCTTGTCTTGCCGAGGCGCCACTAGCCCAGTCTACCAGCGGATAGCGGCCGTGACGACTGGGATCGAACAGATTTAAGTCGTTCATGTTGATCCCGACTCGGATCAGTGGATTGGCGACGATTTTAATCTCGTCAATCACAGTGTCCCGCGCGCCGAGTTCTTTATGGCCATAGCCATGTTCGATAGCGATGCAGTCAGGGTGCACTCCGGCAACACATTCCACTAAGGCAATCACGCTGCCGTTAGGCGTGCTGATTTTTACTGTGTCGCCCGTGCTGATGCCAAGGCGAGTGGCGGTTTTCTCGTTCAGTCGCACCGGATTATTAGGGTGCACTTGGCGTAAACGATCTGAGCCAATACTCATAGAACTCATGGTATGGGACTTGTAGCTGCTGATCAGCAAAGGCCACTGTGACTTATCAAACGCCCTATCGAGCGGCGTACCATCGGCCAAGGCGGGTTGATATAAGCGCGGACAACCACTCATAAATTCCCCTGTTAGGCTGTTGCGACGACTGCCGACGTCGGGATTCCACAGCATCATAGGTTTAGGCCAGACTTTACTCGGATTCCCCACGTCATCGCGTGCACCGCGCATTTCTTCAAAACGGCCTCCACGAGCAAATAAGTAACTGACTTTTTTGACTTCATCAGGCGTGAGTCTGGTATTGAGTTCACTTTGAATGCGGCTTACACCGCTAAGATACATGTCCTCGGCGTTGATATCGGCGACGGCTTTACCTAAATAGGCCACGTTGGCGGCGCCGTAAAGTGAGTAATCCGCTGCGCGCGTTAACGGGTGTAAGCTGCCATCGGCGGCCTTAACGGCATTTTCGCCAAAGCCGGGTAGTTGCAACTTCATCGCCACTTGGCTCAAGAAAGACTCCATGCACACCACGTCGCCACTGGCCATTTTCGCGACTCTTGGCTCGACAATCGGCCAACGACCTGTGGCAACTTTGGTTAGCGTGCCTTGCCATGCTGAGGTCCAGCCCCAAGACTCGTACGTTAAGGTGTCGGGCACTATGTAGTCCGACAGCACCGAGGTTTCGTTGATAAAGCTGTCGATGCTGATAAACAGCGGCAGCACCTTAGGATCTTTCAGTTGCTCACCAATAGCTTCCCCTAAACCCGCTTGACCATAAATTGGATTGCCCATGTGGTTAATCCATGCTTTGAGTCGATAGGGATAACCGTGCACCGCCGCCGTTAAATGTTCGCCAAGCAAGGGCGATGAAATCGGAAACCAAGGCTCTTTAGCGGGATAAGGCGATTCGCCCGCTTCGACTTTACGGCGATACTCTGAGGTTTTCTCGTAGGGGAATTTAGATCGCGATAGGAATACGCCCTTAGGCTCGACCATGCCGTCAAACTCCTGCAGATTATACCTTGGGCCTTTACCAAAGGCGGGGAAGGAACCGCCGGAGGCTAATGCACCGCCCTTTAAGTTGATGTTACCTATCATAGCGTTGAGCATCATGATCGCCCACGCGCTATAGAAACCATTGGCGCTCATTGTGCCGCCGTGGGAGATCACCGCAGCCTTAGTGCCATGGCTGGTGAATTTATCCGCGAGGGCAATAATCTGCGCTTCGCTGATATCGCACTCCTTGGCATAGTGTGCCATCTCGAAGCTGTGCGCCGCTTCACTTAACAGTTGGAAGCTAGATTTAACCGCAATCGCGCCTTTAGGTGTGTCGACACTTTGATTAACGTCGAGCTTGGCTTTCAGGCTTTGGTTAGCCAAAACTACCTCGCCACTCGTTGCATCGACAACCAACTGCGAGTCTTGCTCGCCGTAGGCTTTGCCCTCGAAAGGTAAGCCAAGATCGCTGGCAAAAAGATACTGGCCATATCTTGGATGGGTGGGGTCGCTGACGATCAAAAAGCCTGCGTTACTAAAACCACGGTAACCTGATGCTTTTGCGGCATCGACATTGGGCGCACTTAAAAAATCGGCGGCGTAGCGCTGGTTATCGATAATCCAGCGCAACATGCCCATGGCGAGGGCCGAGTCGGTGGCGGGGCGGATCGGCAGCCAAGTATTGTTACCCGCACAAGGTTGATTCGAAGTATTGGGCAGCATGGGCGACACCACCACATAACTGAAGTTGCTGTTATTTACCCGCGCGTTAGCCAGTTGTCTTGCTTGGCGTTTAAAGGGATTGCCCGATTGCTGCGGCGAGGTGCCGATAAAGAGTAAAAATTCGCTATGGTCCCAATCGGGCTTCAAGTGGGCGTATTTTTTCAAATCATCCAATAAAGCGCCTGCACCAGCGCGGTAGGTAAACCCGCAATAGGCACCATGGTTGGCAAAGTTGCGGGTGCCAAAGCTGTTGAAGGTAAAACGTTTGATAATGGCTTCGCGGCCTTCATCGGAGGCGTTCGAGACCAGTAACTGATTAGCCTTAGGGCCGTATTCTGGATTATTGGCATCGAGCGGCGTGGCGATATCTCGAATCGCTCTTAAGCCTTCAACTTGGCCTTCGCCAAATAAATCACCGCCTTCGACGACTTCATTCAGCAACTGCTCAAAGCTAATGCTCTGCCATTGGCCACTGCCGCGCTTACCCACGCGCTTAAGACATTGGGTAACACGATGCGGGCTATCCAATTGTTCTAACATGGCATTACCGCGAGCGCAGGCGGTGGAACGCCCCTGCAGACCTTGTTCTTGAAAGGCGCTTAGTCCGACAAATGCGGTTTTGATTGGCGTATCGAAATCGATATGTTCCCGCGATGACAACGGATGATAAGGATTACCGCTGATGCGGATGATCTTATCGGTTTTTTGATCGATACGAGCGCGCACGCCGCATTTGGTCCAGCAACCTAAGCACATAGTATTGGCGACGCGCTGATCGTCATTGCTGATCAGCTGACCTGACTGTAAATCGACTTTGTATTCAGGCGCTAAGGAATTGCCGTGCAGCGGATCTTGGGTCGATTTCCCCGAGGTGCCATTGACGACACCTTTGCCAATTTGCGCTAACGTATGGCTATAACCCGCGGCAAATAATCCCACACCACCCGTGACAGCGGCCCCTTTGATAAAACGACGTTTACTCTTATCCATGATGGACTCCTTAATTCTGTAAACTAATTGGGTACTCAGCGAGCAAGCTTTGCCGAAGGCGTGTGGCGAATAAGTTCGGAGACCAGCGCCATTAATGCCAGCCAGAGACCGAAGGTGCCGGCTATGCCTAATAGTCCTTCGGGTCCCCAAGGCAGTTGATAGAGGTAAGTTCCTGCGCCGTATTTAGGATCGGTTTGCGCTTGAATTAACACTATCCAGCGAAACCCCCACGCGAGATGAATGGCCGTGAGGCTGACGATTAGCATTGCAACATTGGGTAAGTGACGAATGGCGAGCATCAGTGCCAGCACGGCGAGTGTGACCAGTACCCAAATTGCAGCAAGTTGCCAGCTTGGGCTGGTTTCAAGCAATAACGCGGCTTCAGGGGCCGAGCCCTTATCGAATAATGCCCAGCCGATAAGGCACAGGGCGAACAGACCAAAGCTGGCCCTTACCCAGAGCAATAGCTTGTCTTGGGTACTTTGTTGGTAGCCTTTTAATAGTCGATTCAACACAGCCAAAGTGCCGCAGGCGGCGAGCAGGGCGCTCATCGCCATCAAAGGTGGTAGCCAATAGGTATGCCACAGTGGCCGCGCCTTAATGGCCATGGTTTCCATGCCAGTGTAGAGGGCAATACTGCAGGCACTCAGGGCTGTGATAATCGCGATCGGCTTGATGAATTTGTCACTGTTCCAATCACCGACTCTCAGTAATTGGCCGATACGACTCAGCCAATCAGAGTCTTGATTTGCGGTGTGCTTAGGCAGATATTGACGCAGTAATAGCCAAGCAAACAACGCGCTGGTGCCCGAGAATACCGGCAGTAAAAAGGCGCCATACCACATCCAAGAATCGGGGCGAACTTGCGCATAAAAATGCCAAGCCCGCAGCGGTTGGTGTAAATCGGCGAGCAAGGCAATAGGCGCGACGATACCTGCGGTCAGCATTAAACAGGCGCAGAGTTTCAGCAGTCTGTCATCGGGTTTTGCGTGACTAAACAAGTGTATTGTCGCGACCCACACACTGGCATAGGCGAGCCCCATCATAAAAAAGTATTGCACCGCCCAAGGTAGCCAAGTAATGGCGATATCTGGGGTAAAGATTTCTTTAATGACCATGGTGGATCTCCTCGCCAGTATCGGTAAGTAAGGTTCTAACGGGGGCTTGGCCGCTGATCTTGTCCACAAAGGCACTGCTCATGCCGATGTAGAACACCCGTGGCGCAGTGTTGGCCGTCGGTTTGAGTACCTTTATATCGGTTTTATTGGTGGCGAGCAGTTGGCTTATCTGGCTGTGGGGATCGTTAAGATCGCCAATCACACGGGCTTCTCCCACACAGGTTTCGACGCAGGCGGGCAGTAATCCCGCATCCAACCTATGGGCGCAGAAGGTACATTTGTCGGCGGTATTAGTATCGTGGTTGATAAAGCGCGCATCGTAGGGACAGGCTTGCACGCAGTAGCCACAGCCAACGCACCATTCATTATTGACGACCACTATGCCGTCTTTGCGCTGGAAGGTAGCCCCCGTAGGACAAACTGGAATACAGGGCGGGTTTTCGCAGTGATTACAAAGCCTTGGCAGCATTAAAAACGCAGGCGGCGTGGTATCTTCCTGCTGCGAGACTTCATACTGCTGCACTGTGGTGCGAAATTGCCCTAGGGGCGGTTGATTCTCGATAGTGCAAGCGACGGTACAGGCTTGGCAGCCCACGCAGCGGCGCAAGTCAATTACCATACCGTAACGTTTATCCACTTGGCCTTCGCTGGCGCTGTGCACTTGAGGGCCGCGTTGATTATCCTGCGCATACACTTGCACCACAGGGATGAGTGCGGCGCCAACACTGACGCTGGCCATTTTGCCGAGAAACTGACGTTTACTCTTGTCCATACAGATTTCCTTCACTACTTGCAGATGGCGAATAAACTGGCTCATAGACCTAGCGTTAAGGTTTATGGCGAGGTTTACAGGCATTCTGTAAAAGGCGAGGCGGCATAACTATAGTGGTTTTCCACATATCGGGTGTGGATTTGATCTAGCGCAACAAATATCCGTTAGAATAGCCTTCAAAATGATAGGGTTTTATTTTTACGGCTTTTAAACTTAAGTTTGGCCCGCTTTCAATTTGAATTGGATCTGCTTTTAACTGGATTTAAGCTTGAGTTGAGCTTGAGTTGAATTTGAGTGATTGGGGATAAAGGATTGCACTTCACGTTATTTAGGATGATGAAAACAGTGTTTAGCTCAGGGATGTCACTCAAGTGGCCGTTATCAATTCAAGGTTCAATCGAGCCTAAGATGACACAGCGAACGATTTTAAGGATGTCACTTAGGACTAAGGTGTTCATCACGTTATTAGCGTGCTTGTTCGCTTCGGCAAACGTGTTTGCCGTAGAGCCGCAGAATCAAAGTGCGCCTTCGGATGTAATGGACGCTGAGGTTGTTGCGCCAGTCTCTACCGAAGAACCTGGTTATCAAGTGGTCGATGTGGGTGTGTTAGCCATCCGCGGTTATAAGGCGACCATCAACCGCTGGCAGCCGTTAATGGGTTGGCTTGAAACCCAAATTCCCAACAGTTACTTTAGGTTACATCCTCTCACCCTCGATGAGCTCGCTAAGGGCGTTGAAACCCAAGGGCTCGATTTTGTGATCACCAACCCAGGGCAATCTGTGTTGCTGGCGCGGCAATATTCTCTCACTTGGTTGGCAACCCTGCGCAGCCCGTTAAATAATGGCGCGGCAATGCAAGTGGGTTCGGCGCTGGTGGTGCGCGCCGATTCACCCTATCACACCTTAAGTGATCTCAAGGGACGTCGACTCGGGATAGTGTCGAAAAATGCCTTTGGTGGTTACTTGACCTTAGTGTACGAAGCGCAGCTAAAAGGCATAGATTTGCCTCGCTTTGTGGGTGAGATCATTCCGCTGGGGTTCCCGCTAGATAATCTGTTGTATCAGTTAGACGATCAAAAAAGTGGTAATGATGCGGCGAAAGACAATCGACTGGATGCGGCTGTAGTGCCTGTGTGTCAGCTTGAGCAGATGCAGGCAGAAGGCCTGATTAATATCGACCATTATCGGGTGCTCGATAACCAAACTCCGGTGGGATTTCATTGCCAAGTCTCGACTCGTCTTTATCCCAACTGGTCCATGGCGAAGACCAATCGCGCCTCGCAATCTCTAGCTAAAAGCGTGACCCAAGCGCTGCTGGCACTGCCCGAAGATCACCTCGCCGCTAAGACGGCCGATTCTGCGGGCTGGACCACGGCCGTGAGTCAGCTGGCGATCGATCAGTTACTTAAAGATCTCGACATGCATCCATTACAAACACCTTGGTGGCAAAGGGCGTGGCAGTGGGTCAAGTTACATCAACAATGGGCTTGGTTTGTGCTGGCGATTCTGGTGCTGCTCAATACGTACCATTTCTGGTTGGAGTATCGCTTTAGCCGTCGCGGCCGCGAGTTGATTAACACTCAGCGCCAGCTCAATGAAAACCGCGCGCTACTGGAACATGCCCAGCGCATTGCGATTGCTGGCGAACTTGGCGCGAGTCTCTCCCACGAACTGAATCAACCTTTGGCGGCGATTGGCCATTATTGTCATGGCGCCGAAGTGCGATTACAGCGGGGGACTAGCCCTGAGGAACTGCAATCGGTATTGACGCTGATCCAGCAGGAAGTCACGCGAGCCGACAGCATTATCAGCCGCTTACGCAACCTGTTGAAGAAACGGCCTGTATCGAAACAACCTTTGTATTTGCATGAGCTGGTCAATGAGACTGTGCCGCTGCTCGCCTATGAGTTTGAACAACATCAAATTAATCTTGCCGTAAACGTGAGCGGCGAGCCCTATTTACAGTCCCTCGATGAAGTCGGCATGCAGCAGTTGTTGCTTAACCTGCTGAAAAACGCCGCCGATGCCTGTGTTCAGCGGCTAGAGCTTGAATCCAGTGGCACCGAACAGATCATCACGCAAAAACCATACACGCCGACGATCGATATCGATCTTCGCTACCAAGAACGCATACTCTTGCTGACAGTCACGGATAATGGCACGGGTTTAAGCGAAGCCGCCAGCCTGCTGATGCAAGCCTTTTATTCCACTAAATCAGAGGGATTAGGTTTAGGCTTAGTGATTTGCCGCGATATTGCCGAGAGCCATGGCGGGACGTTTAGCCTAGAAAGCGCAATGGGTGGCGGTTGCCAAGCGCAGGTGGCTATACCGCGTAAACCTGAACCTAATGGAGCACTTTAATGAGTCTTGCGTTACCTGTGTATTTAATCGATGACGATGACTCAGTGCGTCGTTCTTTGCGTTTTATGCTTGAAAGTTATGGTCTCAAGATCACCGACTTTGATAGCGCCGAAGCCTTTTTTACCGCAGTTGACTTAACCCTGCCGGGTTGTGCGCTGGTTGATGTGCGTATGCCGGGCTTGAGCGGCCCGCAGTTGCATCTTGAATTAGTCGCCAAAAATAGTCCGTTAGCTGTGATTTATTTGACCGGACATGGCGATGTGCCTATGGCGGTTGAAGCGCTCAAACTCGGTGCGGTGGATTTTTTCCAAAAGCCCGCCGATGGCGCTAAGTTAGCCGAAGCGGTACTCAAAGCGTTGGAGCATACCAAGGCGCATCATCAAGACAATCAGTATCTTGAGACTTATCAAGCGCTCACGCCAAGGGAGCGGGAGATACTCAACCTGATTGCTCAAGGGTTGAAGAACCAAGAGATTGCCGATAGCCTTTGCATCGCCATGCGCACGGTCGAGATCCACCGCGCTAATTTGATGAAAGGCATGCAAGTGGGATCGTTGGCGGAAATGATGCTGATCTATAGCCGGATCGCTGATCGCCTGCGCCTTGAAGATAACCGCTAAAATTTACCTTTTACTGCGCTAATTGCCGCTTTGTTAGCCGCCTATTTTGGCTAAGTTGTCGTATCATTGGCGGTTAGTATTGGCTTTGCTAGTAGCTTAGTTCTGGGCTTAAAGAAGAGCTTAGTTCTGGGCCCAATTCTGGGCGTAAAGATTGTGAGCCATGGCATTAGTGCTGCGCCGCTTAATTGCCAATACACCGCGATTGCCTTATTTTAGGGGCACTATTTTTAGGTCATGATTTTAAAATCACTTTTTACAGTGCTTTTTTAAGGTCTGTGGCCCTCTTGGATTGTTTTCTCTTTGTCCTGTAGAAGGCTTCTGCAGCTTAGATAAGACGCTCCCGTTTGCATAAGGAATGAAATGGCAAGCTTGATTCGTATTGTGCTGATTGATACGCACCTTCCGGGCGTTGTGGAACTCGCCCTCAATGGCCATACCAACATTTGTGGTACTAACGCCTCAGGTAAGACGACATTACAACGTCTAGTCCCTGTTTTTTATGGCGAATACCCAAGCCGCGTGGTGCCTTCGACCCGCGACAGTTTCGAGCGTTGGTATTTGCCACACGATTCAAGCTACATCATTTACGAATATCAAAAAGCCGATGGCTTACTGTATCAAGCCGTGCTGGCCTCGGCGGGCGATGGCAAGGGCGTTAATTATCGCTTTATCGCCAAAGGTTTTGAGCTAAGCGATTATATTAAATCGCAAAATGGCGACACTATTCTGTGCCACACCATGGCGGAATTAGGCCGTGATTTAAAACGTGCCGGCATCGCCACCACTAACTTGCTCAACACCCGCGAATATCGCGCCATTATTCAAAACGATCGCACCCTATTAAGCACGGGCAGCAACCGCAGCGAACTGCGCGGCTATGCCCGTCAATTTGCCCTGTGTGAGGACGAGCATTCCCTGCGCCACATCGAAAAACTCGCCAAAGCGGTGCACTCCAAAGAAGGCAAGATGGAGACGGTCAAATCCATGATCGCCGCTATTTTGGAGGAAGACGGGGTTAATCCGCCCAGCTCTCGCTTAAATCCGCAGCGCGTTGAAGCGTGGATCCGTGAAAGCCAACTTATCCAAGGGTTTGAAGTCATTCGCCCTGAGTTTGAAAAACTCGAGCAAGAATTTAACCAACTGCTCAGCGCCGAACTGCGCTTATCAAGCTTGTCCCGTGGTTATCGTAACGATGAAACCTTAGAAGCCGATCGCCAAGATATTCAGCAAACCTTATCTAAAGAGCTGAATTTAAAACTCAGATTGCTCGACGATGAATGGAAAGAGCAGCGCGATGAGCTCAACCTCGATTTATCGGCCGCCAAAGGCGATGTGGCCAAGTGCGAGTACGAACTCGATGCCATTGAAGATCAGCACAGCGCCTTTTTAGATGCCAACATAGAGCAAGCTAAGGCCGATCTCGAGATGCTGCCGAACTGGCGCACCGATGTTGAAAACTTAAGTGAACGCCATAAGCTGCAAACCGAGAAGCACCAAGATATCGAGGCGGCCTACAATGCCCGTCGCAGTAAGATTGGCGAGCAGCTAAACCGCGAGTTAGAGGGGCTGCATAGCGACCAAGACAAGCAGCGCGAAGCCCGCGATAAGCAACGCGAAGTCGCGCGCACCGATATTGACGCCTTAGAGCTGCAATGGCGCAACCAAATGGATGCGGGTAAGGCCAGCTTTAGCGAGCAGGAATACCAATTCAAACTCACTGCCGCCGAGCTTAAATTACGAGTCGACGGCGTGACTTACACCGAAGAAGAAAAGCTGAGTCTCGCGATTTTCGACGAACGTATTCACCGCGCCGATGAAGAACAAGAAAGCTGCAATGCCAAGGTTGAGCGCTTAAGCAGCGATGAGCGCAAGCTTAGAGCCAAACGCGACCAAGCCAACGAAGCCTTGCGTATCGCCACCTTAAGGGTGAACGAGCGTCAAACTGCGCTGGATGAACTGCACCATATGCTGTTCCCGCAATCCCATACCCTTTTGGAGTTTCTGCGTAAGGAAGCCCAGGGTTGGGAGCAAAGTTTAGGTAAAGTGATCGCGCCTGAACTACTGCATCGCACTGATTTACATCCAAGCTTAGTGACTGAATCGAGCGAAGCTTTCTTTGGCGTACATTTAGATCTTAAAGCGATCGATGTGCCTGAATATGCCGCCTCCGAGCAAGAGCTGCGGATTCGGTTAAGCAAAGCCGAAGAAGCTCACACTAGCGCCCAAGAAATGCAGGCCGAGGCCGAATCTCAGCTAGTGGCGATTAATGGCGAGTTGGATAATCTCAGCCGTGAACTCACTTTTGCCCGCACAGCGTATAAAAATAGCCGTGACGATCTGCGTCGTCTGTTCGATGAAAAGCGCAGTGAGCAAGATAAAATCAACAAAGCATTGAGCGATCGCAAAGCCCATGCGGGACAAAGACTGACCCAGTTGGATGGCGAGCTGAAACAGCTTAAACATCAGCACGAACTCTGGCTCGAAGAGCAAAAAGAGCAAGCGCTCGAAGCGCGCATGGAAAAACAAGCCTATTGGCAGGAAGTGATCGGCGCGCTCGACAATCAACTCGGCCAAATTAAAGCGACCATTGAAGGCCGCCGTGAAAGTGCCAAAATCGAGCAGAAAGCCTGCGAGACGTGGTACAAAAACGAGCTTAAATCCCGTGGTGTGGATGAGGATAATATCCTCAAACTCAAGCAACAAATTCGCGAGTTAGAAACCCAAATCAGCCGCGCTGAGCAGCGTCGCAGCGACGTACTGCGTTTCGATGATTGGTATCAACATACTTGGCTTGCGCGCAAACCTAAACTGCAAACTCAGCTTGCCGATGTGAAGCGCGCGGTATCGGAAATCGATCAACAGCTAAAGGCGAAAACCTTAGATGTGAAGACTCGCCGTCAACAACTTGAAACCGAACGTAAAGCGTCCGATGCGGCGCAGGTTGAAGCCTCAGAAAACTTAACGAAGTTACGTGCAGTAATGCGTAAACTCGCCGAGCTTAAGTTGCCGACCAATAACGAAGAAGCCCAAGGCAGCCTAGGCGAGCGTCTTCGCCAAGGTGAAGATTTGCTGCTGAAACGCGATTACTTGATGGGGTCAGTGAAGCAATATGTGGAGCATTTCGACTCAGTGATCGCCAGCAAGTCAGGTTCGGGCCTTGCGGAAACCTGGGAGCGTGCCCGTGAGGAATCGAGCTTTATCAACGACAAAGGCATTCGTCTGTTGGATTACCGCAAGTTAGTGCCACAGCTTGAGCAATTGCTGAACGTGATAGTGCCGCAGTCGATTACTGCGCTGCGTGAGCAAGGACGAATTTTTGGTGTCGACTTAACTGCCTTCTACGATGTATTAGCCGATATCGACCGTCGCATCGCGTCCCAAAGTGCGCGTATTACCCGCGAAGTGGGTGAAGAGTTATTCCTTGAGGGCGTGTCTGAATCGGCGGTACGTATTCGTTCGCGCATCAGCGAGTTAGAGTTCTGGCCTGAGCTTGAGCAGTTCGTCAAAGCCTTTAAACATTGGAAAGCCGATGGCTTTAATGGCTTGCCCGATGAGGATTACACCAACAGCATGCGCCGCGCCTTAGACATTATCGGCCGCGCCGCGTTAACTGGGGGCATCTCTAAGTTGCTGGAAATCGAGCTGCGCCTTAAAGAAGGTAACAGCGACTTAATTATCCGCACCGACAGACAGCTTAACGAATCCTCAAGCCATGGTATGGCGTATCTGATTTTGTGTAAGTTCCTGTTGGCATTCACGCGCTTGCTGCGTGGCCGCGCCGATGTGACCATTCACTGGCCAATTGATGAGTTGGGCACTTTGCACCATACCAACGTGAAGAAGATTTTCGACGCCTGCGAAAATAACAATATTTGTGTGCTGGGCGCCTTCCCGAACCCTGAGTCTGAGGTGCTGAACTTGTTCGCCAACCGTTACATTATCAACAAACAAACTAAGAAGTTGCAGGTGGTAAAACCTAAGGTCAACCCAATAGCAGACATGTTGAACAAGCGTTTGTCGAAGGAGGCCATCTAATGAGTGATGCAACCCAAACCGTATTAGTTGGCACTGGCGCTTTGATTGAGCTGTTACTCAAGGGCGAGTTTATTTGCCGCACCACCAATGAAGAAGGCTGGCGCGCCCTTAAAAATAGTAGCACCCGCGAGCGGGTCGAAGCCTATTTAAACCAGATTAACCGTACCGTGGCGTCCGCCGCCGAAGGTGATGTGTTCTTCTGCGGTTATTTGCAGCTCGGCGATAGCGAACGCAAAGTGATTTCATCGCAGTTTAAAGATATCTGTCAGGCATTGATCCCGCTGGTGGAATGGCTGGTATTAGTGCAAGAAGCTAGTGGTCAAGATGCGCCACTGAGCGAAGGCGCGCCCGTGCGTTTGACTGAGCTGCAAAGTCGCATCGAAGACACGCCGGCGTTTCGTGAACAGCTAGCCAAGCTCAGCCAATATCGTTTATTTGGCTCGACCAGTACCAACAGCGATGCGCAAATCAAGTTAGTCTTCAAACGCTTAGTCGAACTCGGCTATTTAGTACGCCCCAATGCGGAGAAGCAAATCTATATCGCCACGGGCAAGCTGGATTATTTGTATGAAGTCATTCGGTTTATCGACGAAACCGAAGGCCTAAGCCTAGAAGCGCAGGCAGAAACGGCGACTCAGCGGGACTTAATCTAATGTTGGCACGATTAAACCTAGGTAAAAGCTGCGACCAAGGAGGCCGTGATGAGCAGTAACTTACATCAGGCGGGGGTTAAGCTGCTCAAGCAGTTAGGTCGCCATGCTGACATCATTATGGACGCCTATTTGGCGGGTTCTCTTAACGAGGATGCCCACGATCCAAGCGTGGTTGAAAAGCTCAAACAGGCCGGCATTTTGTGGCGGCCAGAGCCAGATCAGGAGCTGCGGCTTAAGCGTTCTGTTCGTGCCTTGCTCGAAGAAGGTTTAAGTGACGAGCGTAATCGCCAAATCGACTCTAACGTCGGCTCGGCTCTCGCGACCATTAAAACCTTGGCCGACCATTACAAAGAAGCCCGTCACAGCTCAGATTACAGCGCTGCTGAAGCCTATTTGTCGGATTTGAGCGAGCATGTTTATAGCTTTGCCGACAGTCTGCGTTATTCGATTCGTGTGCTCTGGGGCCGGATCAATAACGAGTTCGGTTATGTCGGTACGATCAACGCAAAGATCCGCGAAAACGAATTAGCCCAAAGCCAAGTCTCTGAATTGCTTAATGGCTTAGAGATGTTCCAGTTTAGTGAGCTTGGCGAAATCGCCGGCGATATCCGAGAGCTGCGCAAACTCTTAGTGACGACTTTGCAAGAAACCATGAGCGACTGCGCCCAGGAACTGAGCGTAGTGCAGGGGCGTTTACTCGAACTCTTAGGTCGCTTTAGGCAAATCCGTGGCCGTACCCGTTTGCTTAAGGGCTGGTTACTCTACACTGACTTGCATCCGGATTATCGTCCTGCGGACCATGTATCCCACAAGGAAATTCCGAGTCTATTCAATCGCGCCGAAATCTTGCTCGCGCCTGCTGCGGTAGATGTGCACAACGCCAGCCAAGAGTTGGAGTTGATGGGCATAGTCGCGCATATCAAGGCCATCAGCCGTCATCCTGTGATTGAAGCGGTACGTGAGCGAGATGCGTCCGTGTCACTCACCCAAAGTGAAGATTTTGATGTGCCGGATAATCCACTTAAACAGGCGGTGGATGAGTATTTTGTCGATGTAATTGAGTCTGGCCTGCGCCAATCTGCGCTGGAATATCTGGTGGATAAGGCATTGCCTTGGGAAGCCGAGAGCTGGATTTATCAAGTGATTGGCGGCTACGAAGGCCTACCCGATGAACACAAAGCTTACTTTGAGCTTGAGCCATTAGGTGAGCCGCATCCCATCTATAGCGGTAACTTTATCATTCGCGATGTTGAGTTATGGCTCGCCTAGGCCAGCAACAACTGCAGCTGTTGGAGAAGGCTTTTATTAAGCGTTCTCCAAAGGTTAAGCTCACGGCTAACTGGCGCGCGATTTACCGCGAGTTAGAAGTGGGTGAGTTAGACGAGTCTGAAAAGCATTTGTGCTTTGCGCCCCGAGATTTTGATCTGTTAAGGCAAGGCGTGTTGGCGCTAATGGGACTTGATCTCCGGGATCTGGATTTCAACGTCGATCGCATGGCGATGTCCGCCAAAAGTCATAATGAGAAGCTAGCCAAGATCCGCCCAGAAGCCGAGTATGTGTTACTCAAGTTTCTGGGCTTTCAATCGCCACCTGTTGCAATATCCGCTTTATCCTCGCTGCGTATTTCTTTGGATGAAGCACAAAAGCATTGCCGTGAACTTCATGTCGCAGCCATCTTAGTGGTTGAAAACTTGGATGTGTTTGATGTTATCCATCAAGCGCGTTTACCTGAGGATCTAACGAACCTCATGGTTATTTACCGTGGCAGCGGTCATCATTCACCGCTTGGTGTGCGGCATTTTTTGCAAGCTATGGCAGGCGAGCTGCCGATTATCGCCTTTACCGACTTAGATCCCGCAGGGCTGCAAATCGCCCATACCTTAATGGGGGTGACCCATTGCCTTGTGCCGCAACTTGCGCTGACGGCTGCTGCCGAGTTGTTGGGCATTGGGCAAATTAATTCAACCTATGATTTCGACAAGCAAGCGAAACAGACCAAATATCTTCAGCATGCCGATTTAAAGCGTTGGCAAGAATTAGCTTTTTGGTTAACTCAACACAGTATTAGCATCAAACAGCAACACCTGCTAGCTCACGGGCTTGAACTAGTGTTAGTGCCATATATTTAGCCATCACGCATGCCATCTCTCTGCGTTAGTGTAATTATCTAGTTTTAAATTCTTTTATAAGTTTAATTTTAGTCATTAAGACTGAGGTTGATTTTCTAATTGTTTTTAATATGTTTGCATTGTGATTTATTGGTTTTCATTCTGTTTAAATATGCTGTTTTAAATAAGTCTTTAGTCTGCTCATTGATTGAGCATAATTATTATTTGTCATTTAAAATCAATTTATTACTAATTTTCCGTGATGCGGTTAGCTTAATTTAAGATGAAAAAGTGAAATTTATTCATTGAATTAACGGCTAGCATGTTTCACTATCCCCTGCCTAAGCCAAAAATGGATTGGCAATTGTGCTCATCATGGAAGATGAATAACAAAAAACTACATTTCTGGGGAAACCACAAGCATGATGAAATCACTTTCGACGCGGATCTTTATAGGTCTGTTTGCGGGTCTTATTTTCGGCACAATAGTGCAGTACTTCTTAAACGATATCGGCTTCTTCTCGGACAATTTGGTCGAGCTTGCTGGCGGCGTTGGCACTATGTTCGTCAATATGATCATGATGCTAGTCGTGCCATTAGTGTTTGTGAGTATTGTTTGTGGTGTCTGTGAGCTGCAAGATCTCAAAAGTTTTGGCCGTTTAGGCGGTAAGACCTTCGGTTTCTATATCATCAATACCTTTGTCGCGATCGCGACGGCATTATTAGTCGTGCTGTTACTCGACCCTGGTAAAGGTGTCGATATGAGCAGTACAGACGGCCTGGCGATTACTGCGACTGAGCTGCCAAGTTTGATGGCACTGGTGATCGACATAGTCCCACGTAACCCTGTAGCGGCCTTTATGTCGGGCAATATGCTGCAAGTGATCTTTATGGCTTTAATGCTTGGTGGCGTGATTAAGTCACTCGGTGAGCATGTCGCTGGCGCAGTGCATGGTTTTCAAACCGCGAATAAAATCATGATGAAGCTGATTTCTGTGGTGATGAGCCTAGCGCCCTACGGTGTATTTGCCTTGATGTTCAAGCTCGGCGCGACCTTAGATGCTGGCGTGTTTATGAGCGTAGTTGAGTACATGGTGCTGATCCTCGCGCTGCTACTACTGTGGATTTTTGTGGTTTACCCAATGGCGGTGGGCATATTTACCCCAATTTCGGCCAAAACCTTCCGCGAGAAGACCCAAGAGCAAGTGTTGTTTTCACTGTCGACCGCAAGCTCGAATGCGACGATTCCTGTGACTATGCGTACCTTAACCGAAAAGTTAGGTGTGAATCGCGCGGTAGCTGGCTTTGGGGTGCCGCTCGGCGCGACCATGAACATGGGCGGCGTGGCGATTTACATCACTATCGCGATTTTCTTTGTCGCTAACGCCTTTGGTATGCCTATCACCTCTGATCAATTGCCTTCGCTGTTATTTAGCATCTTCCTGCTCTCTGTCGGTGCAGGCGGTGTGCCCGGCGGCGGCATGGTAATGATAGGCGTGTTAATCCATCAAATGGGTTTACCGATAGAAGCCTTCGCCATAGTCGCGGCGTTAGATCGCATTATCGATATGGTGCTGACCTCTTGTAACGTGGTAGGTGATGCTGCGGTATTGACCATAGTGGACCAAACCGAAAAAGTGCATCAGGTTGAACTAGCGAAGAGCTAATCTGGACGTTAAGTCATATGCTATAAAAACAAAAAGCCACTGTCATCAGTGGCTTTTTTGTTCATATTGTTCTATTAAATGCTGGCTGAGAAGCCTACTGGACACAATCTTGTTTGAGCTTAGCCACAGCATCGGCAAAGCCTACGGCGACTAAGTCTGAACTAGTATATTTACTAGAGCGAAAAGATACCGCTTCAAGGTGTAATTTTTGAGATTGGAGCTCACCTAAACTTCCCCATAGATCTGGGTTGGCTGTGCCCCCGCTGCTGAAATTCATCAGTGAGCCAGTGCCATGCAATTTCAGCTTAGCCTGTTCGCCACTGGTAATGATGAGTACGCTAGGATCACCATTAAATGCGAAGGATTCCGACATAGTGACATTGATGCTAGGTTGCAGATCTCCAACGGAACAGGCCAAGGTTAATTTGAGATTTTTATCGATAAAATCGATGCTATGACTCTTCAGTGGTATTCCTTCTGCGTTTAGAGTTGAGGCCAAATCTTCCTTGGCATGGGCGTAGCCAATATGGCTGACGAGCATGAGAGCCAGTAACTGTGTTTTCACTTTACTACCTTGCGCTTACAGTAATGTTTACTTACGAATGGATGCGTTAGTGACGAGTTTGTCAAAAGGGTGGCGATTATAGAGTTTTTTGACACTTTTGGGTAAGTATTTTAATAGATTTAAACCGTATGACTGATATCTAAATATTTAACGCAACAAGTTGAAAGAATAGACATTACAAATAGCCGTATTAAGATTTAAATGAGTGCTGATTAACGAGTCAATAAGGTGAAATTAAGTTGGGATGTGTTGAATCAGTCACGCGTTAAATAATGGGGAAATGTTTCTATTAAGCTTGCTTTACGGTTTGACTTTGTTAAAAGCCACTCAAAAGAGTGGCTTTTTAATTTAGCAGAAACGAATGAAACGTTATCTTCGTTTAGGTTTTGCTCTCAAAACCTTCCACAGCGTTAACACCGTGATCGCTCCACTTACTAAGGCTCGAACTTGCTACTTACCAGCGCGGGTCATTTTGTCTAAATAGCCCATGGCAAAGGCTGACAACACAAAGGTGATGTGGATTAATAGGTACCACATGATTTTATCGTTATCGATATTCTTCACATCCATAAAGATTTTCAGCAGATGAATGGATGAAATCGCCACAATAGAAGCGGCGACTTTGTTTTTTAATGAGCCAGAATCTAACTTACCGAGCCAACTGAGCTTCTCACTGTCTTCGCCCACATCTAATTGTGACACGAAGTTTTCATAGCCAGAAAACATCACCATCACGATAAGGCCACCCACTAGGGTTATATCAATCAGCGATAGGGTGACCAGCACCAGATCGACTTCGGTTATCTCAAAAATAATCGGTAGAATATGGAAGATCTCTTGGAAGAATTTAATGCCTAAACCGATTAGGACTAGGCTTAGTCCC
This sequence comes from Shewanella baltica, assembly GCF_900456975.1. Taxonomy (NCBI): domain Bacteria; kingdom Pseudomonadati; phylum Pseudomonadota; class Gammaproteobacteria; order Alteromonadales; family Shewanellaceae; genus Shewanella; species Shewanella baltica. The sequence continues at coordinate 335,723 of NZ_UGYM01000002.1, forward strand.
AAGTAAATCGGCGCCATAATCCAGCGAGATGCATACATCAATTTTTCAAATATTTGTTCCATATGGAGTAAACCCTTAGTGGTTAAAGCGTAAAAATCGAATCTATGATGCTAAAACAATAACATACTGGGTTAAAGCCGCGCTATCGGCGGATAGTTTTTCAATTCGATAATGGTATGAAACTCTTTATGCGGCCTTGCGGCCGAGGTGGATCAAAGTCGTGGGGCTTCACCCCACACCCGACCAAGGAGGGCTGCTCGTCCTATCCTCCTTGGATGCTCCATGACGCCCCTAGCGAAGTTACATGCATTGATTAGTGGCTTCGTGCTTATTCGAAAATCGCTAACGCTTCCGATGGTACATCCTGTACCCCGAAAGCTAGCTCGGCATATATGGACCCATCCGGTTTGCAAGACATTCGATAGCGATTTTGAGAAGAGTTCATTGCACCCATATATTCGGCCTGTTATTGAGGTATGCCTCTGGCCCTGATGGATATCTGCTTCTACTGTCCTTATCATCCTTGCGGCTTCATTATGAGCCTATACCGAGCTAAGGTTTTCAGTAGATCAGTCTGACTGTCTCATCATCAATTCAAGTGTCTTAGCAACTTGCTGGTTGGTTAATTATTAACGTTTATTGAATCTATTCAGCACTATACTGGAAGTCGATATTCTTCGTCATGCGCCGCGATAACCCATGCCATTCTCGCGAGTTTATTGGCGACGGCTACACAGGCTCGGTTAAAACCTCGGCGTTCTGCTAACTGGATTGCCCAGCAACTAAATTTATCCTGTTTATGACAACTGTGCTGTAACACAGCTCTGGCGCCGTGGATGAACAGGGTACGTAAGTAAGCATTTCCCCGCTTGCTTATTCCAAGGAGGTTATCTTTACCTCCACTGCTGTGTTGCTTGGGAACCAAGCCACACCAAGCTGAAAAGTGTCTACCATTACTGAAATCTTTACCATCACCTGCGGCGGCATAAAAGGCGGTAGCGGTGACTGGACCAATACCTGGGATAGTTTCTAAACGCTGGCAAATCACATTGTTCTTAGTTTCAGTGAGCACTTGAACGTCACAACCCTTAAGCCGTTTTTCTATATCACTAAACTCTTCATATAACTGATAAAAAATGGCCCGACCTTTGGTAGTCAGCGCATTGGTTTCATCCGCTAAAATATCTGGAAACTGTACTTTAAAAGCCGATTTACTTTTGGTTATCACAATGCCGTATTCCGCTAACATCCCTCTGACTTGATTGATTAAGGCGGTTGATTGTTTAGTTAATCGTTCGCGCATGCGGTGGAGCAGTTGCACATCTTGCTGCTCAACGCTTTTGGGTTTTACAAACCGCATGTTGGGTCGCTGCGCAGCTTCAGCGATGGCTAGCGCATCGTTGTAGTCATTTTTATTACCTTGCCGAAAAGGCACCACAAATTGAGGTGCGATTAGCTTGACGTTATGGCCCAACAGCTCAAATTCTCTGGCCCAGTAATTTGCTCCACCACAGGCTTCCATCACAATCAGACACGGCTCAATTTGAGCAAGAAAGGAAAGTAAGTCCTTGCGTCTAAGCATTTTCTTTTTGATTAACTTGCCTGCTTTATCGACACCAACAGCATGAAAAACAGACTTTGCGATATCTAAACCAATTGTAGTAATCTTCATAAGTGGACCCGTCCTCTTTCTGATGAGTTTTAGCGACTACATCGTGGCCCACTGTGAGGCCGATTAAAAGTGGATGGGTCCATTCCATTATCCATGCCTCGCTCACGCTATTTTCTTCAACGCCCTTCAGCAACTTCGCAGGGGAGGTGAACTTCTGTGGCTAGTGTGTGGGCTGAAAATCCTGAAAGGGTTACGCCTGTCCCATTTTTTCGATCTTTCTGGTTTATTTGATATTGGCTTGTTCTCTTCGGTTTTCAATTTCTTTCTCTACTCGCGCTTTCTGAATGTTAAATAAACTATTTGGTAGAGTAAATGAATACGAAAATGCTATAAATGATAGAAATAGAATGACCTGTTCTACAAATACTTTAAAATCAGATAAATAAGGGAGAATGACAAGCCCCCAATGCGTGGTTTTAATGACGTCAAGAGCGTGAGGCACAGCTAGAAGCTTGTAAGAAAATATAGCGAATAACGTCAGAAGATACACATAGAGTAAGTTTTTAGTACTACGAAGTTTCCGAAAAGTATTTTGAGTTGCATTTTCAGCAACACGCCAGGAACCTGTGGGAAGAGAACTAGGATCACCAATGAGTGCTATCACACCTACTAAAAAACCAGCCAAAATAGAATAAATATTAACTAAGACATCAAGGGCTTTATCAGTTAAAAATGGTTGTAAAAGCACAGCAAAAATACCACTGAAAACAATAGTTAGCAGTAAATATATTGTTTTTTTTCTGTACTTTTTCCAGTTACTCATTGCTCTAATATGCCTTCACGCTCATATGCTTCTAACGATTTAACTAGCTTAAGCCACATTTTATCTCTATCAACGGACTTACCGTGTCGTTTTACCTTTACTGTATGTTTTAAGACTGTATCTTCATTAGTAAGTTTAGTACCGCTCTTGGTTGTTATCACATATCCGCCAACATTGGTTGAAGCCAATAACTTAGCTGTATTTTTCGCGTGTTCTTGACCAATATCAGCATCATTACCAGATGTTCGACCATCATGAGAAATTACAACCTTAGCATTTAATCCTTCTTTTTCGAGGATTTCAGCATCAGTGTCGTCATCTCTCAATACATCTAAAACACCTTTTACCATTTTGGTGATTTTTTGTAATTTTCCTGAAACTTTCTCTTTAGGATCAATACGTTTAATGTACTCTAAAGTGGAAAGATATGACACCGCATTGACAACTATATTGCTAACACCTTCATCTTCAATTGTCTTGACTACATCAATATCCGCAACCTGCTGTATGTCCATTACATTTGATTCTTTTACGTAACCGCCTTTTTCTATCAATGATGATAAAAATCCATTAATAACACTTGCTCTAAAAGTTGCAGCAGGGCTCATGATTAAGTGATTACCAAAAATACAAACGAATCCTTCACCATCGAGAAACTCTTGATCAATAGGAGCATCATAAGTACCAGCTTCAAGCTCTGCACTTGCTTTTGATGGTTTATTGATACTTCATACAGACCCACAGAGAAAAGAGTACAATCCCTATTTCCATAACTTAGTTTAGCCTTACGGCTAGATAGCTTCATGCCAACGACAGAACGTTCTTCTCCTATATAAAAAGTACGTTCTTCAGTTGAGTTCAGTTTTAGCCAAGCGGACTTCGTCATTGTTTCAAGTGTATCTTTAACAGCAGCACCTTCAATTTTGGCGAATTCACAACGAAAATAGTAAACAGTTCTGTTCTTCGGTTTCTCTTTCTTTAGGGTCATATAAGATCACTTAAATTAATGTAAATACAACACTTATCAATGGGGTCTAAAACCATAAATTCAATAAGGATATGTTAGTTTTTTAGCTAGCACTTAACATTTATGGCTCTATATGTATTAGTTTCATTCGAATAATCAAAGTTAGCACTATAAATCATTAAAAAAACAATAAGATAAATATAATGGCGGGCAGGCATGAATCTCTGCTTATTATATTTATCATAGACCTACCTTTATTCTAAATAATGTAATTTAAACAAATATTAGCCTGCGCTTAAATCACCTGTGAGCTATGACTGCAATCTTGGCAGGTGAGGGTATAGCTCTGGCTGCGTTTTTGTATTTTGATATTTTTGCTTTGGCACTGTGGGCAGGCTTGTTTCATTGGCGTGTTTTTAGTGCATTGGTTGCATTTGATGTAGTAACCAAACTTACCGTACATTGGGGTGTAGTTTGTTGATTCTCCACAATGTTTACAGCTAAGAATGCTGTGTGTGGCAGATTGAGTTATTGGTTGGGTTATGACTTCAACTGCTTTGTTAACTTCAAAGTGTGCAACAGGCTCATTGATTTGTTGTGTTTGCGCGAGCGTTATTTCACTCGTTGATTTATGTGGGTCTATATGTTGATCGATTAAGAAATTGGCAATGGAATTGAGTTCTTGTTGATTAAAGTCGGGGCGGGTGTCGCTTACATTTATAATGCGCATGAACTTACTTTTTAGATTCATGATCTTATCAAGTTTATCGACTAAAAACTCTGTTTTAACTAACAACTCAGAAATGGCCGTTGGCATAGTATCTCTGTTGATTACCGCATCGCTTGATACTGCGCACACATGGCCCCAGCAACGCATGCCAAAACTTTGTTGTCTTATACCAAGTAATTTTCCTAGAATTTCTCTTCTATGCTGCTTTAGCATTTCTTTAAGCAGTGCTTGTTGTAGTTCAACTTGCTTGATAGGAGACGGCATACCAAACCATTTACTTCCGTGACTGCGCGTCCACTCACCCTGTTGATTGACTTCCACATGGCCTTTTATGCTCTTGGATTCAATTAGCACAAAACCGTAGGTGTAGATAATTAAGTGATCAATTTGCGCGGTTTCGTCATTAAAGGTGAATCGAAAATCATTGATGACCAACACTTGTGGATGATCTTTGAAGGCGCGGCGTAAATAGAAGGCAACATCCTGTTCTTGTTTTTGACCCGCGATAGCCTGTGGTGTTTGGGTATTTTGAAGTGATTTGGTTTTTAGAATCATTTATCAACAGCATCCATTCATAACTTGATAATAATCAGCCTCATAATACCCACTTTGCCGTTCAAAGATAAAGACAAAAATAGCTGAACGTTAAAGCTGGTACAAGCATAAATCTTTGGGGATTAATAGTTCGTACAGTAGCTACAGAAGTTCACCTTCCCCTGCGAAGTTGCTGAAGGGCGTTGAAGGAAATAGCGTGATGCAGACAGGACGTCTGCGTAGCTTTCGGGGGGAAGGGACGCCCCATCGGAAGCGTTAGCTATTTTCGAATAAGCACTAAGCCAGTCTCTAATGCATGTAACTTCGCAAGGGGCGGCAAGGGAGATCCAAGAGGGAATTGCTGTTGATCCCCTCTTGGTCGGGTGTGGGTTGAAGAACCACGACTTTGATTCACCTCGGCCGTTAGGCCGCATAAACTCCAAATGTGAAACTCATCGCTAAAACTTTACAGATCCCTGATTTCGCAATCACAACTCAAAATGTCGCATTCTGCGACAATAAAAAAGCCACTGTGGTCAGTGGCTTTTATCATAAAAATCAGGAAGCTAAGCGATTCTGCTTACTCTATATTTGGTTCTTCACTGTAATCAATACCGTGATAGCTCAGGCAAGCGTCGACTTCATTGCTGCTGCCTAGGATGACGGCAACACGTTGGTGAATATGCGTTGGAGTAATGTCTAAAATAGTTTCGTAACCCGTTGAGGCTTTACCGCCAGCTTGCTCGACTAAGAAAGCCATTGGATTGGCTTCGTACATCAAGCGCAGTTTGTACGGTTTTTTAGGATCTTTATTGTCGGTTGGGTAGGTGAAAATACCGCCACGCGATAGCACGCGGTGTACGTCGCCGACCATGGCCGCAATCCAGCGCATGTTGAATGATTTTTCGCGTGGGCCAATTTTACCGAGTAGTAAATCGGCAACATAGGTTTGCATTGGGGCTTCCCAAAAACGTTGGTTCGACATGTTAATGGCAAACTCTTGGGTATCTGGGCTAATGCTCATGGCGGCGTTAGTCAGTAAAAACTCATTGGTTTCTGGGTGCAAAGTAAACAGTTGCACGCCTTGGCCAGTGGTTAATGCCAGCATGGTCGATGGACCATAAAGTACATAACCTGCGGCTAATTGCGCACGGCCAGATTGTAAAAAGCTGGTTTCAGTCAACTCGCCAGCAGGGGCGGGCAGGATAGAGAAAATCGTGCCGACTAACGAGTTGATATCAATATTAGATGAGCCATCTAGCGGATCGAAACACACCAGATATTGACCATTTTGGCTGACTTCAACCACATGATCTTCTTCTTCCGACGCTAAACCGCGCACTGTACCGTCAGCTTTTAATGCATCTTTGAGCATGTCGTTGGTGATGATATCCAGTTTTTTCTGGGTTTCACCTTGGACGTTTTCTTGCTCAGTCGCGCCTAACACGCCTGCAAGCGCACCGTGGCGAACGGCATGGCTAATGGCTTTTGAGGTGTCGGCTAAGGTTAAAATCAGGTGGGAAAGGGAGTCGTTCACTGCCTGTGAGGTCAGGTGCTGGGCCAGAGTCTGCATGTTATGTCCTTTAGAGGTTCAACAATGAGGTCAATTTCGTTATTTGCCGCGAATGATAACTCAGTTAGTCGACAATTTCAGCGATGTTGCTGATGCTTTTAGCGAATATTAGGGCTTTTAGGGATTATTTGGACTGAGTCTACGAGATGATCCTAATTTGTATCGGCATATTGCATGCTATTTCTATTTGGGGTTTGCCTCTGGCACAATGTCGGCTTGTTTTTAATCGCTGACATCTTAGGCGATTATACTTCCAAGGAATAATAATGATTAAAAATAAGTTAACTTGGTTCCCTGCGGGCTCGCTTAAGGTGCGCGCCGTTCCCTTACTGATAGCGAGCCAAATTGCCATGATTTCGACAGCTATGATTTCAGCAACGACCCCTGCTTTGGCAATGGAAGGTGGCAAACAGCCACTGACGATTGAGCGAATGAATGCCTCGCCTGCCTTAGCGGGCACCAGTCCCCGTGGTTTGAAATTGTCCCCCGATGGCCTGCGGGTTACCTATCTTGCTGGCCGTAAAGATAATCAAAGTTTTTATGATCTCTGGCAGATGGATGTCAAAACCGGTGAGTCGAGCCTGCTATTAAATGCCGATAAACTCGCGACCAATGAATTATCCGATGAAGAAAAAGCCCGCCGCGAGCGCCAACGTATTTATGGCGAAGGCATTATGGAGTACTTCTGGGCCGATGATAGCCAAGCGCTATTAATCCCCGCTGCTGGGAATCTGTATTACTTCTCCCTTGCCGACAAGAGCGTGACTCAATTGCCGATTGGTGAAGGGTTCGCTACAGATGCACGTCTATCGCCTAAGGGCAATTTTGTATCTTTCGTGCGGGATCAAAATCTGTATGTGTTAGATCTGGCGAGCAAAAAACTTGAGGCTATGACCACAGATGGCGGCGGGGCGATTAAAAATGCCATGGCCGAGTTTGTCGCTCAAGAAGAAATGGATCGCATGACTGGCTACTGGTGGGCGCCCGATGAATCGGCCATCGCCTTTACCCGTATCGATGAATCTGCGGTCGAGCAAGTGACCCGTAACGAGATCTATGCCGATGGTATAAAGCTTACTGAGCAGCGTTATCCCTATGCCGGCAAAAACAACGTCGACATCGCATTAGCTGTGGTCACGCTAAAAGATAAGGCGATTAATTGGGTAACCTTAAGTGATGATAAAAATAAGGATATTTACCTGCCGCGGGTCGATTGGTTGCCGGGTAGCAAACACCTGTCGTTTCAGTGGCAGAGCCGCGATCAGCACCAGCTCGATTTACAGTTAGTGGCGTTAGATGCGCTGACTAAACCAAAAACCTTAGTGAAAGAACGCAGCGATGCTTGGGTAAACCTTAATAACGATCTGCATTTCTTAAAGCAACAGTCGGCCTTTATTTGGGCGTCTGAGCGTGATGGTTTTAATCATCTGTATCTGTTTGACCTAAAAGGCAAACTCAAAACGCAATTGACTAAGGGCGAGTGGGCTGTCGATGAGTTGGAATACATAGATGAAACCGCAGGCTGGGTGTATTTCACCGGCCGTAAAGACACGCCAATTGAAAAACAGCTTTATCGCGTGCCTTTAGCGGGCGGCAAGGTTGAGCGCGTGAGCAAGCAAGCGGGGATGCACAATCCTGTTTTCGCCGATAATCAGAGCGTATATCTGGATTATTTCAATAGCTTATCTCAGCCACCGCAAATCAGTTTACACGGTGACAAGGGCCAGCAACTGGCTTGGGTCGAGCAAAATGCGGTCAAGCAAGGTCATCCTTTATATGACTATGCGGGGCTGTGGCAAATCCCTGAATTTGGTGAACTGAAAGCCGAAGATGGCCAAGTGCTGCAAACCCGTTTATTCAAACCCGTTCCCTTCGATGCAAGCAAGAAATACCCTGTCGTAGTGCGGGTTTATGGTGGGCCGCACGCCCAGTTAGTGACTAATAGTTGGAGCGAGCAGGACTACTTTACCCAGTATCTGGTGCAACAAGGGTATGTGGTATTCCAATTAGATAACCGCGGCAGCGCCCACAGAGGCACTCGGTTTGAGCAGGTGATTTACCGTCACTTGGGCGAAGCTGAAGTGAATGATCAAAAAGTGGGGGTGGAGTATCTGCGTAGCTTAGCCTTTGTCGATGCCGATAATGTGGCGATTTACGGCCACAGCTACGGCGGTTATATGGCTTTGATGAGTTTATTTAAGGCGCCAGATTACTTTAAAGCCGCGATTTCGGGCGCACCTGTGACCGACTGGCGCTTGTATGACACCCATTATACTGAGCGTTATTTAGGTCATCCCGAAGGTAATGAAAAGGGTTATGAAGCCAGTAGCGTGTTCCCTTACGTGAAAAACTATCAAGCGGGTCTATTGATGTATCACGGCATGGCTGACGATAACGTCTTGTTTGAAAACAGCACTCGGGTTTATAAAGCGCTGCAGGATGAAGGTAAATTATTCCAGATGATCGATTATCCGGGATCTAAACATTCGATGCGTGGCGAGAAAGTGCGTAATCACTTATACCGCTCATTAGCGGATTTCCTCGATAGACAGCTGAAAAGCGCTAAGTAGCGCGAGATAGAGAGCGGGCCTGCTTGCGTATGCTGCTATGCCATACGTATACCTTGTAGGCTCGCTCCTTGTTTAGCTCTTACATCACTCGCTCTCATTAGCGCTGATAGGTGGAGCTTGTTTTATAATTATACTTCTGTTTTATAAGAAGATTTTCGTCTCTATTTTGGACATCGGCTTTGCCATCAGCCTGACTCTTAACTCTGTAAGTATCGCCTATTAATCTGATTCGCTAAATTTTAGACATAAAAAAACCAGATCCTAGGATCTGGTTTTTTGTGAATTGATGCTTATCGAATCAATCCTGTTGCTAATGCGAGTGTCGCTTAGCGGGCAATTAGCCTTCTAAGTTACCGCAAAAGCGATAGCCTTCACCGTGAATAGTCGCGATGATTTCTGGCGTATCTGGCAAGCTTTCGAAATGCTTGCGGATACGACGGATAGTCACGTCTACAGTACGATCGTGTGGCTTAAGTTCACGGCCAGTCATTTTCATCAGTAGATCAGCACGAGTCAAAATTTTGCCTGGGTTTTCAACAAAGTGCAGCATAGCGCGGAATTCGCTACGTGGCAGTTTGTAAGATTCACCCTGTGGGCTCACTAATGAACGGCTGTTGATCTCTAAGCTCCAATCGTTGAAGCGATAGTATTCTACTGAGCTCTTTTCTTCGACTTCGGCACCAGCGCTGTTGACGCGAGTCAGAAGGTTACGAGCACGAATCGTCAATTCACGTGGGTTGAACGGCTTGGTAATATAATCGTCCGCGCCAATTTCAAGTCCAAGGATTTTGTCGACTTCGTTGTCACGACCTGTCAGGAAGATCAGACCGATGTTGTTGATTTCACGTAGTTCACGTGCCAACAACAGGCCATTCTTGCCTGGCAAGTTAATGTCCATAACGACCAAGTTAATTTTGTTTTCCTGCATAGCCTTATGCATTTCTGCGCCATCATTGGCCTCAGTTACCACATACCCTTCTGCCTCGAAAATACTTCTCAGCGTGTTACGGGTAACGGCTTCATCTTCAACGATCAGAATGTGCGGATTTTGCATATTATTTACCTAAATTTTAATCAGTTTATACTAACCAATAAGAGCAACTTACTTCGGGCTCTTATATTCATAAAAGCGTTGATACTTCCTTGAACTGCTTTGTGCTCAAAAGGAAAATCTTTACGGTGACATCTATATCTGGATGTAGATTAAGTGCACGTTTAAGTGTAATACGAGAAAACGTAATCAGTACCAACTTCGATAAGCAATAGTTAGAATAAGTTCCTTAACTATTGTTTTTTTTAAATGTTTAAAAGACAAATCAAATGTAGAACACATTTTAAACAGATGCCCGGTCAGTTCACGTTACTTAAAGCGATATATGTAACAAACTGTATTGAACGATAAGCATCTTGCTCAATCTGTTTCAACTCACCAGTACGTACATTGTACTCGTTTTAGTCATTTGTTAACAAATGAAATGTTAACAAATTTTAGGTGAGTCGAGGTTTTTACCATGATATTTACTTTAGCTATTGATTAGTATAACTAATGTATTTGCGATTCCTGTGAGCCAGTTCACGCCTCTTTGGATTTTACAATCACTCTGCTACACTAGCCTGGGTTCATTTTTCGATTAGACTACCAATGGACAATACGACTCAAGATTTGTGGCAATGTTACCAAGCGCCGTTATTTTTGCTGACTCAAGCATTATCCTGTGATTTTTCCTTTGCTGTTATTACCGCTCATAATCCCGCTTCAAAGCTGCTTTCTCCCAGTCAAAACCGTTTACTCGATCGCCAACTTCTCCGTGAAATTGAATTACTCGGCAGTCCCTATCGTGCTTTAGTGGGCGCGGCGCCGGATTTATCCCACATGGAAAAAAGCTGGGCCGTGTTTATCGATAGAACGATGGCGCTGCAATTGGGGAAGAAATTTAATCAATACGCGATTTATGTGGTCGAACAAGGGGATGTGAGCTTAGTGCCTTGCACCTTGGCCGGACATGATGAAGTGTGTTTAGGCAAATTTAGTGATTATGTGCAGCTGGTATACGAGTTACCCGATTTAAGCACTTAGTTGTTTTCAAAAGATTTTATTTAAATTATTCATTTGTTATGAAATTAGCATTGACTTCATTAGGGGTTTATTGCTATTTTTTTCGTCCCTTTCCCTAGGAAAGGAACAGAAGAGGAGCGTTAACTAGGTAGTCGGTCAGAGGAGCACAAACTCCAGCGATGACTGATGAGGGAGATTAACGCCGAGGCATAGATATGGTTGCTGCATGTTTATGTCGGTCGCTCAGGCTGAATCCTGACGATTGTCACCTGTAATTGGTGGAGAGCTTCTGGTGACGATTGCTGTTTCCCTTCTTTTGGGGTGCGTTATCATTGAGCACCAGGCTCTTCGAACGAAGTCAGTTCGGAGTGTGATCATGTTAGTTAATCAATATCTTATTCAATCTGCATTTATTTGTTGCCCTACGTGTTTCACGGAGGTGCGCTAATGTCCCTCGTTGTCGCAAAATTTGGTGGCACCTCAGTCGCCGACTATAACGCTATGAATCGCTGTGCCGACATAGTGTTAGCTAATCCTCATTGTCGTTTAGTCGTGGTCAGCGCATCGAGTGGCGTGACCAATCTGTTAGTTGAATTGACGCAAGAATCCATCAACGACGATGGTCGATTACAGCGATTAAAACAAATTGCCCAAATTCAATATGCGATTTTAGATAAGCTCGGTCGTCCTAACGATGTGGCCGCCGCATTAGATAAATTATTGAGTCGCATGTCAGTATTGAGTGACGCGCTCGCATCACAACGCAGCAAAGCGACCATGGATGAGTTGTTGTCCCTCGGTGAGCAATGTTCTTCGGCGTTGTTTTCAGCAGTCATCCGCGAGAAAGGTGTTAACTCTAGTGCCTTCGATGTGCGTCGAGTATTACGTACCGACAGCCATTTTGGCCGCGCGGAACCCCAGGTTGAGCAGATTGCGACTTTAGCTCGTGATTATCTACAGCCACTGTTAGCGGAACAAGTGATTGTCACACAAGGCTTTATCGGTGCCGATGAAGCAGGTCAAACGACCACATTAGGCCGCGGTGGTAGTGATTATTCTGCAGCCCTGTTAGCCGAAGCGTTACGCGCCTCAGCGGTCGAGATTTGGACCGATGTAGCGGGGATTTATACAACCGATCCGCGTCTTGCGCCCAATGCTTTTCCGATTGCCGAGATCAGCTTTAATGAAGCCGCCGAGATGGCGACCTTTGGTGCCAAGGTATTGCATCCTGCGACCATTCTTCCTGCTGTTCGTCAACAAATTCAAGTGTTTGTTGGTTCAAGTAAAGAGCCTGAAAAGGGCGGGACTTGGATCCGTCATCAAGTGGAAGATGCGCCCGTATTCCGCGCTGTGGCTTTGCGCCGCGATCAAACCCTGTTAAATCTTCACAGCTTGCAAATGTTGCATGCGCAGGGCTTTTTAGCGGAAACCTTTGCGACATTGGCGCGACATAAGATCAGTGTGGATTTAATTACCACCTCAGAAGTGAACGTGTCTCTAACCCTCGATAAAACCGGTTCAGATTCTAGCGGTCAAGGTCTGTTGAGTGAGGCATTGTTGCAAGAATTATCACAGCATTGCCGGGTGCGCGTCGAAGATGGATTAGCCTTAGTGGCGATTATCGGTAACCGCATTGCGACCACGCCGGGTATTTGTCGCCGTGTGTTTGAAGTGTTAGAACCACACAATGTGCGGATGATTTGCCAAGGCGCCAGCCCACATAATCTGTGTGTGTTAGTGGCAGAATCGGAAGCGGCACAAGTGGTGAAATCGCTGCATCAAAATCTGTTCGAAGGCGCTTAATATGCTGCCGACAACATCGTCTCTGCAAATTGGCGAGCTTGCCGCAGGGCAAGCGCTTACCTTGCCTATTTACCATTTTAAGCCGAGCGACGATAAGGCGACTGGCCCCAAAGTGTATATTCAGGCCAATGTCCACGGCGCTGAAGTGCAAGGTAATGCGGTGATTTATCAGTTGATGAAGCAGCTTGAACTCTGTGACATCCGCGGTGAAATCACCTTAGTGCCATTGGCGAATCCACTCGGGATCAACCAAAAAAGTGGTGAGTTTACCCTCGGCCGATTTGACCCTATTACAGGCGCGAATTGGAATCGTGAGTATTTGAATCATGCAATCGATTTGCCGACTTGGTATAGCGAACATGCCAAGCTCAGTGATAACGAGCTGATCCAAGCTTATCGCAGTACTTTGGTTGAAGCCTGTCAGCAAAAGTTGCGGCATGAGTGGGGCATTACTACTGGCCATAGACTCGCGGTTAATCTGCAGATTATGGCCCACAGCGCGGATATAGTGCTCGATCTGCACACAGGTCCTAAGTCTTGTAAGCACTTGTATTGTCCTGAATATGACTTAGCTGCTGCGCAGTTTTTGTCGATCCCTTATACGCTTGTTATCCCCAACACCTTTGGTGGTGCCATGGATGAGGCGGCGTTTTGTCCTTGGTGGCAATTAAGTGATTTTGCAAAAGCGCAGGGGCGAGATTTAGCCGTTGCTGTGTCAGCGTTAACCTTAGAATTGGCGAGCCAAGAGCGCGTCTGTCTTGAGGATGCGTTGGTTGATGCCCAAGGGATTTTGGCGTATTTAAGTCACCGCGGCGTGATCGCTGAAACCGTTGCGCCCGCTAAAATGCAGCGCTTTGGTTGTTACCTTAAGGACTATAAAAAGTATCACGCGCCAAGTTCAGGGTTAGTGGAGTACCGCGCGCCAGTGGGTGAACCACTGGCTGCGGGACAGCCCTTAGTCAATTTACTGCGTATGGATTTATACGGTACGGCAGATGAGCTAAAGACGGTCCGTTTGCCGCAGGACTGCGTGCCGATTTTGCACTTTGCTTCGGCGTCTGTGCACCAAGGAACAGAGCTTTATAAAGTCATGACTCATGTGTTTGAGTTGCCGACGACATAATCGCCAGCCTAGATCAAAAGCATTAGAGCATAACAATTAGTTTATAAGAATGAGAGAAGAAACAACGCCAATCCTAATCGATTGGCGTTGTTGTTTTTAAGGAGGCTATAACCACTTAAATCGATAAAACAGTGCCATCTGTAGGGCGACGAGTGAGATTAATATGCCGCAGAAGGTGGCGAAGGCCCAAGTGTTGTCGGCGCCCGGTATGCCGCCAATATTGACCCCGAGTAAGCCGGTTAAAAAGCCTAATGGTAAGAAAATTGCCGACACTAAGGATAAGAAATATAAGCGTTTATTGAGCTGTTCCGATTGTTGGCTGAGTAATTCTTCCTGAGTCACATTTGCCCTGTCGCGCAGGGCATCGAGATCTTCAATGGTGCGGATAAGCTTATCGTTTGTTTCCCTGAGTTTAAGTCGCTCCGAATCGTTAAACAGACTAACTTGCTCGGAAATCATTTTTGAAAAGGCTTCACGCTGGGGCGCTAAATAACGGCGAATGGCGACAGTTTGGCGGCGCAGTTCGGCGATATCGGTGCGTAAGTCTTTTACATTGCCAGAGACAACGAGCTCTTCTAAATCAGAGAGTTGTTCTTCTAACTTATCGATGAACTCGACTTTACGGTTAGTGAGTCGCTCGCAGACAGCGACGATAAAGTCACCCGTAGTTGCAGGCCCATTGCCCTCAAGGATCAACTCGGCGACATCTTTGACCGACTGTAACTCGCGATCGCAGGTGGATATGATCCGCTGTTTATCGGCATAAATACGCACGGCCACCATGTCTTCGGGAGCCGAATTGGGGTTGAGGTTGACGCCGCGTAACGCGAGCAATATGCCTTCGCCGGCGATAACGGCGCGGGGGCGAGTATCTTGGGCGAGTAGGGCATCACTCTCGACCTTCGGCAGGCCGCTATTGAGTATCCAGTGGCGCGCCTTTTTATTGCGATAGCGAAGATGCAACCAGAGTAGGCCATCCTGCGGGTTCCATTTTTCAATTTGCTCTAGGCTTAAGGTAGAACCCGCTTGGGCGCCACTCAGCACTAAGCTGTAGATAAATCCTTCGTGCATATCGCATTCCATATCTCTTTCAAAATCATATAAACAAGCTAACTGATTTTGTCATGAAAATGAAGTCAGTACTCGTGCTTAACGGATAAGAGGCCAACGCCAATAGAGTTAAATCGGCTGTGCTGCGTGGGGCGAGCAACTTCGGCAAGGATAGGTTAAAATTAGCATTAGTAGGCTTAGAGCAAAGAGACAATAAAATGGAATACGAATTTCGGCGTAACAGTTTAACCGGCACTTTTCTGGCCAGCTTTAGCATGGATCATGAAGTGCTGGGGCAGTGGTTTACAGAAGAATTGGGGCCAGACTTAGCCAAAATTCAGCAAGTGTTGGGCATGATTAAAGACATTCAAACCGATAAACGCGGTGCATGGCGCCTCGTTGGTAATGATTTTACCTTAGAGTTAGAGCGTGAACAGGCGCGGGTGTTTGCGAATACCTTAGGTTTTGAGCAAGAGTATGAGTTAGAAGAGGCTATGTCACTCTATGATGCTGAGTCTGAGGCCTATTGTGGCTTAGAGGACTTTGAGCAGGCGCTACTGAGTTGGCAGCAGTTTGTCGAGAAAGGTCTGTAATCATCCATTTAAGTCCAGTTCGATTAAAAACATAAAGGCAATCATAGGATTGCCTTTATTGTTTGCGCGATACCTCGCTAAACTCAGGGATTACTGATTAAGGTAGCGTACCGCCATTTCGGTTCTCGACTTGGCATTAGCTTTACGCAGTAGGTTTTTCACATGCACTTTGACTGTGCCTTCACTAATGTGTAAATGCTCTGAAATCATCCGATTACTTAAGCCTTCCGCCAGTTGCTCAAGAATTTGTAGCTCCCTTGGCGTCAAGCTCGAAATCCATTCTTGCTCATCGGTCGCATCTTTAAGCTCGTAGAGGTATTCCTCCACTTCATCGCTAATAACTCTGTGGCCAAGCATGGCATTTTTGAGCTTTTCGAGCAGTAAATCGGGCTCAGTATCTTTGAGCAAATAGCCGTCGGCTCCTGCGCGTAATAAGCGGATCACATCCTGTTTGGCATCGGAAACTGTGAGTATCACTATGCGCGAGGTGACGCCCTCTTGGCGCATGGCATTGAGAGTATCTAGGCCAGTCATGCCTTTCATATTCAGATCGAGCAAAATGATGTCGGGTTCATCGGTGGCGACAGCGGTTAATGCGTCTAAACCGCCACCAGCTTCACCAAAAAGGCTGAAATCAGGATCTGAGGCAATGAGCTGGCAGATGCCTTTGCGTAACAGGGGATGGTCATCGACCACAAGTACGGAATAAGGTTTACCCATTTGAAGGCTCCTGTTGAGAGGGGAAAATAAGTGTTACTCGAGTGCCACTTGAACCTTTGCTTTGCTGCGCAAGGTCGAATGAATGGTTAGGCTTGAGTGCATCGTCTTGTTTATTGCTTCCTTGCTCAATCGTGGTAGTCGTCGCTGCGTTAAATCGGCTTATTTCATTGTTGCTAAATACGACTTTACCTGAAAGTTTGCTGGCTCGCTCATGCATAATCCCTATGCCAAAGTGTTGATCTCGTTCTTTTAAGTGTCCAATACCTATGCCGTTATCACAAACATCGATATTGACCATGCCTTTATCATCTTTATAGCAATGGATATTGATGAGGCTGGCCTCGGCGTGTTTGATGGCGTTTAGAGTCGCTTCTCGCGTGATCTGCAGTATGTGAATATGCTGCTTTGCCTCTAACCATTGTGGTGCAAGTTTATAGTCTAAGGTGATCTTGATATTCGTCTTGGCTCTGAGCTGCTCGAGCATAGCCTCTAGGGCACTTTTTAGATCGGGTTCTTTAATTGTGAGTCTAAAGGTAGACAGCAATTCCCTGAGTTGCACGTAGGCTGTGCTCACGCCTTCGTTGATTTCGGTTAATTGCGCCTCAACGATCGGGCTGCGGCAACTGCAATCTAAGTTTTTGCGTAATAAGCTAATTTGGATTTTGAGGAAGGACAGCACTTGCCCTAAAGAGTCGTGTAGCTCCCGCGCGATCACGCCGCGTTCTTCCATTAGCGCCAGTTGTTGTCTTTGCTCCGTGGCGTTGTGGATCACGATTGACCGGGTCAACATAATCGCGAAATTATTAAATAGCGCGATATTCGGTGTTTGGTCGGCAATTAACTCTAAATAGCCTAAATTAGCCTGCTCAAATTGCAGTGGGAAGCGGGTACTCTCTTGAGTCATATCTGGCCAGCCGCCATCGGCCTCAATCACTTCAAGCTCTTGCTCTGGATACTGGATAATGAGCCTAAGGTAGTCGAGTGACTCATAGCCTTTTAACTGATTTAGTGCCGCTTTGAGCGCTTTGTAATCGAGCTTATTTGCGTTTAATGTCAGCAGGTTATCGTATAGAAATGCCAGCTCATTGTTGGCCCGAGTGAGTGCCAAGGTTTTCTCTGCCACCTGCGACTCTAAATCGCCATAAAGCATAGCGAGTTCCTTGGCGGTTTTTTGCAGGGCATGGGTGAGCGCTGTAAGTTCGATATATTCGGTTTCGGGCATTTCGATTTCAAAATTGCCCTTAGAAATAGTATTCGCCGATTCCATAAGCTTTTGCAGTGGGATTACCACTTTCTTCTTAGTAAAACGCACCGCCACAAAGGCGATAATGAGCATGACGCTTAAGCCTAATATTTGGCTGGCGGCGAGGAGCCTGAGTTTAAAGGCGGCGTGGTGCTCCATCTCCAATACCAGTAAATCTATGGTGTCGACAAAGTCCTTAAGTGACGCCACATAGTCGCGGGAGTTTTCTTGCTCTATGTAGTATTTCATCACCAGCCATTTATCGATCACGAGCTGATATTGATCGGCAATCTTACGTGGACTAAACCAACTATCTGAAGGCTTTAAGGTATCGGAATAGAGGGTGTTTTCGAATTCGATGATTTTATCGAGCGCAGCATCACTGCCAGAGTTGGCGTAAAACATCAATCGGTAGCTTTGCATCCGCAAAGAGCCCGAGGCGTTAATCGCCTTAGCGTCGCCCAAGCTGTAAGACAAATTGATGATAGCAAAGGTCGATAAACTGCTAGAAAGCAGAATGAGTACTAACATTAATCCTAAGATTTTTGAGGTTAGACTGCCTCGTTTCATTAATCCGCTATTCATTTTAATGGCCGCTGTTATGGCACTTTGCAGTGGTTTTTACATTAGAAAATAATGTAATACATTAACAAAAGTATAGAAGTGTGAACAACAACACCTTTACATTTTGATCTAGCGCAAACTTCGACCTAGATACCCCCTAAGAGGTATATGTTTAGCGGGATTAAGTCACTAAGTTTGACCATGGAGATGTCGTGATTTACAACAATAATGCAACACGGAGATGAGATGATGAAGAAGATGACAGGTAAGTCCTTTGCACTAAGTGCACTGGTTGCCGCCAGCTTCATGGCGGCGGGCGCAATGGCGAGTGATAAAACAGAGCCTCGTAACGAAGTTTATAAAGACAAATTTGCTAATCAATACGCCAGTTGGCATGACACAGATAAAAGCACTGAGAATACCGATGTGTTAGCCTCGGACCCGAGCTTAGTCGTGCTGTGGGCAGGTTATGGTTTTGCGAAAGATTACAACGCACCACGTGGCCACATGTATGCCATTACGGATGTGCGTAACACTCTGCGTACTGGCGCACCAGCCAACGCGGAAGATGGTCCAATGCCTATGGCTTGTTGGAGTTGTAAGAGCCCTGATGTACCTCGCTTAATTGAAGAGCAAGGTGAAGATGGTTACTTTAAAGGTAAATGGGCCAAGGGCGGCCCAGAAGTCGTCAATACTATAGGCTGTGGTGACTGCCATGAAAAAGGCACGCCAAAACTGCGTATCTCCCGTCCCTTTGCTGAACGTGGTATGGAAGCATTAGGCACACCCTTTGCCAAAGCGTCTAAAAAAGACAAGCAATCAATGGTCTGTGGTCAGTGCCACGTTGAATACTACTTCGAGAAAAAAGAAGGCAGAAAAGGTTTCGTTAAATTCCCTTGGGATATGGGCACAACCGTTGAGCAAATGGAAACCTATTACGACGGTATTGAGTTCTCCGACTGGACGCATGCGCTGTCTAAAACCCCTATGTTAAAAGCGCAGCACCCTGGCTATGAAACTTGGAAACTCGGTGTTCATGGTAAGAATGATGTGAGCTGTGTTGATTGCCACATGCCAAAAGTGACCAACGACAAAGGTCGTAAGTACACAGATCATAAAGTGGGTAACCCATTTGATCGTTTTGAAGAAACCTGCGCGACGTGCCACAGCCAAAGTAAAGAGTTCTTAGTCGGTCTGACCAACGAACGTAAAGCTAAAGTGAAAGAGCTAAAAGGCCGCGCCGAAGCGCAACTGGTGAAAGCGCACTTTGAAGCCGCTGCCGCTTGGAAAGCCGGTGCAACTGAAGCGGAAATGAAGCCCATTCTAACCGATATCCGTCATTCACAATGGCGTTGGGACTATGCGATTGCTTCACACGGCGCTGCTGCGCATGCCCCTGAAGAAGTCTTACGCATCCTAGGCACAGCGGTAGATAAAGCGGCAGATGCGCGGGTTAAATTAGCGCAACTGTTAGCGAAAAAAGGCATCACAGATCCTATCGCGATCCCAGATATTTCTACTAAAGCCAAGGCACAAGCCGCTTTAGGTATGGACATGGAAAAAATGAATGCAGAGAAAGAAGTATTTAAGAAAGACATGTTACCTAAGTGGGATGAAGAAGCGAAAAAACGCGAGGCCACTTATAAATAATACTTAAGTAGACTTCAAAATAATAAAAAGCTCCTATATAGGGTAATGCCGTTCACTTAAGAGTGAACGGCATTTTTCTTTGGTCTAACCGGAAACTTGTTTTTACTCATTTTAAGGACTCTTGGATAAGCCCTTTCCCGTTTACCATCCAACTTAAATTGCCGTGCATTGCGTTCTATATCCAATACGTCTCTCGGGACATTCCCCGGTGTTTGTGATGGCAGTTGTGTCAACTTGAAGATGATATAACTCGCCGCATCCCTAAAACTCAGTTGATTAGGATGGACCGATGGCAAGCTTTTAGCCATCAGCAACATCTTATATCTAATGAGATTATAGGCCAGTAGCACGCCCCACAACTCTTGAGTCACCAGCTCCGGTAGTTGACTGCGTAGCGTAAAACGACTCTCCAACAGATGTTGTTTCATCTCTCTGTAGCCCAGTTCGATTTCCCATCGATGGGCATATAAGTCGACGATGTCTTCGCTGGGGTAACGCATCGGGTCTGTCAACGAGGTCAAAATGGCGACTGACTTACCTTTCACTGTCTTAGTGAGTAAACGCGCTTCAAGGGTATCAGGGAGCTGCGGCCATTTCTTTCTGGCTTGAGGCGTGGTGGTGAGTTTCACCCACTGGTCATGTTTTCCCAATGTTCGAACCACCTCATATTGAGTGCCTTTCTTCAATGGCAACAACCAGTGGCTATCAGGTTGCGCTTGCTGCCAAGCATGTAACAGGCCGAGCGAGTAAAATCCTCGATCAAATAGGGTTAGGCTGTGATTGGGAATGCTAGGAATGAGCTGAGATGCTAAGTTCATTTCATTTTCGGCAACCGAATCAAAGGCGCTGTTGACCAACAAATGGCTGCTTAACTCCATCAAGCAAACCATGCGAATTTGCGGATAAGCCGCTTCGCCTGAAGCGTTTGCGGTGCGCGCAAAGGCGGCTTGATTTTGGACACTATCGGGTGTCCGCCACACTACACCGTCAACACCATACAAGTTAAGACCGCACCAATGAGGATGTTCAGCTCTCGCGTGCCAGGTATTAGCGCTGCGACTAAACACTTCTCGAATAACCTCGCTGCCCAATCGTTTTCGAGCCTGAGTCACGGCGCTGCGTGCAACATAATCAATCTCTTGCGGCAAAACAATGTCGAGTTTGTTGATGAGTGACCGAATAGATTCCCCTCGGAACAAAGCCATTCCGATAACGGCCCAAATCATCGCATCCATCGGCAATTTACGCCGTCTTAATGTCGCAACGCCCTGAGAGTCCAAACAAGATTGAATTAACTCAGGTTCTAACACATCAGCTAAGCAGGTGAATTCGGTTAGGCGGGTAATATGAGTGCGGGCGAGTGCTTCTGAGAGTTGCATAAAAAAATCCGATGACAAGAGGTCATCGGATTTTGATCTTTTCAGCGAGATCGTCAAGTGATCTGTCTTAACTGATCGGCATTACCTATATAGGGAGCTTTTTTATATCCTTTATTAAAGGATAAATATTAAATTTTTATTTCAATTATATATTTTTTGCATTAAGGTGTGCGCCGCTAGGAGAGCAGGTTCGTTTAAATATAAATTTAAATGGATATTAATGATAATGGAATAAGCAATACTGAGATTGTTTCTTCGTTATCTTCATCTTTTACTCCTAGCTTATAATCATATAAGGGAATACTTTGATGAAAAAAATTACCGCGCTAGCAATATTATTAGGTTTCGTAAGTGTTAATGCCGCTGCTGCACAAGATAATCCATATCAGCATGAAGCAGGCCTAAAATATAGCGCAAATTCTGAAGAGTTCAGCGATGGTCTGTGGAACGCGAATTATCGTTACTACATTAGCCCAGTTGACCAAACTAAAGGTCCTTATGCGCTTAATGGATTTTTAGCTCAAACGTCTAATGTTGGCGTTAATTACAGCAATTATGATGAATCAGATTTAGATACCATTGGTGTTGATGGCGCTTATGTATTTGCTTCTAAATGGTTTATTGCTGCTAACTATCAACGTTCTGAAATCGGCAGTTTTGACTGGAACACTTACGGTGCAGAAGTCGGTTATTACTTCAACGATAGCTCTGCAGTATCTGCTTTCTATAACGATGGCAGCGATAGCATCGAAGAGTCATACGGTTTAAAAGTGCGTAGCTTTATTGCACTGCAATCAACCACTGGTGTTGATTTGAGCGCAAACTGGACACATCAAGATTCTGACGACACATTCAATTTAGGTGCTGATTGGTATGTGACTAAGTCATGGTCTGTTGGTCTAGGCTATACCGATGATGGTCATGATGATACTTTCGTATTGAAAACCGCTTATTGGTTACGTCTGTCTGATAGCTTCTCTGCAAACTTTGAGTTAGCTAGAGAATTAGATTCAGATGCTGATGGTGTATTTATTGGTTTAGGTTTGACTGGTCGTTTCTAATTTAATTTTTGTAACGATTATTTAATATAAAGGTCACAAGTTAATGTGACCCTTATTCTTTTACTCTAAATGAATTTAAGACTATTTTATCAGTTTTAATAATGCCCTAAAGCGCTCGCCTTGGGCTTGATGTTGTAATTCAAATAATAGCGATTCCACGTTAGTTAATAAGGCGCCTCTGGTCGTCATCATCTGAATACCCAGTTGTTTATTATCGGCACTGCGTGACGAGACGCCATCTGCCACGAGATGCACCGAATATTGCTGTTCTATAAGGTCACAACAGGTTTGATAAACACACACATGGGTTTCAATGCCCGCCAGTATGACGTGTTTACGATTTGTCTTAGTGAGTGCCTGCGCAAACTCTTCACAGTGCCAACCGCTAAAATGTTGCTTGGCAATGGGGGAGCCGGTTTTCTCCAGTAAGGTTTGAAGCCCTGGACTGGTTGCTCCGAGTTTATCGGGTAGCTGTTCTAACCACAGTATGGGTATTTCAAATAATTGTGCACCTTGGATTAAGGTCTGTAGTTGTTGGTGCAGCTTGTCACTGTTATCCATGATTTGTGCAAGTTTTCCCTGCACATCGACGATAACGAGAACACATTCTTCGGGTTTTAACATCGGGCCTTCCTTCTGCGCTTGATGATTGTCTTAGTGATGATCTTCGCTTTTGTCTAAGAGCTTGTGCTGTGATGCTCAGGTTTCATCTCGATTTACGCTTCCCCCAGTAGACCCCAATTTAACCTTGTTACCAATAGGCCTAAGGTCGAATAGCTGCTGCACTTAAACTGCTCACTAAAAGAGTGCGTTGCACTTGTTTGTGCTCGATTATGGTGCATTTTTAACCTTTAAAAATAACATTTTTTAGTTAAAGTTTAAAATAATCAGTAAGTTAAATTGTTGGCCTAATGATTGAATTAACTTTGATACAAGTTAATAACAATCGCGTTTTTTTGGAGGTCAGGATGAAACTAGTCAGCGCTATCATCAAGCCATTTAAGTTGGATGATGTCCGTGAAGCTATCGCCGGAATAGGTATTGAAGGCATGACGGTGACCGAAGTTAAAGGTTTTGGCCGTCAAAAAGGGCACACAGAGCTGTATCGTGGCGCCGAGTATCAGGTGGATTTTTTGCCAAAAGTAAAACTAGAAATTGCCACTAAGGCTGAAAATCTCGACATGTTGATTGAGGCCATTACCACTGCGGCCCATACGGGGAAAATTGGCGACGGTAAGATCTTCGTCGTCGACTTAGAACAAGCTATCCGTATCCGTACGGGTGAACTCGATACAGAAGCGCTATAAGGGGCTGACAATGGAAGAATTAACAAAATTAGGCGGCACAGTCACTGAACTACGCTTTGCACTCGATACCTTTTACTTTTTGATTTCTGGTGCGTTAGTTATGTGGATGGCGGCGGGATTCGCCATGTTAGAAGCGGGTTTAGTTCGCTCTAAAAACACCACTGAAATTTTAACTAAGAACGTTGTTTTGTACGCGATTGCCTGTGTGATGTATCTGCTGGTTGGCTACAACATCATGTATGTGGATAACACTGAAGGGGGTTGGTTGCCATCGATTGGTACCTTAATCGGTTCTCAATCATCAGATGCGAGCCATGCATTAGAATCTGACTTCTTCTTCCAAGTGGTGTTTGTGGCAACGGCGATGTCAATTGTCTCTGGCGCTGTGGCGGAACGGATGAAGTTATGGGCTTTCCTGTTCTTCTCTGTGGTGATGACAGCGGTTATCTATCCAGTAGAAGGGTATTGGACTTGGGGCCAAGGTTTTATCTCTAAACTGGGCTTTGTGGACTTTGCCGGTAGCGGTATTGTGCACATGACAGGTGCGACGGCGGCGATTGCGGGTGTGTTGTTGCTCGGTGCGCGTAAGGGTAAATATGGCCCTAACGGTCAAGTGAATCCTATCCCTGGCTCTAATTTGCCGATGGCAACCTTAGGTATGTTTATTCTGTGGATGGGCTGGTTTGGCTTCAACGGTGGCTCGCAATTAATGGTGTCGGATGCGGCGAATGCGAGCTCAGTGGCAAAAGTGTTTGTTAATACCAATACTGCGGCGGCATTCGGTGCTATCTCTGCGCTTATCGTGTGTAAGATGATTTGGGGTAAAGCGGATTTAACCATGATACTCAACGGTATTTTGGCGGGTTTAGTGGCGATTACTGCAGATCCTCTTTCACCTTCACTGCTAATGGCGGGTGTGATTGGCTTAGTTGCGGGCGGCGTGGTGGTGTTCTCGATTGTGGGCTTAGATCGCATTAAGATTGACGATCCAGTGGGCGCGATTTCAGTACACGGCGTGGCTGGCTTCCTTGGTCTAATGTGTGTGCCATTATCCAACGCTGATGCGACTATTACTGGGCAGTTGACCGGTGCAGCCTTCATCTTTACTTGGGTATTCTGTTCATCCTTTGTGGTTTGGTATGTGATTAAGAAAACCATGGGGATCCGTGTGACAGAGGAAGAAGAATACAATGGTATGGATGCGTCTGATTGCGGTATCGATGCGTATCCAGAGTTTGTTACGGTTAAAAATGCTGGCTAAGTAAACTGGCGAATTAATTGTGATTCAACTTGATGCCTAGCGTGGATCGAGGGATAGTAAAGCAGAGCTTAGGCTCTGCTTTTTATATGGGTCATCGCAATGGTTGAAGCTCAATTAGTTTAAGGGGGAAGGCATAAGTCGGTTGCCGAGTATTACTGTTTCCTTGCAGCATTATTTACCTGCACCATTTACTGCACGAATAAAGGAGTGAACTATGAGTTTAAATGCCACAGCTGTCGGTCAATTTACGCGACTCAGTCTTATCGTCATTTCTGGCTTGATATCAGTATCTGCCTTAGCAGGAGAAGTCATAGTTAACCGCTCGAGTGAGTCTGTCGATGCCTTTGCTGTGCGCGATCAAGTGCTCAAGGATTTTGAGTGGCAGGAGTCGCTGCGTCGTCAGCAGCAGATCCAAATTCTGCAGGCTTTACCTTTAGGTTGTATTACTGTGATGAAGCCCTATCGCTATTTCACCTGTGGGGAACATAACTATCGGCCGTACAATTACCAGCAGCGCGAGTTATACATAGAGGTTGATCGACCTTCGCAGTAGCTAACTTGCTAAATCACTTACCGTTATTTTTTAACGATAGCGATTGTCATTTTTTGTAACCATTTTATGTCGTCTTTTTCGCCATTTGTAATAAGCTCAAATAGGAGCTAATGGTGTGGGAGGACATATGTCGAAACTATTCCGAGCCGTATACCTGAGTGCCATCATGGGCACTGCACTCAGTCAGTTGTTTGCCTGTAGCTCGACGACCATCGAGCCTGATCCGTCTGATCTTGAGTCGCTACTTGCCGATTCACTGTTTTCCCCTGTCGCCGATATTCCTTCAGTTGCGGATATTTTTTATTTGCCGCCAGAGGTGGTGACAGACGTAAAGCGTAGCTATGACAAATACACTTTTTCCCACAATAACGCCATGTTAGCCAACGAATGGTTAGCCAGTTATATCAATGCCAGTCAAACCAATAGCGCTAAAATTGATTTTCGCTATCAAGATAACCTGACCCAAATTGCCCGTGAAACCTACGCCCAAAGGGCGGGGAATTGCATGTCCTTAGTGGTAATGACTTCTGCGCTGGCGGACATATTGAATGTGGGCGCTGAGTATCAAGATATCGCTATTGAACCCGTATGGGACAAGCAAGGGGATTTCTATTTAATCAATGGTCATGTGAACTTACGCTTACTTCCGCCCGAGAATTTGCATTCAGTCTATGTGTCATCTTCGGCAATCTTAGTGGACTTTATGCCTGAGCGCGCCCTACGAGGATATGGTAAGACCCGAGTGAATAAGCAGACCTTAATCAGCATGTTTTACAACAACATGGCGGCAGAGTCTTTAGTGAATGGCGATTTAGACAGAGCCTATGCCCTCATCAAAGCGGGTTTAAACGTCGGTCAGTTTGTGCCCTCACTCAATACGCTCGCCATCATTTATCGGCATAAAGGGGATGAGAAACGGGCCGAACAGGTGTATCGCTATGCCCTTAAATTTGAATCGAAAAATTTAACCACGCTTTATAACTTAGCTTTGATTTTAGGGGATCAGGGGCGGCTTGATGAGTGGGCCGAAATCAATAAAGTACTTGAATTAGCAAGAATACATAATCCCTATTACTACTATGATATGGCGCAGCAAGCCTTTGATGAGCATCAATACGACGAGGCTTTGGCTTGGTATCAAAGGGCGTTGGCTAAGGCCGATTATCGGCATGAATTCTTCTTCGGTTTATCAAAAACCTACTGGGCGCTGGGGGATGAAAAACGTGCCAAACTGAATATGGAAAAAGCGCTAGCTTTGAGCCGCGATGATTCAGAGCGTCACCGTTATCAGAACAAGTTACAAGTCATGCTGCACCATTAGTATTGGCTAGCTCTTTAGCATCCAGTTCTCTTACATAGAGAGCTGGCATCAATTGCACTCATTCAAGCGTTTAGTCGTTAACACCTTAGCTGACAGGCATGGATAGCTCACTCATACTTGCCGCAAGCATTTCCCGCCTGCTTTTTATCCGCCATATTCGATTTTGTTCATCAAGGCTGTGAGTTAGCTGGCATATTTGAATTTTAATTTTTTTTAAATATATTAAAACAATAAGTTATATTTGATTTTTTGAAATGGAGACAACTTGGTTGCATTGGCGCTTGAGACTCGATAAATTGAACTCAGTATTGCAGTTGAGATCCCTTATCGCAGCGATAGAAATAGCCTAAAACACCAGAGTTGGAGCAGTAAAATTATGTATTACCAAAATGATGACGTTCGCATTAAAGAAGTAAAAGAGTTACTTCCTCCTATCGCGATTCTAGAACGATTTCCTGCTTCTGAAAAAGCCTCTGCGACTGTGTTTAATGCGCGAAATAGTATCCACAATATTCTGGCTAAAACTGATGATCGCCTGTTAGTGGTGATTGGGCCTTGTTCTATCCACGATCCCAAAGCGGCGTTGGAATATGGTCAACGTCTGGTTGCGCTGCGTGAGCGTTATAAGGATCAACTCGAAATCGTGATGCGAGTGTATTTTGAAAAGCCAAGAACCACAGTGGGTTGGAAGGGGCTGATTAACGATCCTTACATGGATAACAGCTTTAAACTCAACGATGGTTTACGCACTGCGCGTAAGTTATTGGTGGATTTGAACGATAGCGGCATGCCAACCGCGGGCGAGTTTCTTGACATGATCACCCCACAATATATGGCAGATTTAATGTGCTGGGGAGCCATCGGCGCCCGTACTACTGAATCACAAGTGCACAGAGAGTTAGCCTCTGGTCTTTCTTGTCCGGTCGGTTTTAAAAATGGGACAGATGGCACCATTAAAGTCGCTATCGATGCGATAGGTGCTGCCAATGCACCGCACCATTTTTTATCTGTGACTAAGTTGGGTCATTCGGCGATCGTTTCGACGAAAGGTAATCCTGATTGCCACATTATTTTACGTGGCGGCCGCGAGCCTAATTATAGTGCGCCGCATGTCGCTGAAATTAGCCAGCAGTTATTAAAAGCTAAACTTGCCGACAACATCATGATCGACTTTAGCCATGCCAATAGCAGTAAACAGTATCAACGTCAGTTAGTGGTTGCCGAAGATGTGGCTGGCCAAGTGGCGACGGGCAATACTGCTATTTTTGGTGTTATGGTAGAAAGCCATTTAGTGGAAGGTCGTCAGGATTTAATTGAAGGTCAAGAGTTGTGTTATGGCCAGAGTATTACCGATGCGTGTATCGGTTGGGATGATACCGAGCGCCTGTTGGCCATTCTGAATCAGAGTATTATCGAACGCCGTCAGGTTTAATTGTCTGCTCGTGCGAACATCAAACGCAACGATACCTGAGTTAGTCGTTAACGATTGCGGCTAAAGTAAAAACAAAGGCGCTATCCCGGCGCCTTTGTTTTATCTATTTATTGCTTATTTCAACAATGTATTCATTTGCTTTGGCTAAGCTACCAAAGGCGGCAATAAGGTTGTCTCTACCTTTATCTTGTATCTCTGGATTGCCTGATTCGATCATCATCCACACCCAAGTTTGGATCAGTGGTAATGGCGGGTATTGAACTTTAGCGGAATCCAACATAAAGCTTCCTTTGATCTTATTTAATTTGTTTGTCTTAATGTTCTCGCTAGAGATTGGGCGTATGAATCGCAAAATCTAGCGCGTAGAGGTTAACAAATTCTATCGATTTGTATAACCGCCTCCATGGCATTTTGGGCAAAACTGCAAAAATAATCAACAGCAGTAAGGTTGAGCTAAGCCTTCCCCCCATAGCCAACTTGTCTTCTGTTATACGGCGCAGAGCTCAAGTCAAACGCAAGCTATGGGTATTTATGTCAGCACAGAAATCAGTATAAATTCATTTATTATGAATATGCCAGTGTAATACGTAAGTATGATGTTTTAGCTTTTAATAGGATCAGAATAGCAACGGATTGTGTCGTGAATAAGTCTATTTGTCTGTCAGGAAAATCTGATTGATTTTATTCAAGCTTTGTTCGTTTCGTTTAGCTTATGTCTGGTTTGTGCTGTTACAATTGATATAACTCATTCAAGGTTATGTCCTATGCGCCCAACGTTATATTTTGAAGGTCCAGTCGATAAATTAAACTGGCACGTCATGAAGCTGCTTTGGCCTTACTTATTGGAATACAAAGGCCGTATTGCGCTGGCAATGTCATGCCTCATCATCGCTAAGCTGACCAGCGTGGCTTTGCCTTTTATTTTGAAGCATTTGGTCGACACCTTAGATGCCGATAAAACCGCGCAAGCCCTCAGTGTGCCCGTGGGATTAGTGTTGGCCTATGGTGCGATTCGTTTACTGACGGCGATTACGGGGGAGATCCGCGATACCTTGTTTGGTCGGGTGACTGAGCGGGCGATCCGCCGTTTAGGCTTAGCGGTATTCGAGCATTTACACCGACTTGATCTCGATTTTCATCTAGAGCGCAAAACCGGCGGTCTATCCCGTGATATTGAGCGCGGCACCAGTGGCGTGAGTTTCCTCATGCGGTTTATGGTGTTCAACATAGTGCCGACCTTGCTCGAAATTGTCATGGTGATTGGTATTTTCTTCTATAACTACGGGATTGCGTTTGCGGCAATCACCTTTATTGCTGTGTTGGCCTACATTATTTTCTCTGTGGTCGCGACTGAATGGCGCACTGAGTATGTACGTGATGCCGCCAAGGCTGACTCTTTATCAAATACACGGGCGATTGATAGTTTGCTGAACTATGAAACTGTTAAGTATTTCAATAATGAGAAGTATGAGTCGCAGCGCTACGATCAAGCGCTCGAACAGTGGGAAGTCGCTAAGCGTAAAAACCGTTTATCTTTATTTGCGCTTAATGGCGGACAAGCTGTGATTATCGCTCTGGCGATGACAGCTATGATGGCGCTGGCGGCTTACCGAGTCACCTATGGCGATATGACCTTAGGTGATTTTGTGTTGATTAATGCGTTTATGATGCAGCTCTTTTTACCCCTTAACTTCTTAGGTTTCGTGTATCGCGAAATTCGCGGCGCCTTAGCCAATATTGAGCGCATGTTTAGCCTGCTCGATAAGCATCCCATGATAGTCGACTCACCCCAAGCACTCGATTTTCAGCCTACTAAGGGTGAGCTGGTATTTGAAAATGTGAATTTCAGCTACGACGAGCGACAAATTCTGCGGGACGTGAGTTTTAAGGTTGCTGCGGGGAAAAAGGTGGCTGTAGTCGGCGATAGTGGTGCTGGTAAGTCGACGCTGATTAAATTGTTGTTTCGATTTTACGATGTAGACCAAGGCGGGATCAAAATCGATGGACAAGATATCCGTCATCTCACACAAGATGCGTTGCGACGGGCCATCGCTATCGTGCCGCAAGATACCGTGCTGTTTAACGATTCATTAGTTGAGAACATACGTTATGGTCGCCCGGGCGCGACGGATGAAGAGGTACGTAACGCGATTAAACTGGCGCACTTAGAGCAATTTATTGCATCACTTGCCCTTGGTTGGGATACAAAGGTGGGTGAGCGCGGTTTAAAACTCTCTGGCGGAGAAAAACAGCGGGTCGCGATAGCGAGGGCCATTTTGAAGGGCTCACCCGTGCTGGTGTTTGATGAGGCGACATCTTCACTCGATAGCCGCTCCGAGCAAGCGATTTTGTCGGCACTGCGGGAAGTTGCTAAAGGGCATACCAGCCTTGTGGTAGCTCATAGATTATCTACTATTGTCGATGCTGACCAAATCGTCGTCTTGAGCCAAGGTGAAATTGTTGAGCAAGGTAATCATCAGACTTTGCTATTGGCAGATGGTCTATATGCCAAATTATGGCGGATACAAAATGAGCAACAACATACTCCTCTGAGCAGTTAATAGCGCAATACAGTTCAGTCTTTATTCAGCTTTGGCTCTCTATACTCAAATGCCAACACATCAATCGGAAGAGATCTGGCATGGAAAATATTGCACTGAGAGTTAACATTGAAGGCAAAGAAGAAAAAGTCGCCACTGATTGGGATGCCATCATGGCGACATTGAAAAAACGTGGTGTTGATTATGATTCGCTGCAACGTATTCATGCAGAATTGAATGCGGGTCTACTGGTGACGACTCGGTGCCTTACTTTGGCTAAGGTCAATCCAGAGATGGTACTTGCGGGTGTGATCCGCGATATGAACGTGCCGACAAGTGACTATATGATGAGCATGCGCTAGAGATCATAGGCCGTACGCTAGAAAATGCGTTAGAAAGCACGCGTTAGATAAGAATGTGGGAGGATAGAGGCGAACTTCTATTCTCGATGCTCAAGGAAGAGTGATTTTGCTCTAGAGCTACTCTAGATGAATGCGACTCTCGATAAATATTACCGAATTAAGCTACGCCGTTCAGCTTGCCAGCTTTCCAACCTTCGCATAAAAGATTCAATTTAGGCGCTGACTCATCGATCAATGTGAGTCGGATGATCTGTCCTTCACGAAAACACACAAGCTCGCCTTCGATCTCAGTTAGGCGATTACAGCTCTTACAGCTCGTGCTTACAGTTTTACTGGGGGGCAGTTGGCTTACGAAGCTAGATTTCAAAGTGTTTCCTTAAGTTCTATTGTGGGTAAGGTATTTGAATAACGCCTCACCTCACGAATCTTACCTCTTTTGTGATGCGCATTCAAATATACCTTATGTAAAAACCATATAGACAAAAGTTGTACTGGCTAATAACCGCAAGGGTTCGCGGCTATTTATCCATGTGCGAATAGAATTTGTCGAGTGAGATGGATAAGCCGCTATCGAGCACAATTCGTACATGTGAAGGCTTGAGCTGTCTTGGCTCTGTCACACCGCAAGAGTGCGCAATCAGCCCTAAGTCATGGTGTAAATTATGATTATAGCTAGCGACCCGCGTCGATTTATCCCTAGGATTTAGCCCTTGTTGTAGTTTTGGATTGTGCGTCGTGATACCCGTTGGGCAGGTATCTTTATTACACTGCAAGGCTTGAATACAACCGAGGGCGAACATGTTGCCACGGGCCGATGCGATAAAGTCGGCGCCTAATGCCAAAGCCCAAGCGACTCTGGATGGGACGATAAGTTTGCCCGAGGCGATGACTTTGATACGTTTACGCAAGCCTCGTTGGATCAAGATATTGACTAGGATAGGTAAGCTTTCTTTCAGCGGTAATCCGACATAATCCATTAACGGTTGCGGCGCTGCGCCCGTGCCGCCATCGGCGCTGTCTAAGGTGAAAAAGTCGGGGGCTGAGTCTTCGCCGCGGCGTTCAATTTCATCACATAAATCTTCCAGCCACTGCACATCGCCGAGTACGGCTTTAATGCCGGTAGGTTTACCTGTAACTTCACGAACTCGCTCGACCATATCTAAAATATCATTCACTGACTTAAATTCGATGTGGCCATTGGGGCTGATTGAGTCGTGCCCCTCTGGAATACCGCGAATATGGGCAATCTCAGCGGTCACTTTAATACCGGGTAAAATGCCACCTTTGCCTGGTTTTGCGCCTTGGCTCATTTTAATTTCGAACATTTTGACTTCAGGATGAATCGCTATCGCTTTCAGTTTTTCATCGTCTAAATGTCCTTGTTCATTGCGAACGCCGTATTTGGCTGTTCCAATTTGAAAGACGAGATCGCAGCCACCTTTGAGATGATAAGGGCTCAAGCCGCCTTCACCTGTGTTAAGCCAGCAACCCGCTTGCGCTGCGCCATGGGAAAGGGCGGTGATGGCTGGGCGCGATAGGGCGCCAAAACTCATGGCTGAAATATGGCAAATGGCTTGAGTTGTATAGGGCTGACGACAGTGAGTGCCAATCGTCAGCGGATGAATAGGAGTGATATCTTCATCTTGGGTTGGGAAGGCGGTATTCATAAACATGATAGTACCAGCTGTATCCAAGGGACGAGTCGAACCAAAGGCTATGGTTCTATCGACATTCTTGGCGGCGCGGTACACCCAGCTGCGTTCAGCACGGTTGAAGGGCAATTCTTCTCTGTCTTGGGCGAAAAAGTATTGTCTGAAAAACTCACCTTGTTTTTCGAACAGATATCGAAAACGACCAATCACGGGATAGTTATGTCTTACCGCTTGTTTGGTCTGCATTTTATCTGCGATATACATGTAAATAACCGCGAGTACTGCGAGTCCTATAACGATCAAAAACAGTCCTGAAAACAGATCGAGTCCCCACATAAACCAATTGAGTTCACTCATGTTATTTATCCTTATTCTTGTCCGTAACGGGTGGAGATCAAGCTTGCGGGTTGGCCATCATTGAGAGAGAGTAAAAACAGCTGACTGTAGTCCTCTTCGCCGATCGCTTGGATCTCAGGTCCACCCAGGGCTTTGATGATCAATGGCACTGTGTTTGAATGCCCAACGATGAGCGTATTGCCTTGTACCGCATGCACTTGTTCGACAATCTGCTGAATATGTTCTTCGATAGGCTTTGCTGCTTCGACTATCGTCACGGGCAAATGGCGAGCCTCGGCGATAGGCGCGAGTGTTTGCTGGGTTCGCAGGTATTGAGTTGCAATGAGCTGCGACAACGGCGTGCGGCTCAAGGCGGTGATCAGTGACGTTGCGCGCATTTCCCCCTTGGACGATAACTGTGGATCATTGGCTGGCGTGTCGGCTTTTTCGGCATGCCTGACTAAAATAATCAGCCTGTTTTCCGCGTGGGCTTGGCTAATCGGTGCGAGGCTGAGGCAAGTTAAGATAATAAGACCAGTGAGCAAACTAAGGCGTTTTATATTAATGCCCATATAGTGCTCAGTAGTGCGCTTAAGCATTCGTGTAAACACGTGAAAGCGGAAATGACTCAAACTGCGACCTGCTGCCATGGTGTAACATCCTTTTCTATTGGCTCATCTCTAAGCTCGACGATAGTAATGATCTGCATGCGGGTGGATGGCGCTTTATGCAATTTATAAAGAATGAACCCACTCAATTTATGCGGGCCTTATCATGGCCTTGTGGTCACGATGGTACTTCAATTCTAAAAATTACTAAAGCTGGTCAAATTTTGGTCGATAATAAAGTCGACCCGAATTGAATGGATAGTCATCATGGAAATCAATAAATCCTCTCAAGTGCAAAGTACCCCTTTGCCGCAGAAAAAATATGCTGAAAATACGACGCCTAAGGGTACCGAAGTGAGTGATTCGAAGGACGCGAAAACCACCGAAGTGACCTCGAAACAAACCGCGCAGCAAACGAGTAAGCAGCTGATGAATCAAGCAATTCTATCGGCACAGCAAGATGTGAATATCAAGTCAGGCGATCAGTCTATGACCTTGCTTTATCGCGCTGCGATAGAGTCTATTAATAAAGAGTTAGCGCCTACTATGGGCGAGAACGCGATTCAAACTGCTTACGATAATGGCGTAGATACATCACCAGAAGCGACTGCAGATCGTATCGTGAGTTTTGCGACGCAATTTTTTAGCATTCACCAGCAACAAAATTCGGGTATGAGTCTAAGCGATCAACTCGATAGCTTTATGGGAATTATTGGTGGTGCAATTGATAACGGCTTTAAAGAAGCGAAAGATATTCTGTCTGGTCTTAAAGTATTGCAGGGTGATATTGCCGATGGCGTCGATAAAACCTACGGTTTAGTGCAAGAGGGATTACAGGCCTTTAGGGATAGCTTTAACAAGAAGACAGATGAGACACAATCGAGTGCCAGTTAACGCTCTGTTGTTTTCGGTTCTATCGTCATAAGCCCCTTATCATAAGGGGTTTTTGTTATGCGGAAAAAAGTCTATGCTGGAAGCCTATTTAACGTTTCGCTTGAGGGCAAGTTATGTGGACTAGGGGACAAGTTATAGAACGTATTGATTGGAGCGATAAGTTATTTTCATTGCGCATCGCCGCCGAGTTAGCCCCATTTATTCCTGGTCAGTTTATCAAGTTAAGTCAAATGCAAGATGATAAGCGTGTGGCCAGAGCTTACTCCTTAGTAAATTCCCCCGATAAACCCTATGCCGAAGTGCTCGCCGTTGCGGTAGAGGACGGTCTGTTATCGCCGCAATTACACAACCTTGTCATAGGCGATGAAATTGAAATCACTTCAACCGCGACCGGGTTTATGACCTTAGCGGAAATTCCTAAGGGTGAGCTCCAAGGCAAGCACTTATGGTTTTTGGCCACAGGTACAGCGGTAGGGCCATTTTTGTCTATGCTCGACACCCATGAACCTTGGGAGCGTTTTGAAAAAGTGGTGCTTGTGTATGGCGTGCGCGAGGCGCAGGACTTAGCCTACCTTGATAAGCTGCGTGAGTTAGAACGCACATACCCAGCACAGTTTATATTAGTTTTGAGTGTGACCCGTGAACCCTTGGCCGATGCGTTGCAGTGTCGTATTCCCGAGGGCATAGTCTCGGGTGAAATCGAGAAAAAGGCAGGATTAACCTTAAGTGCCGCTGATTCCCAAGTCATGATTTGCGGCAATCCCGGTATGATTAATGGTGCCCAAAGCGCCTTACTCGATAAGGGATTAGTGAAGAACTTACGTCGTGCTCCGGGACAAATTACAGTAGAAAAATATTGGTGATCCCATTTTATATGGGCGGTGAGAGCAAACTGTTCTCACCCCTTAATAGCCATAGCGTTTAATGCAAATAAAAGGAAATTTTTGATGAAGTTGTTAAGTTCTCAAGCTTCACCCTATGCCCGTTGTGTTAGAGCGTTGATCCAGTATTTAGGGATTAACAATATTGAAGAGCTGCTAGTCAATCCCTTTGAAAACAGCGCTGAATTACTCGATGCCAACCCGTTAGGACAGATCCCGTGTCTTATCACCAACGATGGCGTGGCACTATTTGATAGCGAAGTGATTATGCGTTACCTAGATGCTGAGCTTGGCGATCGTAAGATGTTTGGGATCTCAAGTCATAACTGGGTGTTGGAGTGTCAGTATTCCTTGATAAAAGGCTTAATCGATAGCGCGGTAAAATTGCGCCAAGAGCAGATGCGTGAAGATGAAGGTGTGAGATCGGCTTTTTGGACGGCCCGTTTTGAACAAGCATTGTTGCGTGGACTTATGCAGGTTGAGCTGCAAACCGTGATCACCCAAACCACGATTCAGGCACCGCAATTAGCCTTGATTTGCTTGCTTGATTATGTGGACTTTAGACATCCAGAGTTAGATTGGCGCAAGGTTGCCCCAGCGACGGCACTTTGGTTTAGTGAGATGCGTGATCTACCCGCATTTATTCAAACACGTCCCCAGTAATAGGATGAAGATGCTCAGCCGTCGGTTGCGCGTCTTCCCTTTGGTCTGTCACGGCGGTTTTGTTCTCCAAAAGCGCCGAATAAATCCCGCGTGACCCCGTATTCGACTCTGCGATCATTCCCTATTTGGCGTCTATCTTCATGGTGTTGATAGCGGCATTGGCAGTGGGTCATAGTGCATTCTTCCATCGGGATTTCCGGCGCATCCTTCGATAAAAAACGTTTTCCAGAGAATGTTTCAACTTGCTTACAGCAACTGCCGTCATTCACTATGCTTACGCTGTGAAAATGATGGGTTTGTGATGCATGCGGCTTAGTCCCGTCGGCGTATTGATTGACAGCTTTAGCATAGTGTTTATGCCGCTTGTGGCCAGTGTTGAGTTTAAATAAGCCAAATAGCGCCACTGCGACTACGCCTAGCAGCAAAACAGTTAACATAACGCCTCCTCAAAGCATTTTAAGCAAATTAAGGTTCAGTTTAGTTTGATTTGAGATAATCACCAGTTTTGAATTTAAACTCATTAAAAACAAAAAGTTAAATAGACTATTGCCCTCCACTTCTCTATCTATTACTCTTGCGCAACTGATAAGCATTATCATTAATGCAGCCATGTTCACACTCGCTGAACACGTCATCACTTTGGGGAGAAATCGGTAATGAAATGGGTAACTTGCGCAGCAGTAGTTGGGTTAATGTCGGTTGGGCATTCGGCGAATGCTGATGATAAATTAACAGTTTATTCTTATCGCCAAGCCTTCTTGGTGGAGCCTATCCTGACGCGTTTCACCGAAGAAACCGGCATAGGTGTGAATTTGGTTTTTGCAAAAGACGGCATTGCCGAGCGTCTCGCCCGTGAAGGTCGTTTATCCCCAGCAGATTTGGTGCTGACCTCTGATTTCTCACGTCTGGTTGAATTAGTCGATAAAGATCTGACTTCACCGGCTAAAAATACCCAACTCGAAAGCAATATTCCTGCCCAGTATCGCGATCCTGACGGCCAGTGGTACGCCCTGACCATGCGAGTGCGAAATCTCTATACGGCGAAAGATCGTTTAGGGCCGCAGCAAATTACCTATGAAGAACTCGCCGACCCTAAATACAAAGGCAAAATCTGTACCCGCAGTGGTAAGCATCCATACAACATAGCGTTAGTGGCATCTATGATTGCCCATCACGGTGAAGCTGAGGCGAAAACTTGGTTGGCAGGCGTGAAGAGTAACTTAGCGCGCAAGCCACAGGGTAATGATAGAGCCCAAGTGAAAGCGGTAAAAGAAGGCTTATGTGATATCGCCATCGGCAACAGCTATTATTACGGCAACATGATGCAAGACCCTGAGCAAAAAAGCTGGGCTGAAGCGGTGACGATTAACTTCCCGAACCAAGCCGATCGCGGTGCCCATGTGAACGTGTCTGGTATGGTATTAACCCGTCATGCACCGAATAAAGCCAATGCGATCAAATTGATGGAATTCTTATCCGCCGATGTGGCTCAAAAGGCCTATGCTGATGTGAATATGGAATACCCAGTAAAAGCCGATGTGGCACCTTCAACCTTAGTAGCTTCATGGGGCGAGTTTAAGTCGGATCAATTGCCTATTTTCAAACTGGCCGAATATCACCAAGCGGCGGTTAAGTTATTAGATGAAGTGCAGTTTGATCTCTAGCATTTGACGTTAAGTACGAGTGACAAATTGCAGAATTAGGTTATCAGCGCCATTGATTGGCGCTGTAACTTTTTAAGGATTGACATGATTTTAGGATTAGCCAGAAGCTGGTCGCTTGCTGGTTATGCGGTGGCCACCCTGCTGGTGTTGCCACTGGTTGCACTGATATTGCAGGCTCTGCAGCCTGACGAAGCCGTGTTTGGCCATCTGATGGCAACGGTTCTGCCAACTTATATCATCAACAGTTTATTGTTGATCTTTTGGGTGAGTTTGGGCGCGTTATTACTTGCGTTACCCTGTGCTTGGTTGATGGCTCGCTGTGAATTTGTCGGCAGGCGTTATTTGCAATGGGCGCTATTATTGCCCCTCGCTATGCCGGGATATATTGTTGCCTACGTTTATACCGATTTGCTCGATTATGCGGGGCCAGTGCAGCGTAGCTTGAGATCGATATTTGGCTGGAGTTCACCGCAGGATTATTTCTTCCCCGATATTCGCACCTTAGGCGGCGCGGCGTGCATGTTGTCGCTGGTGTTATTTCCCTATATTTATCTCTTGGCGCGTACCGCGTTTATGGAGCAATCCTTAAGTTTGGCCCATGCTTCACGCATTATGGGCTGTTCACCCTGGCAGAGTTTTTGGCGGCTTTCTTTGCCTATGGCAAGGCCTGCACTCGCGGTTGGCGTGGCCTTGGTGGCGATGGAAACCGCCGCCGATTTTGCGACGGTTAACTATTTTGCCTTGCCAACCTTAACCACGGCCGTGTACGACACTTGGTTGGGTTATGGCAATCTGACCGCCGCTGCTAAGTTGTCGGCGATTATCTTGCTGGTGGTGTTTAGCCTGATTGGATTTGAGCGTTTCGCCCGCCGCAAACAGCAGTTATTCCAAAAGCAATCGCGCATCCAAGCCAGTGATTTGTATCGACTCTCGACAGTGCAAACCGCAGTTGCACTGAGCTTTTGTGCCACTCTGCTGCTATTAGCCTTTTTGTTGCCCTTTGGGATTCTATTGTCCTATGCCATTGGTTATTTTGAACAAAGCTGGGATGAGAGCTTTTGGCAGTTAAGCCTTAACAGTCTCAGCCTTGCGCTAATCACTAGCTTCATCTGTTGCTTAATCGCTTTGCTGCTCATGTTTGTACGCCGGATAAGCCCAAGATCTAGTGATGCCTTGCCCTCACGCTTAGCCTCGACGGGTTATGCCTTGCCCGGCACTGTGCTCGCTATCGGCGTATTAGTGCCGCTCACTATGCTCGATTTTGCGATTAACGATCTAGCGGATCTGCTTGGTTTAAACGGCCCAGGACTTATTTTGACGGGCAGCGTAGTGGCGTTGATTTTTGCCTTTTGCGTACGTTTTGTGGCAATTGCTATCGGCAGCGTTGAAAGTAGCTATAAACGCATCTCGCCATCGCTGGACATGGTGAGCCTGACTATGGGGCAAGGTCCGCGGCAGTTGCTGCAAAGAGTGCATTTACCTCTACTTGGTAAGGGATTGTTTGCGGGCGCGTTATTGGTGTTTATCGAAAGCATGAAGGAACTGCCAGCGGCGTTATTGCTGCGGCCTATCGGTTTTGAAAACCTTGCAACTTATGTATTCCAGTTTGTATCCGATGAAAAACTCGAGCACGGCGCCTTAGCCGCGATTGTGATTGTGCTGGTGGGCTTAGTACCGCTGATTTATTTAAACCGTTCATTGGAGCACCACAGCTGATGACAAACACGCTCAAACTCATGCAAGTTCATAGCGATTATCAGGGCCAGCAAGTTTTAAAGGGGTTGAGTTTGGCCCTAGAACAAGGAGAGATTCTTGCTTTGTTAGGCCCCAGCGGTTGTGGCAAGACGACCTTATTGCGAGCAGTTGCGGGCTTACAGGCGATTAGCCAAGGTGAAATTCAGATCAATGGCCGCGTTGTGAGTGGCGACAGCCAGTTTGTGCCTAGCGAACAGCGCGGTATCGGCATGATTTTCCAAGACTATGCGCTTTTTCCTCATTTAACTGTGGCGGAGAATATTCTCTTTGGCGTGGCTAAATTGTCGGCCGCGGAGCGTCAGGCACGGTTGGATGACATGCTAACCTTAGTCAAACTCGAAGGCTTAGCTCAGCGTTATCCCCATGAGTTATCTGGCGGTCAGCAGCAGCGCGTCTCGATTGCGCGGGCACTTGCCTATGAGCCGCAGTTATTACTGCTCGATGAGCCTTTTTCTAATATCGATGCCCAAGTGCGCTACGAGATGATGGCGGAAATTCGCAGTATTTTGAAACAGCGTAATGTTAGCGCGGTATTTGTTACCCACAGTAAGGATGAAGCCTTTGTATTTGCTGATACTTTGGCGATTTTTAAGCAAGGCATTATAGTGCAGCATGGCAGCGCCGAAGCCTTATACGCCGCGCCAAACAGCCGTTATGTGGCGGACTTTTTAGGTAGCGGTAATTACTTACCCGCCGCAGTGCTCGATGGACACAGGGTTGCCACTCCTATCGGCCATTTAACCAGCCTTACGCCATTAGGGTTGCCGAGCGAGTTCAGCGGTACGGTATTCTTGCGCCCGCAGCAATTGACGCTCAGCGCCGATGAGCAAGGTGTGGGCACGATCACAGAGCGGCGTTTTTTAGGCGCTTTTTGTCATTACTGGGTCAAGATTGAAGCCGCCTCCCATGCTTATTATGTCGAAGTGCGAAGCCAAATGATGCAGCTCACTATCGGCCAAAAAGTCGGGGTAACGACAGAGCCGCACTCGCTGGTGCTATTTGAATCTTAGGCATATTAATATTGTGCAGAGCAAATCTAAGCGGTCAGGTATTAATGCTACGGCGATAAGCTATCACCAACTAAAGTACGACATTTTTGCTTACGTTTAACTTAGGCCTATGCGGTATTGGTTGGTGATATTTTCGACCATCCTTGTTACCTTAATTTCTCCAGAGTGGGAGGAATTATGATAAAAACAATAAAATCAATTTGTACCTTAGTGACAGTGGCGACGGCAATATCGTCTTCAGGAGTGATGGCCATGGATAGGATCACGGGTAAAGCCTTTGCGACGCGCTCAGAAGTGTATGCCACCCATGGAATGGCGGCGACCAGTCAACCACTCGCCACACAAGTCGCTATTGATATACTCAAGCAGGGCGGTAGTGCGGTCGATGCGGCGATTGCCGCGAATGCCATGCTAGGGTTAGTCGAACCAACGGGTTCGGGTGTTGGTGGTGACTTATTTGCCATCGTCTGGAGCGCGAAAGATAAACGCCTCTATGGTCTTAACGCTTCGGGCCGCAGTCCAAAATCCTTAAGTTTAGAAAAGCTTAAATCTCTCGGCTTAGACTATTTACCGCCGCTTGGACCCTTGCCTGTTTCTGTGCCCGGCGCTGTGGATGGCTGGTATGAACTGCATAATAAGTTCGGCAAATTAGCGATGGCCGATAATCTTGCGCCCGCAATCCATTACGCCCGTGATGGTTTCCCTGTGTCCGAACTCATCGCCTATTACCTTGAGGGGAGTGGTAAAAAACTCGCTAAATTCCCCGGTTTTAAAGAAACCTATATGCCTAATGGCAAGATGCCAGCGGTGGGCGAAATCTTTAAAAACCCAGCGCTTGCTAATACCTATGAGAAAATTGCCAAGGGTGGCCGCGATGCTTTCTATAAAGGCGATATCGCCAAAAGTATCGATAAGTACATGAAATCCCAAGGTGGTTATTTAAGTTATGATGACTTAGCGAGCCATACTAGCGAATGGATAGATCCGGTTTCGGTGAACTACCGTGGTTACGATGTATGGGAACTGCCGCCCAATGGTCAAGGCATTGCGGCGCTACAAATCTTAAAAACCATGGAACCCTTTAATGTGGCTGCTATGGGCTTTAATAGCCCCGAATATGTGCATTTATTTGTTGAAGCCAAAAAACTCGCCTTTGCCGACAGAGCTAAGTTTTATGCCGACATGGCCTTTAATAAAGTGCCGGTTAACGATTTGATTTCGCAGCAATACAATTATGATCGCGCTAAGTTAATCGATCCCAATAAAGCGGCCAAGAGTGTTGATGCGGGTAATCCTGCGTTACAACATGGCGATACTGTATACCTGACCACCGCCGACAAAGACGGCAACATGGTGTCACTCATTCAAAGTAACTACCGTGGTATGGGTTCAGGAATGACGCCGCCGGATCTCGGTTTTGTGCTGCAAGACCGTGGGCAAATGTTTGATTTAACTGAGGGGCGTTTTAATACCTACGCACCGGGCAAGCGTCCATTTCATACCATCATTCCCGCTTTTGTGACCAAAGACGGTAAACCTTGGCTCAGCTTTGGGGTGATGGGCGGCGCGACTCAACCACAGATGCACGCGCAGATTCTAATGAACCTGATTGATTTTAAAATGAACTTGCAAGAAGCGGGCGATGCCCCCAGAATTTTGCATATGGGTTCAACTGAGCCCACCGGCGAAGTGATGAATGACGGCGGCTACGTCAGTCTGGAATCGGGCTTCCCTGTGGAAACGCGCCGTGAGCTTATCAAGAAAGGTCATGTGCTGCGTGACGGCCTTGGCGATTTTGGCGGCTATCAAGCCATTGGATTTAATGCTGAAACGGGCGTGTATCGTGCGGCTTCTGAGAGCCGCAAGGATGGTCATGCCGCGGGTTATTAACTTCAGCGCCACGCTAAGGTAAGCTTGAGGCAGAGTAAGCTTTGCTTCATTTATTCGATTAAACTGATTGACGAGACTTTTACAGTCTCGTCAATTTTTACATTTAGGGATCTTGGGCGCGATAACGCTGCGTAATGAGCATTATCATGATAAACCAGAACAAACTGTGCGTTAGTTAATGTCATTTTCAGGTAAAGTTGCGGATAATATTGCCGAAAATGAATTTAGAAAAAGGGTGATAACCAAATGGATATACAAAATATGCCGCGTGAACAGTTGGGTGTGTGTGCAGAGGGGAACTTACACAGTGTCTATTTGATGTTTAATGCCAATGACAATGTAGAGTCACAATTACGTCCCTGTCTTGCCAACGTTGCGCAGTATATTTATGAGCTGACAGATCAGTATTCTGACAGTGCATTCAATGGTTTTGTAGGGATTGGCGCTAACTATTGGGATAGCCTCTATCCTAATGCGCGTCCTGAAATGCTTAAGCCTTTCCCTGCGATGCAAGTCGGCAGCCGTGAAGCACCGGCAATTGAATATGATTTGTTCGTGCATATCCGCTGCGATCGTTACGATATTCTGCATTTAGTCGCTAATGAAATCAGCCAAATGTTTGAAGATTTAGTGGAACTAGTCGATGAAGAACGGGGTTTTCGATTTATGGATAGCCGCGATTTAACCGGCTTTGTCGATGGCACCGAAAATCCTAAGGGGCGTCACCGTCAAGAAGTCGCTCTGGTTGGTGATGAAGATCCTGAGTTTAGGGGCGGCAGCTATATTCACGTGCAAAAGTATGCCCATAACTTGAGTAAATGGCATAGATTGCCGGTTAAAAAACAAGAAGATATTATCGGTCGCACTAAGCAAGATAATATCGAGTATGAGTCAGAAGATAAGCCACTGACCAGCCATATCAAGCGGGTGAATCTTAAAGATGCGAATGGTCAGTCGATGGAAATCCTGCGCCAGAGCATGCCCTATGGTTCACTAAAAGAGCAGGGATTAATGTTTATCTCTAACTGCCGTACGCCTGAGCATTTTGAAAAAATGCTGCATAGCATGATGTTTGGTGATGGCGAAGGTAACCATGATCACTTGATGCATTTCACCAAGGCGATGACAGGCTCATCCTTCTTTGCCCCCGCATTGGATTTTATGCTGCAATTCGACGAATAAGCTTTCGATATCTGCGCAGATTCAGCATCAATTAACACGCACTTACGCTAACGCCTAAGTGCGTTTTTTATGCTAATGCGCAGGGAGCCATTTTTTGATATCGAGTTGCCATTGCTGGGCAGTGAAATCGATAAAGGCGCGCACCAGATTTTGCTGATAACTGTGGGATAAGTACACCGCCCATAGGGTTTGGCCTGGCGTCGTAAAGTCGGGTAACACTTCTTTGAGCTGGCCGCTGGCAAGGTATTGATTGGCTAAGTCGCATGGCAAGCGCACTATGCCATGTCCCCGCAGCGCCGCACTCACCAATACGCCCATGTCGTTAGCTTTAAGATTGCCTGTGACTTTCACGTGCTCGGCTTGCAGCTCTTTCAGGAAAGGCCAATTTTGTTGCGCCGAGTGTATCAGGCAGTTGTGAGCCAGTAGATCTATGGGCTCGACAAGTGGTGTGTTGCTATCAAGGTAACTCGGCGCAGCGCAGATCACGGCATCTATGGTCATTAAACGGCGGGCAATCAAATTCTCATCGGGCTGCTCGGTGTAGCGCAGCGCCACATCGACTCGCTCATCCACTAATTGGGCAAAACTGTCTGACATCACCAGCTGAATGCTGACCTTAGGGTGAATTTTAATAAAGCGATCGACAACATCAAACAGGCTGTGCTGTCCAAGGCCAATTGGTGTGGCGATACGAATACTGCCCACCAGTTCACTGTTATGGCTGTGGGCGCGGCTTTCCATGGCGGCGACTTCACTTAATATCCGCTGGCAAAATTGCAGCGCTTCTTCGCCTTGCAAAGTCAGGCTGACGCTGCGGGTGGTACGGTGTAGTAAGCGTAAACTCAACCACTGCTCCACTTCT
Organism: Shewanella baltica; assembly: GCF_900456975.1. Taxonomy (NCBI): domain Bacteria; kingdom Pseudomonadati; phylum Pseudomonadota; class Gammaproteobacteria; order Alteromonadales; family Shewanellaceae; genus Shewanella; species Shewanella baltica. Next base: position 379,947 of record NZ_UGYM01000002.1, read on the forward strand.
TGAATATGGCGGGACACCTGCAGGCGGCTGAGGTCTAAATGCTCGGCAGCTTTGGTAAAGCTGCCACAGTTTGCCACTTCGACGAAACTGCGTATTGCGGCAATTTTATCCATATTAGTACCTCAAACTGAAACAATCATGCTCATTTATTGATGTTTATCACGGGAACCACTGCAAGTAAACTGGCTTCAATGTAAGTCATCAGAGAGAGTTAACGAAATGAAAATCGCAATTTTAGGTGCAACAGGTTGGATTGGTGGTGCAATTTTAAAAGAAGCATTGAGCCGTGGGCACCAAGTAACAGCGCTAGTGCGTGATCCGAGCAAGTTATCCGCTACTGATGTGGCTGTGCATGCTGTGGATTTAGAGCAGCCATTAGTTGCGCAAACCTTTGCTGGCGTAGATGTTGTCATTGCCGCTGTTGGTGGCCGCGCACAACAAAATCATGACCTAGTGGCGAGTACGGTTCAGCATTTACTGGATGTGCTGCCTAACGCTAAGGTGCCACGTTTATTGTGGGTTGGTGGCGCAGGGAGCTTAGAAGTGGCACCGGGTGTGACTCTGGTTTCTAGCCCAGATTTCCCCGCTGCATATAAAGATGAGGCGTTAGCTCAGGGTGAAGCTTTGCAGGTATTCCGTGCGGCGCAAACTGCAATTAATTGGACCTTTGTGAGCCCCGCCGCTGAGATTTATCCTGGCGAGAGTGAAGGCCCATATCGCCTTGGTGGCGACAGCTTCTTTACCGATGCTAATGGTCGCAGCCGCATTTCTGTTACGGATTACGCTAAAGCCATGTTAGATGAGGCCGAACAGGGCACTCACGCAAATCAGCGCATCAGTGTGGCTTACTGACCTTAGCGTATAAACATCGGTGCGCGCGAGATTGGCTTAAATGTGTAACGTAATCGGGACAATGGCCAAATAATCAGCGCAAGATTGGACAGAAATGCGCACAGATGAAATAGAACAGGTCAGCAAGCTGACCTGTTTTTTTATTCTGCGTAATTGAATAAAGATTTGATGGTTTCTAAGGTATCGGCGATATCTTGGATGCTCGATGGACAAATAAAGATAGTGTCATCACCGGCAATCGTGCCCAAAATGCCTTCTGGTTTACCGATAGAATCCAATAAACGGGCAATCAGCTGCGCGGCACCTGGGCTAGTTCGCACGACAATCATTGCTTGGTTATGATCGACGTCGAGTACCAAATTCTTCAGCGGGCTACCCGCGGTGGGTACGCCTAATTCGGCCGGCAAGCAATACACCATCTCTTGCTTAGCGTTGCGAGTCCGCACTGCGCCGAACTTGCTGAGCATGCGTGATACTTTTGATTGGTTAATATTACCAAAGCCTTCAGCTTGCAAGGCGGTGACGATTTCACTTTGAGAGCCAAAGCGCTCTTCTTTTAAAATCGACTTAAAAATTCTAACAAGGTCATCCTGATTCTTGGTCGTTTGCATAATATTATTATTCGTTATTCAAAAAAACAGGCCCATTTTGAATATTTTTAGAAAAATTGTCAACAAATAACCAGATTGGTTGAATAAAAATTCACTAATCCCCTGTGGTTAAGCGTTTGCTGGGGGCTTAAAAATACCAATTTGAGTAATTGTTCTACATTGCTTCTAACTTATTCCGGAATTCTTTTGTCCCACGACTAAGGGATAATTGAAATTGTTGTGACATTCCAGTAATGTGACGCCAACGTAAATTAGATCCATGTCACACATATCCGAGAAATAACGGAGATAACTATGAAAGTTGCTGTACTTGGTGCTGCTGGTGGTATCGGCCAGGCTCTTGCCCTACTGTTAAAAACTCAACTGCCTGCGGGTTCACATTTGTCTCTATATGATATCGCACCGGTTACTCCGGGTGTTGCGGTTGACTTGAGCCACATCCCTACTGCTGTTGAAATCAAAGGTTTTGCTGGTGAAGATCCAACGCCTGCCCTAGTGGGTGCTGACGTTGTTCTAATTTCTGCTGGTGTTGCGCGTAAGCCTGGTATGGATCGTTCAGATCTGTTCAATATCAATGCTGGTATCGTTCGCAACCTGATCGAAAAAGTAGCGGCAACTTGCCCTACGGCTTTGGTTGGCATTATCACTAACCCAGTCAACACCACTGTCGCTATCGCTGCAGAAGTGATGAAGAAAGCGGGTGTTTATGATAAGAACCGTCTGTTCGGTATCACGACATTAGACGTGATCCGTTCTGAAACCTTCATCGCCGAATTAAAAGGCCTGAATGTTGCTGACGTTAAAGTCAATGTGATCGGCGGCCACAGCGGCGTGACCATTCTGCCATTACTGTCTCAAGTTGAAGGCGTGACTTTCACTGACGAAGAAGTGGCAACGATGACGACTCGTATTCAAAACGCGGGTACAGAAGTGGTTGAAGCTAAAGCCGGTGGCGGTAGCGCGACTCTGTCTATGGGTCAAGCGGCTTGCCGTTTCGGCCTGTCTTTGGTTCGTGGTCTGCAAGGCGAAGCTAACATCGTTGAATGCGCCTATGTTGACGGCGGCAGCGAGCACGCAGAGTTCTTCGCACAACCTGTGCTGTTAGGCAAAAACGGTATTGAAAAAGTACTGCCTTACGGTGAAGTGAGTGCATTCGAAGCTAACGCTCGTGATTCTATGTTAGATACGCTGAAAGGCGATATCAAACTAGGTGTTGATTTCGTTAAATAATCTTTCGGATAATCTTTTTAGATTATGACGAATTAAAAAACGGAGCCATTGAGCTCCGTTTTTTTATGCCTGCGTTTTACACTTTCTAAAGCTCATTCAGCGGCGTTTGGTGGGAATTTGGCAGTTATCGTCGCAGCGGGCTTTGCCAGTCAGTAAATAGGATATTCGGTATCTGTGTTTTGCAAAGCGCAGATAAGTCCAATCGGCCACAGTTTTTATCACGGGCAGGCGTAACAGTTGGATCCAAGCACGTGTGCCTGTCAGTGCCCACGCTTTACAGGTGACATCTAACCCGAGTAACACTTCGCCCTTTGCGGTTTCACCATGGAGAATAGTATTGGCGTAGTCTTTATCGATATGGCTGAAACGTTCACTAAAGTCGGATGCATTTAAATCCTCAAGCGCAATCAAGTTGTTGGGATCGCGCGCTTTCAGTTGACGCATTTCGGCGCTACATAATGGACAGTTACCATCATAAAAAATCCGCAGTTCCATCGGGTCCACCTCTGATGACTTGATCACAATACTTGGTCTAAGCTCTTGGCTTGTGCACTTAAGCTTGGTTTCTTATAACCTATACGCAGATTAAAGGGTTTTAGATCGCAGCTGATTTTAGATCAACGCTGATTTTAAATTGAATCCGCGCCTCATTTGGCTTTTTGTTAGGTTAAATTCAAATGAGTACAGTAACATCTTGGTTATTCATAAGGTTAACTTGATTGCTTGCTTTTAAGTGAACAAGGTAAAGCCTGACAAATAACGACTCAAAAGGATAGGTATGACATCTCCCATCATAATCACAGGCGTGGGTAAACGCATAGGTTACGCCTTAGCCAAACATTTTCTCGCCCAAGGTCAGCAGGTGATTGGTACTTATCGCAGCCATTACGATAGCATTGATGAGCTGAACGCTTTAGGTGCGACTCTGTATCCCTGCGATTTTTATGACGATGGCCAAGTGCAAGCCTTAATTGATGAGTTAACTCAACTGCCTCAAATTCGCGCCATTATTCACAATGCTTCGGACTGGCTGCCTGATCCTGTTCTTACTACGAATGAGCCTTTAAAGAGTAACACTTTTGCGCCGAGCGAAGTGCTGCAGCGGATGATGCAAGTGCATGTGAGCGTGCCCTATCAGTTGAACTTGGCCTTAGAGGCGCAGCTACGTGTCGCTGCTTGCGATGAAATCGGCGGCAGTGATGTGATTCATATTACCGATTACGTGGCAGAGAAGGGCAGTCAGAAGCACATAGCCTATGCCGCCAGTAAAGCCGCGCTGCACAATATGACGCTATCCTTTGCCGCCAAATTTGCGCCCGAGGTGAAAGTGAATTCGATTGCGCCGGCGATGATCCTATTTAATACGGGTGATGACGCCGCCTATCAGCAAAAAACCTTAGCCAAAGCGCTGTTGCCGAAAGAGGCGGGGAATGCGGAGATTATCGAACTCGTGGACTACCTACTTAATAGCCGCTACGTCACAGGTCGTTGCCATAATGTCGACGGCGGTCGCCAGTTAAAATAGTCATTTGATTTTTCGAAAACAGCCAGTGGCTTAGAACGTCAGTACGCGACTTGGGGTGATGATGAATGGCAAAGGCACATCCCAATGCTCGCAGGGTAAACTCACAACTTGCTGACAGTCGTGGGCATAACCCATAGGCAAAGGTTTACCTTTAAGCTGCCAGTTTGCCAGCGTCCTATCGTAATAACCGCCGCCCATGCCCATGCGATTCCCCATTAAATCAAACGCCACTAAGGGCGTGATAACCACATCTAGCTCAGTTACTGGGATAATGGCGCGCACATCTAACTTAGGTTCTAAGATGCCGAATTGATTCGCCTGCATCGGGGTATCAGCACTGTAATGCAGGAATAACAGTTGCCCAGCATTGAAGGGATGCAACCTTGGCAGATAGGTGTGAATACCCAATTGCCACAGCGCAGCGATCAGCGGCGGCGTGGCGAGTTCGCCATCGTGGGTGAGATAAAGCGCCACATGTTGCGCATTTTGGGCCTGCAATGCATCGAGCATTCGTTGGCTGGCGCTTAAGCTTGCTTGGGTTTGCTCGCTTTCTGAAAGGGATTTGCGGGCGGTACGAATGCTTTTGCGTAACTGATTGCGGCTTTCTTGCGTATGAATGGCGATATTTGCCGCATGGCTTGCGACATCAGTCATTTCACCAACAGCAGCAACCTCTACGGCAAGGTGCGCCGTGTCGCTTTTTGGGGGGAAATGAGAAAGTTTGGAGGATGTAGACATAAATTAAGATGCTCCCCAGAATGCCGCTACCGGTGTAGCCCTTGAACCGTAGGTTCAAGGCGGGTAAATGATTACCTCCTAAGGCTTCTCGGTACAAGCCGAGCATGCACAATGTCAGTAAAGCATTCACCCTGAGATAAAAATTATCGGCACAGGGACATTACCAGTTGGCATGCATCCCAGGGAGCAAAACGGTATTGAATCGCTAAAACATTGGTTTATTTAGATAAGCCAGTTTAGCCATTCACTGTGCGTCAGTCGGTTTAACTCAAATGGTGTTAAATCACCAAGGCGCACAGTTTAAATCTATTTAGTTGAACGCTCAACTAAGGCATTTTCGAGGGTCGACTGCAGCAAGCTGATCCTGTCGTCCATCTGTTGCATGTAATGCTTATTTTTTTGCTTTTCTTGGAACAACTCGTGTCCAATATTCAGCGCCGCCATAATGGCAATTTCTTCGCGGCTTAGGCTATTGGTTCGGGTTTTTAACGCTGTGAGTTGTTGTTCAACTCCCAACGCTACCGTACGTAAGGCATCCTCTTGACCTTTCGGGCAAGCGATAGAGTAGGTGCGCCCAAGTAGGGTAATTTCAACAGCACTGTTACTCATGTCGCGGGTGATCCTTTCGTTAGCCTCTTAGGGCGGACTATATAGGGCTGATATTAAAAGTGCAAGGTAAGCCGCAAATGGATTGGTCTTTGGCGGTTTTGTTTGCTGTTTGTGTGAGCAGTTGGATAATTTTTTATCAGGGTGTGGCCGATTTCGCCATTATTGGGATTCAGTATTGGTTCAAGTCTTTATCTCTGCTAGCATTGCTGCTGGAAAAATCTTATTGGGATCTGACATGGCAACCCCTCCTTCGTTACGTATCGACAGCTTAAAACTCGCCTTAGATGCGGCTGAAATCGGCCAACATCCGGTAGAAGTTCACGGTGCTTTAGTCGGTTTAATTTGCGGTGGTGTAGCGCAAACTGGCGACACTTGGATCAAGCCTTTATTTGACTTGATGAACGATGGTCAACCTTTGCCAGCGCAGTTGCACCAATTAGTGTGTGATTTGTTTAATGATTCTGTCGCGCGTTTAGTGGATTTTGAATTTGGTTTCATGCCGTTGTTGCCCGAAGAAGAAGAGCCGCTCAGCCAACGTGTTGAAGCCTTGTCCCTTTGGACCCAAAGCTTTTTGACTGGCATGGCAATTATTCAGCCGAAACTGAATCAAGCCTCGGCAGAAGTGCGTGAAGTGATCAAAGACTTGGCGGAAATTGCCCAAGTCGAATTTGATGTTGCCGACGATGAAGAATCCGAAGCCGCTTACACTGAACTACTCGAGTTTGTGCGCATCGCCGCCATTATGTGTTACTCGGAGTTTGGCCCTGAGATCCCGCTTGGCGAGACTGACGATACTGCGGTGGTGCATTAATTTACCGCGATTGTTTAGCGCTTAGGTTTAATGCTTAGGTTAAATGCTTAATAAGTTAACGCAGTAGTGGCTTCATTTGATATCAAAGGCGGGCAAACCTGCCTTTGAATCCATAGCACTGGTGTTTTTGAGTGCATAGCACTGATGTTTAATGGCATTAGTGAAATGCCAAAGCTTGAATGAGATCCCCATGACGGCCACAAATCACATGGATACTTCAGTTCAACACGTCGACATCGCGATTGTAGGCGGTGCGATGGCGGGGGCGACGCTCGCGTTGGCTCTCGCGCGTCTTTCTTTATCCGCAGCTAGGCCGCTTTCCATCGCCTTAATCGAGGCGCACCTTCCTGATAAACAACATCCCGGATTCGATGCTCGCTCCATCGCTATCGCCCATGGTTCTATTTTCGAATTATCCCGTTTAGGCCTCTGGCCAAAGCTCGCCCATTTGGGCACGGCGATTGAAAATATCCATGTATCGGATCGCGGCCACTTTGGCATGACAGAACTCAATGCCGCGCAGTTTCATTTAGAGGCCTTAGGCCAAGTGGTCGAGCTTGAGCGTGTCGGCCAAGTGTTGTTTAACGAGTTGAATAAGAGCGAGGTAAAACTCTATTGCCCCGCCAAGCTTGCCCAAGTGGAACCCGCCGTTGAAGGCCACACCTTAGTGCTCGACACGGGCGAGCGCCTTAAAGCAAAACTCGTGGTCGCCGCCGATGGTCTGCAATCCAAAGTGCGCAGCAGTTTTGCTTTGCCCGTGACCCAAGTGGCTTTTGAGCAAACCGCGATTATTGCCAATATTCAAACCGACAAGCCGCATCAACATTGGGCCTATGAGCGCTTTACCCAAACGGGTCCCTTAGCGTTGTTGCCTATGGGCGATAGCCAAGGTCAACCTCGCTTATCCCTGGTGTGGGCGCTCGATGATGCACGGGCTAAACAGATGCAAACCGCGCCTAAAACGGAATTTTTAGCGGCGCTGCAGCAGGCCTTTGGTTATCGTGCGGGCACGTTTATCGATGTCAGCGCGCGCCATGCGTATCCGCTTAATTTGTCGTATATGCCAAGGCCAATTCATCACAGATGTGTGTTTATTGGCAATGCGGCGCAGACGCTGCATCCAATTGCGGGGCAAGGATTTAACTTAGGCCTGCGGGATGTAGTGAGCTTACTTGAGGTGCTCAAAACGGCGCTAGATCAGGGTGATGATATCGGCTCCGCCGCCGTGACCCATGCTTATCTCAATGCCCGCGAGCACGACAGAAACAGCACTATCCGGAATATCGAATTTTTAGTCCGTGGCTTTTCAAACCAATACTGGCCGATGGCGCTGGGTCGTAACTTAGGCTTGCGCTTATTATCTTGGTTTCCGCCACTTAAAACCCCCGTTGCTCAAAAGGCGATGGGCTGGAAATAACTCGCTTTTCATTACTGGTATCGCAACGCGAAAAGGATGTACCCATGTTAAGTTCACAAGCCTATGACATCGCCATTGTGGGTGGCGGCATGGTGGGACTCGCCACCGCGATTGGATTGGCACAGGCCAATCTTAATGTCGTCGTTATCGATGCGGGCCACACGGATGCCGTTGTCGGCGAGCCGCGTTTACGGGTGAGCGCCATCAATAAGGCGAGTCAGCGCTTGTTAGAAAACTTAGGTGCATGGACTTATTTAGACACTTCCCGTGCCACGCCTTATCAAAAAATGGCGGTGTGGGATAAAGACGGTTTCGGCAAAATTGCCTTTGACGCCAACAGCATCAGCGAAACCAGTCTCGGCGCGATTATCGAAAACGATGCCATTAGCTTTGCGCTGGCGAAACGCGTCGGTGAGTTTGACAATATCACTCATATTGAAAACCAACGCTTAGAACGCATTGCCTTTGGCGAGCGCGAAGCTTGGCTGACCCTCGCCAATGGCGACAACGTAAGTGCCGCCTTGGTGATCGCCGCCGATGGCGCCAACTCTTGGGTGCGTGAGCAATGTAAGATCCCGCTGACATTTTGGGATTACGGCCACCACGCAATCGTCGCGACGATCCGCACCGAAATGCCGCACCTTGCCACCGCCCGCCAAGTGTTTTTAAAGGACGGCCCGTTAGCATTTTTACCTTTGTATGAAGACAATCTCTGCTCCATCGTCTGGTCGGTGCCGCCCGAGCGCGCCAATGAATTATTAGCAATGGACAAAGTGCAATTCGAGCGCAACTTAACCGCGGCTTTTGACGGTCGTTTGGGGATTTGTCAGCTGGAAAGCGAGCGCCAAGCCTTTCCATTACGGATGCGCTACGCCCGCCATTTTGCCCGCCACCGTTTAGTGTTGGCAGGCGACGCCGCCCACACTATCCATCCGCTGGCGGGCCAAGGGGTGAACCTTGGCTTTTTAGATGCGGCCAGCATCATCGAAGTCATCAGCGAATTACAGCAAGCGGGTAAAGATATCGGCGATTATGCCCAGCTGCGCGCACTGGAACGTTGGCGTAAAGCCGATGCAATGGAGATGATTGCGGCGATGGAAGGCTTTAAACGCTTATTCGAAGGGACGAATCCGCTTAAAAAAGCGATCCGCGATCTGGGCTTAAATCTGGTTGATAATGTCGCTGGGCTGAAAACAGTGTTCATACAACAGGCCATGGGCAATAAGTCGGCGCTGCCTAAGTTATGTCGTTAGCCTCGGTTGCGCTAATGTGATCAGAATTGCCGCTAATATCAGCATATTGACTGCAAGCTGCGCAAATCTGGTCTTCGCATGTAAAAAAATTACATGTTAAAGATGAGAAAATCTAATGGCACTGACTTCGGATTAGAAAAATCTCCTGTATACAAATTTGTGACGCAAGGTATAATTTCGCCGCATTTTAGACCCTAGTATCTACACCCTACACTAGGCAGAGACCTGAAAAAGGCCGCAAAAAAGGGATAACAATGGCTAACAAAACTATTCTGTTTAACAAGCACTTAGAATCAAACGCTAAGATGGTCGACTTCCACGGTTGGGACATGCCTCTCAACTATGGCTCACAAATCGAAGAACACAATGCCGTGCGTCAAGACGCGGGTATGTTCGACGTTTCCCACATGACAGTGGTTGATGTGATTGGTAACGACGCTTGTGCATTTCTGCGTAAGTTGCTGGCAAACGATGTGGCTAAGCTTAAAGTTCCAGGTAAAGCCTTATACGGCGGCATGTTAGACGAAAATGCTGGCGTCATCGACGACCTCATCACTTACTATCTCACTGACACTAACTACCGCGTGGTAGTGAACTCAGCGACCCGCGAAAAAGATCTCGCTTGGATCGCCAAGCAATCCCAAGGTTTTGATGTCACTGTGACTGAGCGTCCAGAGCTGGCGATGATCGCCGTTCAAGGTCCTAACGCTAAAGCGAAAGCCGCAGCCGTGTTCAGTGCCGAGCAAAACGCCGCCATCGAAGGCATGAAACCTTTCTTCGGTAAGCAAGCCGGTTCTCTGTTTATTGCGACTACGGGTTACACAGGCGAAGCAGGCTACGAAATTATCGTCCCAGAAAACGAAGCAGAGGCCATGTGGCAAGCATTGTTAGATCAAGGTGTTAAACCTTGTGGTCTCGGTGCCCGTGACACACTGCGTCTCGAAGCCGGCATGAATCTTTACGGCTTAGACATGGACGAAACCATCAACCCATTGGCCGCCAACATGGGCTGGACCATCGCATGGGAACCGAGCGACCGTGACTTCATCGGCCGTAAAGCCCTCGAAACACTTCGCGATGCCGGAACCGACAAACTTGTTGGTCTAGTGATGGAAGAAAAGGGCGTGTTACGCCATGATATGCCAGTATTTTTCACCGACTCAGCCGGTGTTGAGCACCAAGGCGTGATTACCAGCGGTACTTTCTCGCCAACATTGGGCTATTCTATTGCGATGGCGCGTGTTCCTAACTCAATTGGGGATACGGCGGAAGTCGAAATGCGTAAAAAACGTGTGGCTGTTAGAGTAGTAGCGCCAAACTTTGTGCGCAACGGTAAACAAGCATTTTAAAAAAACGGAACAAGGAACAAGAACAATGAGCAATATTCCGACAGAACTGAAATACGCCTCTTCACACGAATGGATCCGCAAGGAAGAAGACGGCAGCTACACAGTAGGTATCACTGAACATGCCCAAGAGCTGTTAGGTGACATGGTTTTCGTTGAACTCCCAGAAGTTGGCGACACTGTAACTGCGGGTGAAGACTGTGCTGTAGCTGAATCAGTAAAAGCGGCGTCTGACATTTATGCCCCAATTTCTGGCGAAGTGATTGCCGTGAACGAAGCGCTGGAAGATTCTCCAGAACTCGTTAACAGCAGCGCTTACGGCGAAGGCTGGTTCTTCCGCGTAATGCCTTCTGACGAATCAGAAGTCGACGCCCTGCTGGATGCCGAAGGCTACCAAGCTGTAATCGACGAAGATTAATCGTCGACGCTAACGAAGCCCTGAGGGGCTTCGTTTGTTTTAGCGCAAGATTGACATAACAACAGCCCGTTAATCAGTACCCTACAGTTCTGAATTTCGGCAAATCTGGAACAAGGTTTATCATGACCAAGCAAACCCTTACTCAGTTAGAACAGCACGATTTATTCTTACGTCGTCATATCGGCCCAGATAGTAACCAACAGCAAGCGATGCTGAATTTTGTTGGTGCTGAGTCACTGGAAGATCTGACCGCGCAAATCGTGCCTGAGTCGATCCGTTTAAGCCAAGACCTGAGCATTGGTGATTCCTGCGGCGAAGCCGAAGGCATTGCCTACATTCGTGGTTTAGCGGACCAAAACCAAGTATTTAAGAGCTACATAGGTATGGGTTACTACGGCACACAAGTGCCAAACGTGATCCTGCGTAACGTATTTGAAAACCCAGGTTGGTACACGGCTTACACGCCATATCAGCCAGAAATCGCCCAAGGCCGTTTAGAAGCCATTCTAAACTTCCAACAAGTGTCGATGGACTTAACGGGTTTAGATTTGGCTTCTGCTTCTTTACTAGATGAAGCAACCGCTGCTGCCGAAGCGATGGCGCTGGCAAAGCGTGTTTCTAAAGCGAAAAAAGCCAATATCTTCTTCGTTGCCGATGATGTGTTCCCGCAAACCTTAGACGTAGTGAAAACCCGCGCTGAGTGTTTTGGTTTTGAAGTGGTGGTTGGTCCTGCAAGCGAAGCCGTTAACTACGAGCTGTTTGGTGCTTTGTTCCAATATACTAACCGTTTCGGTCAAATCACTGACTTCACCGAATTATTCGCAACCCTGCGTGCGAAGAATGTGATTGTGACTGTGGCCGCCGACATTATGTCTTTGGTATTACTGAAATCACCGGGCTCTATGGGCGCCGATGTGGTATTTGGTAGTGCACAGCGTTTCGGCGTACCAATGGGCTTTGGTGGTCCACACGCGGCTTTCTTCGTTGCCCGTGACGAGCACAAACGTTCTATGCCTGGCCGTATCATTGGTGTGTCAAAAGACGCCCGTGGTAACCGCGCTCTGCGTATGGCGATGCAAACTCGCGAGCAACATATTCGCCGCGAAAAAGCCAACTCAAACATTTGTACTGCACAAATTTTATTAGCGAACATGGCGTCTTTCTACGCCGTATTCCACGGCCCAGATGGCCTGAAAACTATCGCGTCACGCATTAACCGTTTTGCCGATATTTTAGCGGCAGGTTTGCAAGCGAAGGGCGTGAGCTTAGTCAACAGCACTTGGTTTGATACCATCAGCACCAAAGGCTTAGATGTTGCTGCTGTTAATGCACGTGCACTGGCTGCTGAAATGAACCTACGTTTCGATGCCGACGGCACTGTGGGCGTGAGCTTAGACGAAACCACATTGCGCACAGATATCGACGCGCTGTTTGATGTGATCTTAGGCGCTGGCCATGGTTTAGATGTTGCCGCGTTAGACGCGCAAATCGTGAGCCAAGGTAGCCAATCGATTCCTGCTGCACTCGTGCGTCAAGATGCGATTTTAAGCCACCCAACCTTCAATCGCTATCAAAGCGAAACCGAGATGATGCGTTATATCAAACGTCTCGAAAGCAAAGACTTAGCACTTAACTACTCGATGATTTCACTGGGCTCATGCACCATGAAGTTAAACGCAGCGGTTGAAATGCTCCCTGTGAGCTGGCCAGAATTTGCCAACATGCACCCATTCAGCCCACTGGATCAAGCCAAAGGCTACACCCAGTTGATTGAAGAGCTGTCGACTTGGTTAGTGAACATCACAGGCTACGACGCTGTGTGTATCCAGCCTAACTCAGGCGCTCAAGGTGAATACGCTGGCTTGTTAGCCATCAAGAAATACCATGAGTCACGTGGCGATGCGCACAGAAACATCTGTTTGATCCCGCAATCTGCCCACGGTACTAACCCAGCATCGGCGCAATTAGCCGGTATGCAAGTGATAGTTACTGCCTGTGACAAGCAAGGTAACGTCGATTTAGAAGATCTGAAGACCAAAGCCGCCGAAGTGGCTGGAAACCTGTCTTGCATCATGATCACTTACCCATCGACCCACGGTGTGTATGAAGAATCTATCCGCGAAATCTGCGACATAGTGCATCAGCACGGCGGTCAAGTGTACTTAGACGGCGCCAATATGAACGCGCAGGTTGGCTTAACGTCTCCTGGCTTTATCGGTGCCGACGTATCACACCTTAACCTACACAAAACCTTCGCTATTCCACACGGCGGCGGTGGCCCAGGTATGGGCCCAATCGGCGTGAAATCGCACTTAGCCCCATTCGTTGCGGGCCACGTTGTGGTTAAACCGGGCCGTGAAAGTGATCACAACGGCGCTGTATCAGCCGCACCTTATGGTAGCGCGGGCATTCTGCCTATCAGTTGGATGTACATTAAGCTGTTAGGCTCTCAAGGCCTGAAAAAGTCGACCCAAACTGCGCTGTTAAACGCCAACTACGTGATGAAGAAGCTGTCTGAACACTACCCAGTATTGTTCCGTGGCCGTAACGATCGCGTGGCGCACGAATGTATTATCGACTTACGTCCACTGAAAGAAGCCTCAGGCGTGACCGAAATGGATATCGCTAAGCGTTTGAATGACTACGGTTTCCACGCACCAACCATGAGCTTCCCTGTTGCGGGAACCCTGATGATTGAGCCGACGGAATCTGAATCTAAGGTGGAACTCGATCGTTTCATCGACGCTATGGTGTCAATCCGCGCTGAAATCGCCAAAGTGGAATCGGGCGAATGGCCAGTGGACAACAACCCGCTGCACAACGCACCGCACACTATGGCCGATATCATGGACCCAGAGTTTGATACGCGTCCATACAGCCGCGAAGTGGCCGTGTTCCCAAGTGCATCAGTACGCACCAACAAGTTCTGGCCAACCGTGAATCGTATTGATGATGTCTACGGCGACCGCAACTTGATGTGTTCGTGTGCACCATTATCAGACTACGAGTAGGGGCTGAATAGTACGTTATTCAGTTCTAACGTTTGATGAAAAGCGAACCCTTAGCGGTTCGCTTTTTTATTGGTTAGTTATTTATTCTGCTGAGATTGAGCTGCTAATTAACTTTTAAGTTGTTGATAGCACAGTGCTGCTAATTGCCTGCCGCAGGCTCTCGCACTGTTACACCAGTGACACGCCGTGCATACATCCCTGTAGGCTCTACTAAAACATCCTGTTTTAGAAGGTCACTGGTGCAACAATGCCAGTTCTGGTGTACTCGTTGAGTGACGAGTTATGCCTGTCCTGACATTCTTTGGCTAGTTCATTAAAGGGGTTGTGACACTGCTGATCTAGTTAGTTTCCAACTAGAATTCAGTTGATCATTGGGCTTGCGACTGCAAGCCCTTATTGGGAGTTAGCTTCGGCTGTGATGTGATTATGTAAGGTCTGAATAACACGTTATTCAGTTCTAACGTTTGATGAAAAGCGAACCCTTAGCGGTTCGCTTTTTTGTTGGTTAGTTATTCATTCTGCCATGATTGAGCTGCTAATTAGCTTTATAAGTTGCTGATAATGCAGTGTTGCTAATTGCCTGCCGCAGGCTTTCGCATTCTCTTATATTAGTTACACCAGTGACACGCCGTACTTATGTTTAAATAAAATCGCCCCTGTAAGCTCTACTAAAACATCCATGTTTTAGAAGGTCACTGGTGCAACAATGCATAATCTGGTGTAACCGTTGAGTGAAAAGTTATGCCTGTCCTGACATTCTTTTCGTGCTTATTGTGCGTTTGCGCAGTTGCTTTGCCATTCTCGAAAAAACTCATTGTTTGTTACGAGCAATTCTGCTGATTTACGGGAGGCTTTTGCAAGAAACCGATCTATTTTGTTAGTTTCAAATAGGGCACTATCATGATGCCCTCTAATACGTTTTATATATTTAATTTGATCGAATTTCGTTAGGGTATAAGTAATGTCAACGATAGTGTCACCATCCATTACATCCCAAGCCGCCATATGAATAGTTGCTCCTAATTTACATTCAGGATTTACTGAAGGAATAATAACTTCATCAAGCGCATTTTTTACTTCTGCTTGAACAATTTCGTTAATTGGGGTGGAGAAAACTAGCCCCGCAGAACTCCCGTCGGCTTGACAAGGTAAGCAACCTAAATGAGATATGGTATTTTGGCTAATACTCACATGGGGTTCGTATTTGAAAGTGCTAATTTCTAAGTTAGTAATGTTTTGTTTAGTTTTTATGGGAGGAAAAGAACCAGAAGTACTTAGATCATAGTTTTGAGGTTGTACTGCACAACCTGATGCTATTAGTATAAGTGGTAAAAATAGTTTTTTCATTTTAAAAATATCCATTTAAATTAGAAAAGACATAATGTCATAGTTTGGCAGTTTGTTTGCAGGGTAAAATCAGTGCTTGAAATTAGAGACTGCATCATTGTCTGTTTGTATAAATGATATTATAGGAAATTTATTGTTTGAGGTAGTGTTTTTAAGTGGTTGTGTAATCCAACTTAAATTTTAGGGTGAGTGACTCACCTTTAATCAGCTTGCCATTTTAGAAAGTGTTATTTCAAAATATTTAATAAGATATACTTTTATTAAAATTGAATGCTTTCAAGCATTTTTATATTGCATAGACCATAAATCAACAGCGTTATAATTGTATTTCTGCTGAGCTTAGTAGTGCTAAAAACTTTTCATGGCTTTTGATCACGCCATTTCCCAATTGCCTGCCGCAGGCTTTGCACTGTTACACCAGTGACACGCCGTGCTTATGTTTAAATAAAATCTCCCCTGTAGGCTCTACTAAAACATCCATGTTTTAGACGGTCACTGGTGCAACAATGCCTAATCTGGTGTAATTTTTGAATTTACGTAGTCGGCTTTATGATTTTGTCTACGCCAGCAACCGTTACTTTAAATCCTTTCTGACTCAAGTTTTCATAGGTTTTGGTGAGATTAACTTTACTGAAAAATGGCAGGTTATTTTTAAGGCTACTTGATTCTTCACCAAGAATTAAGAACACGATCTCTATTTTGGTGCTATCAACTTTATCTAACGGTACAGTTTCAACAATATCTTTCGAAACCTGATTACGAATTACTGTTCTAGCAGCAATCCTGAATTTTCTATCTCCAAGCATTATTTCTGCAGCAATATTTCCTTGTGCAAACAAATGGCTTAATCCTGCGGAGCCCCCTTTGCGATGCTTTACATGAATAAATTGGCTATCTTTTGTAAGCAGATCACACAACTCTATAGCAGTGGTTGTTTTATCACTCTTTACAAGTTTTTTATCTAAAACATGGTAACCCTTTTCCTTTGCTGCACGAATATTGTAATCACCTTCAGCTTCAATCTTCTCAACTACTTTCCCTTTATTTCTCCCTTTTGTGGCTAATTCTTCCCAAATATAAACTTCTGGAAAATCGAGAGTGGCTACTTTTACTTCAGCCAGTAATTTATCAATGGTGTCTACAAAACTATCGGCGATCTCGTACCATACACCAGAAAATAATATGTATGTTTTCCCTGATTTCTTTATTTCAAAGTAAAAGCAATCGTACAATTTATACTCTATATCTTCTTCGGTTGTGTGAAAGACAAACAGGCGATCCCTTTTCAAGGAGTCTATGGATAGACTATCTTTATCTAGGTTGGAATAGTAGTCATCACTTTCAATGGTTGGTTTCACATTTAATTTACTCCTTGTAAAACTGAAGCCTGTAATCTCATCCCAATTCAACATTTCAGGGATTGATATTACTATTTTCGGATGAGCATTTTTAAGATCATCAATCAATATTTGATTCAGTGGATCTGTATCTTTTTTTTCTTCTAAGCGACGTATGTTATCCACCCAGGCAAAAGATTTCTTATAATCACTACTTTTATAGTAATCATATATTTTGTCTACTAAAGTTGGAATATCAGTAATTTCTATTTCTTTTCTGAATGAAAATGTAGTCCCACTTCCAGATATATTAAAAAATCAACACCGTTCTTTGGCGAACCAGTAACACCTCGTAATAGATCTTTAGATATATCGATACCGAAGACTTCAACACTGGTTGAACGAGAAGCTTGCGCTTTCTTTTGAACACCCTGTTCGTCTAATGTAATAACGTCGACACTACGAAGAGTTGCGTGATTTAACGTATTTAGAGCCGTTTTTATACCAAAATCCGTTACGAAACATTCCATATCTAACAAATGGCGACCGTAGCCGAAAGTGATAACCATTGTGGCCTTAGTAGCTCTTATGATTAACACGGCTGAAGTTGAACGATTCTGCAGATCATCTATTGAAGTATTGGTTAAAGACTTTGCGAACTTAGCCCAACTAGGGGGGCTAGACTTCGACTTTTTGACATATAAAACACCGGCGATATCAAGGGGGGGGCTTTAGCTGATAGGTTTCATAGTCAGCGCTAGCTTTAAGCAACTTGTGATATGACACACTTTTATGATCATCTTGAGCTAGAAATATATTCAAATGTTGGTATTTGGCTGCTTTATTCACTATTAGACCTTATATAGATTGAATCTGTCTGATTATAAACAGTGGAACAGAACAAACCTTTTCAAAAGGCATCATTTCCTCGCTTCGCTTTTACTCAAGCATCGCTGTGCGACTTGATAAATAATCTGTTCTACTTGTTGCTGGCTGAGTACTTGGGTTCGCAGGGTTGGGATAGTGCCGACTAAAAATTTGTGGCTGATAATCGGGAACGGTGGTTTGGTCTGACAGGTGACATACCAGCCGGGGAATACTAGGACTGGGGTTGAGGATACTGGTGTTCCTGTGGCTTTGGTTAACCATTGGCTGACCCACTTTGCCTGACGTTCAGCCTGTTCTATGGGTTTGGTTTCAGTCCACGAGGGGAAGTTTAAGCGCCCGTCTTTGTAAAATACTTGATAGCCTTTTTTACCAGAGCCTGGGCCATTTCCATTGGTTTGGAGTAGGTCTTTGTTCCGTTTATGGCGGCCTTTGGTTTCAATGGCGAATACGCCATTTTTGCCTACCACAAGATGGTCGATGTTAAAGCCGTCGGCTTGGACATCGTGAAATACTTGATAACCGAGTGCTTGTAAGCCTATGAGTTCATTGGCTGTGGCAATTTCTGCTGTGTGGCCTAGACGTAATTTGGTGAGCTTTGAAAAGTTTTTCCATGTTTTAAAGCCGCAATAAGCTAATCCCATTAAACCCGTTGTGACAGATATCCACGGAAATTGACCGACTGTGATGTGGGCTTTAAGGCTGCTGACGGCAAACGGCAGGGATACTATCATCGCGCCCATCAGCATACTTCCGATTAAGTCCATCTGCAGATCTTGTATTTGTTGCTGTAAACCATAAGCGGGAATGCGGGCGAGTTGTTCACGATCGACGGGTAGCTTTACGGTTGCATCGCGATATTTCAGCAAGCCATACATGACACCCACTATGGCAAACATGCTGGAGAGTATTATCGCTAGGGATAACATACTGTTGCTGAAATCGGTCATTTACGTCCCAGAAGTAATGCAAGCCAATCGTTAAATTGATGACATAACCCGCTAATAAAATTTATTTATAGTTTTGGAAAGTGGTGGCAGAGTTGTCTGCTAAGAGTTTGGGCGCACATTGCTGATTTGCTTTTTCTTCCTTAAATGGCGTCTTCGATGATTGAGTTCGAGTTTGCCCTGCATTTTCCTTAAGTGGTCACACTTTTTACTTAGTGGTCACACTTTAACCCGCTCTATACGGTTTAATCAATGCGTTTTATCACAAAAATGTATTTTAAATAATGACTTGTGGCCGGGGCTGTCTGAGTTTAAACGCAGTGTGTTAGTGACTAGAAGCTAACGCGATACTGTGGCATTTTTAAACAAAATGCTTGCCGCGATAGGGATGATTTGTTATTACTGGCCCATGAACAAAATATACGTAAGCGCAATTAACACCACCACTACCACCACGAGAATTCTCGGGGGGTAGTTTTTTGCGTCTTTAAAAAAACCCTCTGAGCGACATCGCCAGAGGTTTTTTTTATACCTTGGTTTTGTATTTCGCTCAGATTTAACTCAGATTTAACTCAGGAGAGAATGATGAAAACACATCGCGAAATTGCAGAACAACTTGACCTGTTTCACTCTGAACCACAGGCGCCAGGTATGATTTTTTGGCACCCGAATGGCTGGGCATTATTCCGAGATATTCAAGAGCACATGAGGCGCGTATATCGTCGCAATGGTTTTGAGGAGGTGAACACGCCTGTTTTTATGAAGAAGGAGTTATGGCAAACGTCTGGGCATATGGACATGTTTGCAGAGAACATGTTTTTCGGTGGTGGGAAGGAAAACATCGATGAATATGTGTTAAAACCCATGTCTTGTCCTGCCCATATTTTGCTGTTTAAGCGCGGAGTACATAGCCATAGAGATTTGCCTCTGCGGCTATTTGAGTTTGGCTTGGTGCACCGTAATGAATCCTCCGGTTCGTTAAATGGTTGCCTGCGCGCACGCCAGTTCACTCAGGATGATGCCCATGTTTTTTGCTGTTGGTCTCAGGCAGAGGAGGAGATACGTGGTTTTCTCCAACGTGCAAAGCAGGTTTATGGTGATTATGGCTACCATGATTTAGACGTAAAAATATCGACTAAACCTGAGAAGGCATTAGGCAGCGATGAGCAATGGTGCCGAGCACAAAAGCTATTGGATTCAGCCTGCCAGATTGAGGGCTTTAATGCCGAGTATCAAGCTGGCGAAGGGGCTTTCTATGGTCCCAAAATTGAACTGTCACTGACAGATTCTATGGGGCGACGCTGGCAGTGTGGAACAATTCAGTTTGATTTTAATTTGTCTGAAAGATTCGATGTTCAGTACGCAAATGAGCAAGGTGAATTCGAACGGCCAGTGATTATGCACCAAGCTATGTATGGCTCTATCGAGCGTTGGCTGGGGATTCTCTTGGAAGTCTCACAGGGTCACCTGCCGGATTGGTTGCATCCTGTACCTGTTGCTATCGCCTCAGTGAATGAGTCAAACAGCCAATTTGTCCGTCAGTTAGCCGCATTATGTTTAGCACGAGACATGCGAGTGTTGGTTGATATCAGTCAAAACTCAGTTGCCCGCAAAATGAAACGTTTTCACAAGCAAAAAGTGCCTTATATCTTAACGGTTGGGGATAAGGAAGAAGCCGAGAAGTGTGTGTCAGTTAAGTGCCGAAAAGATGGTGTTATGACTCACATCCCTCTTGCTGAATTAGCTGACTATCTTGCGGATAAACTAGTTCGAAAACAATAATATAAGGGGAATGGTATTTGCTATTTAAGGCTAGCTAGGGTTCCCACGGCTAGCCTTTACTCATTTTATGATCCCGCTCTTTGCGCTAAGGCTTAACGATAAAAGGCTTCAACTGTGCCTTTTACTGTGAGCAAAAGAGGTTGGCCGCGACGGTCCAAGGATTTACTTGGCACTTTTACCCAACCTTCGCTGATGCAATATTCTTCGACATCAAAACGTTCTTTGCCGTTGAGCTTAATACCGATATCGTGCTCGAAAATTTCTGCCACATGGTGTGGGCTGCGTGGGTTAACGGAAAGGCGATCCGGTAAAGCGGGTAATGATGTTGTGTCGGTCATGGTCGTGATCTGTCATTGTCTATAGTGAAAAAGCGTGCGCTATTGTAGGCAATCCCAGCGCAACGCTCAAGACTTTAACTGTGACTGATTGCGCAGCATGGATAAGTATGGCGGCATCTGTTCGTCAACCTTATTAGCCTGCGAGGATACAGTGCTACACTTTCGCGCGTAGTATTTTCTGGCGCTTGAATGTTAAGTCGAGCAGACTTTATTCTATAGCCATGAAAATCTGCGATAAATCAACAGTTCTAAACGATCGGCTATAGATCAACAGCGATTATCCAACAGCTATTAATCAGAGTTATTAATCAAGAGTTATGAACGACAACATTAGTATCTCGCTGCCTTCGCTTATTCATCGAATTGGGCGGGAGGCGGTTAAACAAGCTCAAGTGATTGCAACCCAATATGATTGCGAGCTTAAGCGTGTGCGACGTTCGAGGAATTGGTGCATGGTGGGCGAGGCGATTAAGATCCAATCCTGCAGTGCGCATTTACAAAGTGAGCCATTGCTGGCGCAGCAGTTAATCGCTAATGATGGCCAGTTTGGCTATCTTATTAAAAAGTTGGAGTCAGCCTTGCTGCAACATGCGGACAAGCTAGAGCCCTTAGACGCTAAGTTGATTCGGCTTATCGCAGACAATCCCGCGATCACTTTAGGTGAGTTGATGCAACTGACGCAATGCACTATCACAGAGGCCAGATTGGCACGTTTTCAAGCCGACTCTTGGTAGTTTGTCTGCTGAGTGTTTTTGCTTGGAAGGTTTATTTATGGCTTGTTGTTTCTAACACTTTTATTTGATTTTCGATTTGCTCGGCTTCAGCGGTCAGCATTGAGTAGGACCGAATATCGCCTTTTCTCTGTGCATGCATCGCTTGTTCAAGCTTGGCATTATATTGCTGAGTTAATTTTTTTAAGGGATTTTTCTTAAAGATTGAAAACATGGTCATTTCTACTGAGTTGAGTATTTGAGTTGTATACGTAGGTAAGCGGATTTAAGTTTTACTTTTTGAAATTAAAAGTAGCGCCTTCAACTTCTAATCCACAATCCACAATCCTTCAATTCCACTGCCATCGGCCTCAGCAAGGCAGAGACTTTATCTTACATTTTCAGCAAACCAATGGGTTGCAATGTCTTATTTAGCTCGCAACCCATTGAAAATATTTTAAATCTTAAACTGACCGACGAGTTTACCTAGGTTAATTCCTTCTTGCGATACGGTTTGGCTGACTCTGGCAGCATCTTCACTGGAATGAAGTAACTCATTTACAATCTCTTGGATGGCGAACACGTTGCGGTTGATTTCTTCGGTCACAGAGCTTTGTTCAGTGGCCGCTGTCGCAATTTGGGTGCTCATGTCGTTAATGGCCGTGACCGCCGATGTCACTGAGCCTAGGCTTTCTGAGATTGCGCGAGAAGAGTCTACCGAGCGTACGCAGCTTTGCTGACTTTCTTCCATCGTTTTCACCGCCAGCGCCACAAGCTTGTGCAGTTCTGATAGCATCTCGTTGATTTCTAAAGTGCTTGATTGCGTTCTACTCGCTAAGTTACGCACTTCATCGGCCACCACGGCAAAGCCTCTACCTTGTTCTCCGGCGCGGGCCGCTTCGATGGCGGCATTTAATGCTAATAGATTAGTTTGCTCAGCAATACCGCCAATCACTGACAGCACATTGTTGATTTTTTTAGATTGTTCGCTCAAGGATTGAATATTGCCAGCCGCATTGTTGATTTGCGCCATGAGCGCGGATATTTCTTCTAAAGAAGCATCGACGCAACGCTGGGCATTGGCCACATCGCCTGTTGCGGCATGGGTTGCTTCGGCTACTTGCGTGGTATTTTGCGCTACTTCGCTGGCGGTGGCTGACATTTCAGTGATAGCAGTAACTACTTGATCGGTTTCATTGTTATGGCTGATGAGTTGGCTCGACATGACTTTGGTTTGATCGTGAATCGCGTTGGCGGCGGTTTTAACTTTAGCGGTCGCGTTTGCCACATCGCCTATGATGGTTTGGAGCTTATCGACAAACAGGTTAAAGGATCGACCTAGTTGTGCAATTTCATCTTCACCTTTCACAGTGAGGCGTTTAGTTAAATCGCCTTCGCCTTTGGCGATATCGTTTAAGTTGTCCGCCATATTTTTAATCGGTGCCACCATGCGCTGGGCGGTGGCGAGAATAACGACGGCAGTAATCGCAGCGAGTAACAGTGCAATCAACAAAATGGCATAGGACTTATCGATCATCTGCTCTGTGACCGTTGCACGATAATCCTCAACGACAGCGTCGATATCATCGATATAAGCGCCCGTGCCTAGCATCCAATCTGTGCCAGGGATCATCATGGAGTAACCAATTTTCTCAATTTGCTCATTGGTATTCGGTTTTTGGAAATAGAACGAGAAGTTACCGTCACCCTTTTTAGCTGCATCGAGTAAACCAACAATGATTTTTGTGCCGCGGGGATCTGTCATATCAATTTTATTTTGCCCTTCGAGGTTGGGCATGACGGCATGGAATAGGTTTTTGCCTTGGGAGTCGTAGATAAAGAAGTAGCCTGAACTGCCAAAACGGATATCACGAAGCGCTTGGTTCACATTGCCATTTTCTTTTAAAGACAACTGATATTGCACTATGCCAGCGGCAATTTCGGTGGCTTCTTTTATTTGGGTTTTACGTTCACCGATAAGCTTAGTTCTAAACGTTGTGACTTCATCGGCAAGGGCGCTTTGTTCGACGTAGTAAGAAACTGTCATGAGTATGCACAGGGTCAAGATTAACGGGAACAGCGATAACAGCAGTAATTTGTTACGTAAACTGAAATTAGACATGCTTGATGACTCCGTGATGAACATCCTTTTATTGCAGGGCAGTATAGCTAATTTCCCATATTCTTAAGTGCTTAAGTTAACAAAAATATAATGTAAATGACAAAAAGCACGCTTTTTTCTTATGCCTTATGGGTTGGGTATACCTTAAGTTGGGTCACTTTGGTTGATCTTAATCAAGGCCCTATGTGGAAAATGCGTTCACTATATTAGTTAAACTTGATGCAAATGGCGGCTAGACTTTCGCGAACCTTGAGCAGGTATCTAAACTTGCAGCGGGTCGGCAGCAAAGCGACATAGCGGCGAAGGGTAAGGGCGGAACAGTGACGAATGAAAAGCTGATTTTAACGCTGAAAATCTGCATTAGTGTGGGTATTTGTCTTATTGCGCTGGGTATTTATCTGCATAACTTTAATGAAACCGTTGAGGCGATGGGCGTGCTGGGGATTATTCTCAGTGCCATGTGTGTCGCCTTTGGCATGGCGTTGTCATTACCGACTAAAATGTATTTAACCTTTATGTTGGTTAAGCGAGAGACTGAAAAACATCAATAATTTGTTCTTGTACTTGGTTTTACTCTGCGATCAATTGGCTTACTTGGCCTTCCTGTTATTCAATCTCAGTTCAAAGTCAAACCTGCTATTCAACCCACTAAGCTAAGCCGTAAATGCCCCGATTGTGGTTTTTAACATAATTAACCCAAGACTAATGGGCTAAAAACACCGATAATTCCCCCTTAATGACTCATTACCAATGACGCGACTTGGTCGATGGGCTGCTACAGACTCGCATATTTAGTGGAAATCATATTCAATGGAAATCAAAGTTAATTTTCTCGACAATCTTAGACTTGAAGCCAAGTTTGATGATTTTACCGTTACCGCCGATCAGCCGATCCGCTACAAAGGTGATGGTTCTGCTCCTAGTCCGTTTGATTATTTCTTAGCGTCGTCAGCCCTGTGTGCGGCCTATTTCGTGAAGGTGTATTGCAAAGCCCGAGATATTCCAACGGATAACATCAGGCTGTCGCAGAACAATATTGTCGATCCTGAAGATCGCTACAACCAGATTTTCCAAATTCAGGTTGAATTGCCAGAAGATATTTCCGATAAGGATCGCGAAGGTATTTTGCGTTCAATTGACCGTTGTACCGTTAAAAAAGTGGTGCAAACGGGGCCAGAATTTAAGATTGAAACCGTTGAAAACCTAGACGCAGACGCCAATGCCATGCTGATGGGCCAGCCTAATGGCGCATCGAGCACCTTTATTCTGGGTAAAGATCTGCCACTGGAGCAGACCATTGCGAATATGACGGGCATGCTTGCCGATCTTGGAATGAAGATAGAGATCTCATCATGGCGCAATATCGTGCCGAACGTGTGGTCACTGCATATTCGTGATGCCGCTTCGCCAATGTGTTTTACCAATGGTAAAGGCGCGACCAAAGAAAGCGCGCTGTGTTCAGCGCTCGGCGAGTTTATTGAGCGTTTGAATAACAACTTTTTCTATAATGATCAATTCTTTGGGACTGAAATCGCTAATAGCGAATTTGTGCATTACCCCAATGAAAAGTGGTTTGCGTTAGAAGAAGACGATGCGCTGCCAGCGGGTATTCTGGATGACTATTGTTTAGAGATTTATAACCCAGACGACGAGCTGTGCGGTTCGCACTTGATTGATACCAACTCAGGTAATGTTAAGCGCGGTATCTGTGCGATTCCTTACACCCGTAAATCTGACGGTGAAACGGTTTACTTCCCATCGAACCTGATTGAAAACCTGTTTTTAAGTAATGGTATGAGCGCGGGTAATAACCTGCAAGAAGCCCATGTGCAGTGCTTGTCAGAAATTTTTGAACGTGCCGTTAAACGTCAAATCATTGAGCAAGAAATTGTCCTGCCAGATGTGCCTATGTCTGTACTCGAAAAGTACCCAAGCATCCTCGCGGGCATTAAGGGCTTAGAAGAGCAGGGCTTCCCGGTTGTGGTCAAAGATGCCTCACTCGGCGGCCAGTTCCCTGTGATGTGCGTGACCCTGATGAACCCGAAAACCGGCGGCGTGTTTGCCTCATTTGGTGCGCACCCAAGCTTTGAAGTGGCACTAGAGCGCAGCTTAACTGAGCTGTTGCAAGGCCGTAGCTTCGAAGGCTTAAACGACGTGCCAAAACCAACCTTTAACAGCATGGCGGTCAGCGAGCCAGAAAACTTTGTTGAGCACTTTATTGATTCAACAGGAGTGATTTCATGGCGTTTCTTTAGCAGTAAATTTGATTATGAATTCTGCGAATGGGATTTTTCTGGCACCAGCGAAGAAGAAGCCGACGGCCTGTTTGGGATCTTAGAAGCGTTAGGTAAAGAGGTGTATATCGCCGAGTTTACCGATTTAGGCGCATCGGCATGTCGAATTTTAGTACCTGATTACTCTGAGATTTATCCAGTTGATGACTTGATTTGGGATAATACCAACAAGGCGCTGGCATACCGTGAAGATATCCTAAATCTGCATTCGTTAAGCACTAAACAGCTGGTTAATTTGGTTAATCGTTTAGAAGAAAGCCAACTCGATAACTACACGGATATCCGCACCTTAATCGGCATTGTATTCGATGAAAATACCGTTTGGGGTCAGCTCACGATTATCGAGCTTAAGATCCTGATTTATTTGGCACTCGGTGCACACGAAGACGCGATTGAGCTAGTTGGTGAGTTCCTGCAGTTTAACGACAATACCGTTAAACGCGGCCTGTTCTACCAAGCCATGAATGCTGTATTGGAAGTGACCTTAGATGACGAGTTAGAACTTGATGATTTTATCCACAACTTCAACCGCATGTTCGGTAAAGAAGTGATGGACAATGTCGTTGGCTCAGTCACAGGTAAAGTGCGTTTTTATGGCCTGACTAAGACTAGCATGCAGCTCGAAGGCATTGAGCCACATCTAAGATTGATTGAAAGCTATAAAAAGCTGCATCAAGCCCGTAAAGCTGCGAAAACTCTGAATTAAGCCTGTTGTTTGGCAAAGCTTAATGTGTTTAAAAGCGAACCTTAGGGTTCGCTTTTTTGTTGGCTGTCTTTTGATGCGTGCTTCTTATGAGCACTTGTGACTATAACTTATTAAGGGCGCTTGTTATTGCTATGTGTGCTTTGAAATGTTCAACCCGCTTAGGCTGTATTTGATATCACTCGATTTTTGCCATTACGTTTAGCTTGATACAGGGCCGCATCGGCTCGTTTAAGCGTGTCTTCATAGGAAGTATCCAATGCTTCTATGCTGGCAACCCCGATACTTACGGTGGCAAACAAGCCGTTAACCGCATGTTGTTGCAGTGCCGAGTAAAAACAATCGCAGAGGTATTCTGCAAATTTAACCGCCTGAGACTGTTCGACACCGGGCAGGGCAATCACAAATTCATCCCCACCAAAACGATACGCGCTATCGGTTTTTCTAAATTGAGTGCGACAGGTTTCAGCAACGGCGATGATAATTTTATCGCCAGCATGGTGGCCTAACTGGTCATTGATAGACTTTAAGTGGTCTAAATCGAGGATCAAGATTGAGGTGGGCGTACGGTGGCGCTGAAAAGTGTCGAATTGAACGGTTAAGTCGCGTTCTAATCGGCGGCGATTATATAATCCTGTGAGCTGATCGGTATCGCTGAGCTGACGCAGTTGCAGTTCAAGCTCATGTCGCTTGGAAATATTACTGGCGACCCAGAGCACCACAGGCTCATCATTGACGAGAAAATCTAGCGCTTGAATTCGCCCCTCAAACCAAATGGGTTGATCTGGGCCCGCGTCGGGTAAGCCTTTGACATCTTTATTACTGAGTTCATATTCTTCAATCAGTAATGCTCGGCTAGCTAATGCTTGTTCGATAATGCCTAAGAAGTAATTTGTTTTATCGGGGTTTAATACATCGGCAAGGTATAAACCGACTAAGCCACTGCCGTCGTGGTAATAACGCCCATCTTTACCGCCGAATACAGCCACGTACCGACCACTTTTTGACAATATTAAGGCAGGATCTGGCAGTGCATCGAGGATTAACGCCATCTGTTCAATATTGATCATCAATTAAGATCCCTGTGGAAAATCACTTAACTTTATGTCTGCGTGTCCAAGTCATCATTACGAGCCGCTCTTTGGAGCTTTAGCCGCCAATGAATCCCGCTAACTCATAATAATCTAGCCGCTTTTGGTGGGAACAACAAACCATAACGACACGCCGTACAATTTATTTGTTGTCACGATTTTGCCAAGTCGCTAGCGCGATTGATGCCACAAGCCATAACTCTCTCTTTCCTATTGTAACGAGTCAAAAGTGATATGTTGAACTTTGGCGTGTGTGCTTATGTTCAAAAAGCTAAACCGCAATGCTTAGTGAGCAGATGTTTTTCGAGTAGACTCTAGAACCTGAATTGCGGTTTTAATTTTACCCAGGGATTTATAATGCATACAGCCGATGATTTTATTGAACATTTAGCACTAGAACAGCATGTTGAAGGCGGCTATTACCGCTCATCCTATCGTTCTGAAACGCCGTTTGATCAGACTCGGGCATTATGGAGCAGCATCTATTTTTTACTGCGCACGGGGGAAGTTTCCCACTTTCACCGCCTAACCGCCGATGAAATGTGGTACTTCCATGCAGGACAATCGCTCACCATTTATATGATTGCCCCTGATGGCGTGTTAACCACGGCGCAATTGGGACTCGATTTAGCGGCGGGCGAGCGACCACAATTTTTGGTGCCTAAGGGCTGTATCTTTGGTTCGGCGATGAATCAACCCGGCTTTTCGCTCGTGGGCTGCATGGTGTCCCCTGGTTTTACCTTCGATGATTTCGAGTTATTTAGCCAAAAAACCTTACTAGCCCACTATCCGCAGCACAGCGAAATCATCAAGCGTCTGAGCCGATAGTGGTATAAAAAAAGCGCGTTCATTAGAGCGTGAATTAACCCATTAATGAGTGAGAGTTCGATTCGGTCGAAATAACATCATTCGGCTAAATCAATGCTACTCAGTGTCGTTAAATTTGGCTCAATAGTAAGATATCCCCGCGACAAGGCTTGTCTATTGGCGTTTAACCACGTAAAACAGGCTTTTTGGCGTACCTCTATGTACCAAGTGTTAGGAGTAATTGAATTTGGAACACTTAGTGTGGGAGCTCGATCCTGTATTAATCTCGTTTATGGGACTAAAAATACATTGGTATGGAGTCTTGTTTGCTGTTGCTATCACTGCCGGTTTTCAGGTGATGAAGCGGATTTATATCAAGGAAAACCTCGATGTCGAGTCCCTTGATAATCTACTGATTTATTGTGTGGTTGGCATCATAGTGGGCGCGCGTTTAGCCCATTGTATTTTTTACGATCCGGCTTATTACTTTGCCCATCCGCTTAAGATTTTGGCGATTTGGGAAGGTGGACTCGCCAGCCACGGTGGGGGTTTAGGGGCGATTCTGGCGCTGTATTATTACCAACGCAAAGTGAAGCTGCCCTTCCTGTTTTTGTTGGATAGACTCGCTATCGCCACCGCCATTTTTGGCTTTTTTGTGCGTATGGCGAACTTTGCCAACTCAGAGATTTTAGGCGATCCAACAACACAACCTTGGGGCATTATATTTGCCCGTGTTGATATGTTGCCAAGGCATCCGGCGCAGCTTTATGAGGCTTTTGCCTATTTAGCTATCTTTGTCGCGCTTTATGCTCTATATCAATTTACGCAGATTAAACAACGACATGGCGCGATTTTCGGCCTGTTCCTAGTGTCGGTATTTAGTGCGCGAATTGCGATTGAATCGATTAAAGTCAGCCAAGCGGCTTACTCTGAATCAGTGCTAAGTGCGGGACAACTTCTCAGCTTACCGTTTTTAGCCGTTGGCATAGTCTTGTTGTTTTTGGCGTATCGAAAGAAAGCCGTTTAAGTCAGAATATCAAACGGTTTAAAAAGGCTTTCTATCTAGATAGAAAGCCTTTTTTATGAAGGAATTAATCATCAAGGATGACGTTAGGCTGTCTTCACTATATTACTCACTTGCACCATGGCATCCCGAGCGGAACGGCTCACTCCCGAGAGTTGGAAGAAGCCATGGATCACCCCAAGATAGCGGCGGCAGTGGGCATTCACGCCAGCCTCTAATAGATGCCTAAATAGCTGTTCTCCTTCATCGACGAGCGGATCAAATTCAGCTGTGATGATATGGGTTTCGGGCAGTCCCGCTAGGTCAGTGCTTCGCAGCGGACTGGCTTCGGCATCGGTTCTGGGGTGCCAATCTAAATACAGATCAAATCCAGTGAGTAAGGTGTCGCGGGTGATGATGTATTTCTCGCCATTGTCGCTATAGCTTTGGCTTTTAGCGGTGGCATCGAGCATTGGATAGATAAGTACTTGCTTTTGTGGCAACCATTGCCCTTTGGCTTTTAAACGTAGGCAAGTGACGAGGGCTAAATGGCCGCCGGCGCTGTCGCCCATCAGGGTAATCTTGTCCTTATCGCCACCCCATTGTTGGCAATGCTGATAAATAACTTCGGCGGCATGGCAGGCATCGTCGTGGGCGGCGGGGTAAACATGTTCTGGGGCGAGGCGATAGCTCACCGCAATAACCAGTGCGCCAGCATCATTGGCGAGTTTACGCAGTTGTTGATTGTGGGTTTCAACGCTGCCACTGACAAAACAGCCGCCATGGTAGTAAATGACAACGGGTAAATCGTTTGCCGCCGAAGGTTTGAACAGGGTCAAGTCTGCGCCATCGATGGAAACTGTGCGCACCTCGAACACGTCTTCTGCTTCACCTGCGAGTACCGTGCTGGCGATATAACCTTGCCTACGTTGCTCAATGGTTTGCTCTCGCACAGATGGGCAACCCGCTGCGATAAACTCGCTAACCAATTGTTTAATTCCATCTTCTAAATAGAGTTGGCTCATTTAATCTTCCCTCATTTTTCTGTGTGCTTAGCAGTTCTGCAATGGGCTGAGTTTATCGGCAGTTTAATTGAAATGGTAGCCGCAGTGATGAGAAGCAATAGCGGATTAGCAGCATTGACATGATTTCTGCCAGTAACTATTTTTGCTCAATTTGTTTTTGCTCAGATTGTTGTGCGCACTCTGGCTCTGTACTCATTAATTAGATGCTTGTTAGCCTAAATTCACACACTGTGATGAGTCCTGTTTTTAGCTCTGCCATCAACTCATTAATGAATACGGTTGCAGTCGGCATATTTTCAATATTACAGATTGAGTTGTATGGCGACTTGTAAGAAAATTACCAACTCAATTGACCATTAGGCTGGATGCGCTTAAATTTCCGCCTGATTGTGTGTTGGTTAGCACTAGGTTGTCTATTTGTGAAAGTTGCTTTCAGTATCTTGGCTAAAATATAGGTTGCCAAGATACCGTTTGAGCGACACATTGAGCCAGCGCTCACATCGTTATCCGTACTCTATTTGCAGGAATTCTCCGTGGCTAAAGCACCTAAAACATTGCAACAACGCATGAGCATAGTCGCCCTCACTTGGCCGATTTTTGTCGAGACCTTGCTGCAATCACTGCTTGGGATCAGCGACATTTTTATGCTTAGCCACTATTCCGATAATGCGGTTGCAGCGGTGGGGCTCACGACTCAGCTGATGTTCTTCATGATGGTTATGTCCATGATGGTGAGCACAGGTGCGAGTATTTTGATTAGCCAGAACAATGGTGCAGGCCAGTCGCAACAGGCTGTCGATATCGGGGTGGCAAGTGTCGCATTGAGCTTAGGACTCGCCTTGATCATGGGCGCCTCTATGTTCTTCGGCGCTAAGGGGATTATCGGCCTGTTTGCGCTTGAACACGATGTGGCAGGCTTTGGATATGACTACTTAGTGATTTGCGGCAGCTTGAGTATAGGCTTGGTCATGAACATTGCTTTTGCCGCGATTCTAAGGAGTTACGGCTTTACCCGCTCGGCCATGTTAGTCACCTCAAGCACAGGCTTGATGAACGTCATCGGTAACTATATTGCCCTGTATTCTCCCTTTGACTTGCCTGTTTATGGGGTAACAGGGGTGGCAATTTCCACCGTCACCAGCCAGATCATCGGCGCTGTGATCATGCTGATGGTGATCCGCTATAAAAAGATCCCGCTGCCACTGCAACGGCTTAAATTATTACCGCGCATAACTTATTGGAGTGTGATGCGTATCGGTCTGCTCAATGCCGGTGAGATGCTGTCTTACAATGTGGCGCAGATGACCATCATCTATTTTATCAGTCAAATGGGGACTTTATCGCTCACGGCTTATACCTATGGCCTAAACATCAGCCGGTTTATTTATTGTTTTGCGGTGGCGCTCGGGCAGGCGACGCAAATTCAGACCGGATACTATGTCGGCAAACAATGGTTCGATGAAATCACTGTGAGAGTGCAACGTTACTGTCTGGTAGGTTTTGTCGCTTCGCTGGCCATAGTCTTAGTCTTCTACTGGCAGCGATTCACTATTGTTGGCTGGTTAAGTGAGAACGAGGAAGTCATCCAACTGACGGCATTATTACTGGCAGGTTCTATCGCCCTTGAAACGGGGCGGGTGTTTAATCTGGTGATTATCTCGGCATTAAAAGGGGCGGGTGATGTGGCGTTCCCAGTACGGGTTGGCCTCTTTAGCATGTGGGGCATAGGGGTATTATTGGCTTGGTTCTTTGGCCTTCACTTAGGCTATGGCGTACTCGCCGCTTGGCTGGCCGTCGCCGCAGATGAATGGATACGCGGCCTGATTATGGTGTATCGCTGGCGCTCGTGCCGTTGGCAACGTTTTACTCGCATACCCGCTGCGACTGCAGTGTAGTTTTGGTGAGGTGAATTGGAAGCGCAGCAAACATAGGCTGCGCTTTTTGTTTGATAAGCTTAACTTTGCTGCTTCAACAAGGTACGACATAGCTTGATAAAGTCCGATGACGTGACGATACCGAGCACCTTTTTATCGGCATCGACGACGGGTAAGCAGCCGAGTTTGTTTTCGATAAAATATTCCACGACCACAGTTAAAGGCTCGTCGGCGGTAAGATGCTGAAAATCTTGGTCCATCACGGTTGTGATCGGCGTGTATCGTTCTTTGCGCTCGAGCGCGCCTTGGCCGTACTTGTTCAACATAGTCATCACGCTGGCGATCATCTTTTTATGGGTGAGTACGCCAACGAGGGTGCCATCAATTTCAGAAATCACGGGTAAGTGGCGTACGCCACGGGTTTGCATCAGATGGTGGGCATCTTTCAAACTGGCGCCATCGCTGATGCAGATGACTTGATCACTCATAATATCGCTGACTTTCATTGTTAAATTCCTTTTCTTGCCATTCTTAGGCGTGCATTTAACACGCTGCATTAGCCTGCACCGATGTTAGCAGCTTCCTTGTTCGCTGCGCCAGTCCTGCATAAATAAAGTACGCCATTCAGTATAAGTGTTTGAATTGATAGAAATCATAAAAGGCTGACAAAGATGTCACAAATGTGTAACAGTGATGTCTCACAATCGGGGTCTCATTAGACCTCATACCAGTGAAGCCTTATCTAACAAGGAATAATAATAATGAATCGTACCGTAACTCGTCGTGACTTTTTGGCTATGTCGGCCAAAGGTGTTGGCGTTGCTGTGATCTCTTACGGCTTGATGGGCTGTAGCGATAGTAATGATGATAATTCTGTACCCGCGCAATTTTTACATGGGATTGCCAGTGGTGATCCTGCGATTGACGCTGTGATCCTTTGGACCCGTGTCACGCCTGAATCTGAGGGCGATGTAAAAGTGAGCTGGCAAGTGGCAAGCGATGCGGCCTTTGCTCAATTAGTGACCACGGGTGAGATGGTCACTAATGCAAGCCGTGACTACACGGTTAAGATTGATGCCCGCGGCTTACGTGCTGGCCAAAACTACTTTTACCGCTTTATGACAGGTGACAAAACCTCAGCCGTGGGTAAAACCCGCACGCTGCCTGAGGGCGATGTGAGTTCTGTCAAACTGGCGGTGATGTCCTGTGCGAACTTTCCAGCCGGATACTTTAACGTATATGAATTAGCGGCGGCGCAGGATGACTTAGATGCCGTGGTGCATTTAGGCGATTACATCTATGAATATGCCCGTGGCGGTTATGCCAGTGAGCATGCTGCAGAGCTTGGCCGTGAAGTATTGCCGGCCACTGAGTTGCTGACATTGGGCGATTATCGCACCCGTTATGGCCAGTATCATACCGATGCGAGTCTGCAAAAGTTACACGCGAAAGTGCCTTTTATCACGGTATGGGATGACCACGAAGTGGCCAACGATACTTGGCGTGATGGCGCTGAGAATCATAATGAAGGCGAAGGCGATTTTGCCGTCCGCAAAGAAGCGGCACTGCAAGCTTATTTCGAATGGTTGCCTATTCGCCCATGGCGCGAAGGGAACCATGAAGAGATTTACCGCAGCTTCAGTTACGGCAATCTTGTCGACCTGCACATGCTCGATACCCGTGTATTGGCCCGAGATAAACAGCTCGATTATGCTGATTATATGGATCCCACAACGGGTTCGTTTGCGGGCGAGCGTTTCCTTGCCGATGTGACTTCGACCACTCGCACTATGCTGGGTCTGACGCAATTGTTATGGCTGCAGGGCACTCTGCTGCAAGCAACGGGCAAGTGGCAGGTGTTAGGGCAACAGATTTTGATGGGCAAGATGTCATTGCCGGCGGCGATTGCGACTCAGCAGATGAGCATTCCCCAATATGCCATGTTAGGCGCGTTAGCTAAGCTAGCGGCGCGTGCGGCGGCAAATGATCCCACACTGACCGCCCAAGAGTTGCAATATCTTCAGGCTAATCAAGCTTTACTAACCCCAGAAGTTATCGCACTGCTGCAATTACCTGCCATTCCATACAACTTAGATGCTTGGGACGGTTACGCCTACGAGCGTGAGGTGATTTTAGGTACGGCTAAATCGAAAAACCTCAACCTAGTCGTGATCGCGGGCGATACCCATAATGCTTGGGCTAACGAGCTTAAAGATGTGAATGGCGATACCGTTGGGGTGGAGTTTGCGACCAGCTCAGTGTCTTCACCAGGTCTTGAGTATTATTTGAATCTGCCAGCTGAGCAGATCCCTGCGACTGAGGCGGCGATCGTCGAGTTAGTGCCAGATCTTAAGTACGCTAACTTAAGAGATCGCGGTTTTATGACGCTCACTTTCACCGCTGATGAGGTGCGCAGCGACTGGCATTATGTGGATACCATTCTGTCGAAGGATTTCCAAGCGGCAACGGCACGTGGCTATAGCGCCAAGGCCAAAGTGGGCGAGCATGTGATTACCCCTATCGTTTAACGCAGGTATTTATTCGTTGTTTTTAGGCCACCTTAGGGTGGCCTTTTTGTTGCTTTTTGCCTAAAAAGGCAAAATAAATGTCTGTTGTCACGCAAGTTCTTACTATTACTGCAGCACATCGCATTTTTTTGATATAAAATTCACTCCCAAAATTCGGCGGCTGCCTACACTTGCTAAGGCAAAGCTGTTTTAGTGTTTTGGGAACCTTTACCCGCCGAACAGACCTTACAGGGGTCATAAGCTTTAACGACCTAAGAATAAAATCAATGTGATGGGGACTGTGTCATGTCAGAAAAGTATTTTGTTACCGCGCAGCAATTGCTGGAAGATTCATTTTTATTAGCTTCGCAAGTGTATGAGAGTGGCTTTCGTCCGCAGTTTATCGTGGGTATTTGGCGTGGCGGCGCTCCAATCGGGATCGCGGTACAGGAATTTTTCGACTTTAAACAAGTAGAAACCGATCATATTGCCGTGCGTACTTCTTCCTATTATGGGATTGGTACCGACAAGCAAAGCAAAGAAATCAAAGTTCACGGCCTGCATTACATCGTTGAAAATGCGAACGCTAGCGACGGTTTATTGATTGTGGATGACGTGTTTGACTCTGGCCGCAGTATCCATGCATTAAAAGAAAAACTCGGTCAGTTGATGCGCCTGAATATGCCAACCGATATCCGTATCGCTTGCCCTTATTACAAGCCAAAAAATACCGCCGTGCCTTTAAAGCCTGACTATTACATCCATGCCTCTGAAGACTGGTTAGTTTTCCCGCATGAAGTTACAGGTTTAACGCCGGAAGAAATTGCCGAAGGTAAGGGCGATTTAAAGAATATCCAGCACCTGTTTAAATAACCTGAACTCGGGATAATGAGTGTCGAAAAATCTAAGTTTAACAAATTAAATCAATAAGATAAGTGGTTTGTTTGAAACGAAAAATCTATTTTCTGACTGAATGCGCAGATTTTTGCGCATATCAAGGCGCTCTGTTGTAGGCCATAGCGAGCTATGGTTAGACAGAGCAACGCAGAGAGGCCCGAAAAGATGCCTATTCAGCGGCTCTGCTTATCCCGAGCTCAAGTTAAAGAGCTTGCTCGCGGCGAAATATAGACTATTTTCGCAATAAAAAATGCGTTAACGAGCAATCGTTAACGCATTTTTTGTTTTCTATATCGACGACTTATAAATCCATACAGTTAGCATAGTAAGTCACAGTGGCGGGCCAGTCGGAGAACACCCCAATCACACCGACATCTTTAGCTAACACATCGAGTAATTCAAAGGTATCGCCTTCGTTATCTATGGCTTCGGTAATGCTTTGATAATAAAAGCCGCCGCCATTTTTTAATAAACCAGAACGTTCCAGCGACCAAGTGATGATCTTAAGCCCAGCGCCTTTGGCGGCCTTAGCGTATTCCGAAGGGATGATCTTTTTGTCCGCATCTAAGGCGACTAAAACCCAGAGTGGCGGCGCGATAATTTCGACGCCTTGGATCTTCAAATCTGCCATTGATGGTGACCAAGTGGCAGAATTTTGTGGATCGAAAGCGCTGTTATAATCGTATCTGTCATCGAGAAATACGGCTTGTTTCGCAAACTCAGGTGCATTGGCAACCCAATATTTGATGTCATCTAAGATAAATGATTGAGGGAATACTTGCGAAGCATCGACGCCTGCCGCCGTGTATTCATCTAACATTTTTTGTGCGTAATCCTGCTGAGTAAAACCATCGAATGGCATAGATACGCTGGCGGCTTTGAGCTCTGGCGTCATCTTCACGCCAGCTTTTTTAAACATTTCAATACTTTCGGCATGGGTCATCAAGGTGCCATTGCCAGCGTAGAGATCGGTGCGCCAGCTTGGAGTGCCATTGATGAATTCGGCCGCAGTGGTCGCTTTAGGATTGCTGCCCTCCATTTTACCCTTGAGGGTTTTAAATTCGGCGAGGGTGATATCGCTGGTGCAACAGGTCGCCGATGCGCTGACGCCATTGGCTGCATCGGCTGGAGTGAATGGGCTCGAACATTTATTAGCCAGTTCAGGCACAGCTAAAATGTTGGTCGTGCTGGCAAGATCGCACTGTGAGTGGCGGCACACTAAGGCTTTATCGGCGGTGAAGGTGACATCACATTCAACTATGCCAGCGCCCGAATCGATAGCCGCTTGGTAGGATTCCTTTGTATGCTCAGGGAATTGCATTGGTGCGCCACGGTGACCGATGGAAAACTCGCTGCGATAAAAATTGTCAGTGGTGCATTGTTCTAAGCGGGTTTTAAGTGTGCTGTCTTGCATTTGACGCACGAGGAATAAAGGTCTTTCTCCCACTTGAGCTGGAACAGGTTTGTTGGCAGGTGGCGTGACTTCTGTGTTGTTATCGTCACTATTGCAACCAGCTAATAAAGCGCTGGTGGCAATTAACAGGCCGAGTGAGAGCGACGAAATAGGGCGTAGTTTCATCAGATTTACCTATGAGTAATGATGTAAATTATTAATATTAATCAGAAACTCTAAAGTGTTAATGTGACTAAAAAAGCCTATTTATATGACATAAACAAGAATATATACCGTTTGCACGACGATTACCTAAAGCACGCTAGCTCGCGATAAACAGCCATCAATAGAGGGTGAGCGGGATATATGCGCAGTGTTGTTTTAGACTTGAGAATTGACTCCACTGGGCGAGTCGATGAAACTGGCATGAATATTTTCATCTGGGCGATCTTTCTGGGCCGAAATCAAGTACACTGCGCTCCTTTTGTTTTATGATGAGCGTTTGGTTCGCTTGATAAGACAAACGTGACAAGCATCATTTAGGAAATAGAGCAGAATGAGCAAGGGCAAAAAATACGATTTTCGCGTAACACAGGGCGACAAAGGTTGGAAAACTGAAATCACTCGTCGCATGACATCAACTAAAACGGTTGTGTCTAAGAGCCATGATGGTTTTGCGACCGAAGCCGAAGCGCAAGCTTGGGGCTTGACTGAATTACAAGTGTTTTTAGGCACGTTAACTGAGCGCAACAAGCGTCGTTCAGAGAAACAAGCTAAAGCAAAATTAGCGGCAGCATTAGCGGCTGAAGCGGCAACTGATGCCGAAGATCTTGATGAAGATGATTTCGACGAAGAGTAACACTCACTCGTTCAGTATTGTCTTATCAAGCTAGTGTGATTGTTAGGGCGCGCATGACGCGTTCTGAAACGTCACTCTGGCTATGAATAACAAAAGGCGGATCTTAGGATACGCCTTTTGTGTTTTTGTCGCTCAACCTCTTTGAGCTTATCAACTCATTTTTTCCTGTTCACTCCGCACGTTTTGGTCAATTGAGAGCCGTTATCGCTATAGTCTTGTTTTTAGAGAGTTTCAGCACTATTGCGTATTCTATACCATTAATAAATAACGATAATTATTATCATTTGGTTTACTTGGATTCGGGTCTGTGCTCATATGTAGAGAATTCGAACACACGTTTAATTTTATTAAGGTAAGGGAACTCCTATGAAACTACTTCAATCCAGTTTATTGCTGTGTTTGTCGGCTTCGGCAACCATGAGTTATGGCCAAGCCTTAGATGGAGAGGCGTTACGCTTGCTACAGGCGTCGCTAAAGGATTCGAGTTTGGATGCACAAGCTCAGTTAACCAATACTAAGCGGGCATTGGCGTTAGATTTGAGCCATCAATATGCGCAGCTTGCGCCTATCTTACAGACTGAAATAAACCAGTATCAGTTGGCAGTAAATGCCGATGACATTCTGTCTCAGCATAGGCTCAATGATAATGTGATCACCAAAGCCGATGCGTCGATTCGTCGAGTGAAGGGCCTAAGTGCCAAAGCGGATTCTCTGGTGCAAGTGCGTCTGGCGGATGAAACCATGTTAACCCCATGGCAGCAAGGTGAGTCTCCTTTATTTGCCTATGAGCCCGATGGTGACGAGAGTCAGTGGGATTATATTGAAGCCTTTGATATTCATGGGCAAGTTCATCAATTAGACGTGTATAACCTACCGCAGCAGCCGGTGTTTGTGGTCGGTATCGACAGTAAAAAAGCCTTTGTGGCTGGCTTAGAGGTGATGCGGGCGACATTTGCCGAAGCACAATCGGCGAAAAAAGATGGCGTGCTACTGAGCCGTGCGCAAACACAGGCGGTGGCAGACAAGCCTATTTTAACCACAGTGATCAAACAAATATCCTTGAAGGATGATCATGAGCCGTGGATTTCTGGTCGTGCCGAGATTTACGGCATAGTGACAGGGGTTAACCCGAGCCGTGAAGAACCTGTGCTCGATATCGTCGAAATGCCCTATTTAGATTATGCGGATACGATCTATTATCCGAATCAAATCATCATCCATTGGGAGCGTTATCGTTGGGCGGCTGCGGACATGATCCTAATGGAGCATGACGATGGCACTAACTATAAAGTGTTGGCCACTAAGTTGTTGGAAGCGGCGGAGCAGATCTTAAAGTCGATCCCCGATCCTGAAGCTCAGGGTTATGCGCTGATCCCGCAAATCACCAATGGTATTTTAAGTGTGATGCCGGATGCTTGGTTCACCAATGACGATGACTTTGTCGACGTGTATTACACCTTACAGGAAGGGGTTGAATATCCTAACTTGAACGGGGCTAACGGTAATGCGATGACGAGCTTTGCGCCATTAGTCATCCAACCAAGACCCTGATGAATCATTGCGGCTAAATATGGCTGGAATGTAAAAGCGGATCCTAAGATCCGCTTTTTTGTTTTTATCACTTAACGTTAGGCTAAGCCATTCACCTTAAGCTTTTAGCTTGAAACTACCTTGCATAATCGCCCAGTGACCTGGGAAGCTACAGAAGAATTGGTAGGCTTCAGTAGCGCTCATGCCAGCAGTGCTAAAGGTGATAGACGTTGATTCGCCGCCGCCCACTAATGGCGTGTGAGCGATAACGCGAGTATCACCCGCTTTGACATAGGCTGCATCAGGACCGGCACTCATACCTTCGGTCGCTACGGCTGACATATCGGCAGCCTTAGTTAATACCCAGTTATGGCCCATAGCTGCTTTTGGCAAAGTGCCTGAGTGGGTTAAGGTTAAGGTCACTTCTTTACAGCTTGCAGGTACAGACAGCTCTTTAGTGTCAAATTGCATTGCATCAGTGGCGGCAATTTTCAGTTCACATTCGTTGGCACTCGCTTGGCTAGCGAATAATAATCCGAGGCCGATTAGGCTAGTGCTGGTCACGTTACGTAAAGCTGTGCTTTTTGCTTTCATCTGGTACTTCCTTATTTGAACAAGGGTAGCCGAGTCCTTTTGACTCGGACATGCGCCTGCCAGCATAAGCAATCTTTATTAAATGGGAATGAAATCAGCGTGTAAATTATGTATATGCAACTTTCGTTTGAAAGCAGCATTGTCTGTAACTGCAACATCCTGTAACGGCAAAATCGCTAGCGGTACACATAGACGAGCGAGTACTTAGCTGGCGTGAACTAAGTACTCAGGAGTTATTGTTTATAATTTTCGATTTATGACTTTGATTTATAAATGATAATTTAGGAAGTCGAACTCAGTGCGTCTAACTCAAAGTGGCTTACTTTTTTAGTATGAAAGCTCCTGCCGATAGGGGATAGCACGCTGTGCGCCTTGGCGAGTCACAGTAATGGCACTGGCCGCATTAGCAAATCCCACCGCCGCAGCAATCGACATGCCTTCGCTCAAGCCAACGACTAAGGCGCCGTTGAAGGTATCTCCTGCGGCGACTGTATCTATAGCTTGCACTTCAAGCGCGGGTACTAGCCCAGTAAAACCTGGGCTGCTGATATATGCGCCTCGACTGCCTAAAGTGATCACCACAATCCCTACACCTTGCCGGTGGAGGAGCTGCGCAGCCATTTGGGCATCATCGAGATGATTAATTTCAACCCCTGTTAAGGCTTCTGCTTCTGTCTCATTAGGCGTAATAACATCGACCCACTTGAGTACATCGTGCCCAAGGGCGGTCGCTGGAGCGGGATTTAATACCGTCGTTACACCAAGATTTTTGGCCATTTGTAATGCTTTTGCCACTGTGGCTGCAGGCGTTTCTAGTTGAGTCAAAAGGAATTGAGCACGGGAAAAAAGAGCATAGTGATGTTCTAAATCATCGGGTGAAAGAGTGGCGTTGGCACCCGCAGCAACACCAATGGTATTTTCACCGTTGTCACCGATAAAAATCATCGCGGTACCGGTACTCTGCTCCGCTATTTGGCTAATTCCTTCTGTACTTATGCCATCTTTAATCCAGCTTTGACGCATATCATCGCCGATACTGTCTTGGCCGAGGTGGCAGATAAAGTCAGTGCGGGAGCCAGGTTTGGCTAAGCGCGCGCAGGCGACAGCTTGGTTGGCACCTTTGCCGCCCAGTTCGAGGCGATAATCTCGGCTCATTAAGGTTTGCCCAGCAGCGGGCAGGTACTCAAATTTCATCACATGGTCGGCATTTGCACTGCCG
The DNA here is from genome assembly GCF_900456975.1 of Shewanella baltica. Classification (NCBI taxonomy): domain Bacteria; kingdom Pseudomonadati; phylum Pseudomonadota; class Gammaproteobacteria; order Alteromonadales; family Shewanellaceae; genus Shewanella; species Shewanella baltica. The sequence continues at coordinate 421,032 of NZ_UGYM01000002.1, forward strand.
ATAACGAGTATCTGGCTCATAGAAAACTCACTGTTATTTTCATCTGCGATTGAGATAAGTTGGATCATAGACACGTAAACTGTCTACCAGTAAATCGACAAAACCGAGTCTGTCGAGCCCAAATAGCACAGTCGCATTGGCGGGTTTGCCTGTGAGTTGATAGCGATCAACCACTGTCATGCCTAAGGTCAACTCGCTTTGGGTTTCAATCCCGACCCAGCAATCTTGTGCCTCAAACAGTTCAGGTTTGAGCAACCAAGCTATAGTACAAGGGTCGTGCAATGGCGCGCCAATAAAGCCCCATTTAGGATCTCTGTGGTAAATCATAAAGAAATCCAATAACTCGGCGACGCACTGAGCAATTGGATTTGGGATGGCGCGAATCCGTTCTATGTCTTCATCCATGATTTGCGCTTGATGGGTCACATCGAGCCCGCACATAGTGATGGGAATACCTGACTTAAAGACGATATCGGCGGCTTCGGGATCGACAAAAATATTAAACTCGGCAGCTGGCGTCCAATTACCGACACCCGCGGCGCCGCCCATCAGCACAATGCGCTCAATTTTAGGGTGCAGCTCACTATGACTCGCCAGTAAAAGGGCGATGTTAGTCAGCGGCCCTGTGGGCACTAAAGTCACTGGCTGTGTGCTTTGGCGGATTTGCTGCGCCATCAGTTCAACGGCCGTTATGGCTTGTGGGCTGAAGCTAGGTTCAGGCAATGCTGGGCCATCGAGGCCAGTCTCGCCGTGAACATTGTCGGCGATAATCAGTTCACGTGTTAGCGGCTTAGTGGCACCGCCCGCGACAGGGATATCACCACGGTTTAACAGGGTTAAGATCCGCAGGGCGTTGTTGAGGGTTTTATCTGGGGTTTGATTGCCAGCGCTAGTCGTGACGGCAAGGGGAACGAGGTCTGGGTGAGCTAAGGCTAAGATCAGCGCGATAGCATCGTCATGGCCGGGATCGCAATCAAGAATGATGTGACGAGTCATACTGTTACTCCTTTAAACAGCGGTACTGGATGCTTAGAATAGCATGCCATCAGTTAGGCGCTAGCCTGTGGAGAATACTTGCAGAGCAAACTGTGAGCGTTTTCGTCTTTTTATTAACAAGCCCTATGTCGTTGGCTGCAATGTAACTCGTGGACTATCGTCATCCTAAAGCCCTAGTGGAGTCCATTATTACCAATAGCTAATTTCACCACTGTGTCTCGTTAGTTTAGTGGCGGGGTAAAATGTGGTTGTTTAGCGAATAGCACTAACCTCTTTTACCATCACGGCGCAGATAAACGGAGTATTTCTCTGTTATTTACGCCGTGACAGTGATTATTTCTTTTAAAGTGGCAGTTAATCTAGGCTTTTGACTGTTTTCAATCTGGGTTATTCGCTAGAATGCTGGGTGTTTTCTGTTCAATTTCATGATGTCGTATTAATTAGTATTAGTTATAAGTGCGATACAAGGATGATAAGTATGAAATTAGCATTGTGTTCACCTATTGGATTATTTCAAGGTGCCAGTGTGTTGTTACTCTGCAGCTTAATTGGCTCAGAGCCTGTTCAAGCCACATTAGATATGCCCCGGAGCGAAAGCGGCGCTGCTCATACCCATGTATTGCCCGTATTTGGTCAGCAATTAGGGTTCAATCTGCCTGCGGGCTGGAAACAGGCTTATCATGAGGAGCAAGCAGGCATGTTTATGGCAGAGTTTGTGCCAGAGCAGGAAGCATTAACCCAGTGGAGTGCGCTATTTTGCGTGCAGGGTTTTAAGGATATGGCCGAGAGTATTAGCCCTGAGCGCTTCTTAGATGCGATGGCCGAGACCTATAAATCGACCTGTGACGGCGAGGTGGTGTACCAGAAGTTAGGCGACACTGAAGTCGATGGACACGCTGGATTTCATGCGATTCTAGGCTGTACAGCCATGCCCAATATGCACGGTGTGACGCCACTGAATCCCAAAGCCTATGCTTCAACTCCTCAAGGGGAAATTGGCTACTATACGGTTGTTAGTGGCAATAAAGATTTGTATCTGTTGCATAAGTCGATGCGAGGTGCCGTTTTTTCTGCCGATAAACCGCCGCTGCAGGCGGATAATAGCCAAGATTTTATCTCCACTTTAGTCCCATTCTCCTTGAAGTAGGCTGTAGACGCTCGCTTGAGTTTGATGGACTTTCATCCGTATAGACGTCTATAATGCGCGCGCTCAGGCTCTATAATGTGCTGAGCCTTAAGGGAGTATCGCTGTTTTATTGATGGCTGTACCCTATGAATCAAATTTTTAGTCAACCTTCTGAGGTGCTTGCGTGCGAAAGCCGCGAGATAATCGGGAAGCCAGTGGAATTCTGGCACTGCCCCCGCAACGGTAAAAGGTGAGAGAAGACCGCGTTTGATTGGTGAGTTCAAGACCGAACCCGATAGTCAGAATGTCAAAGGTCAGTCTCGCGTTAATCCAATTTTTAAGGGATTAACATAGCCTAAGTCCGGAGACCGGCCCTAAAGGTGTTTTTGAGATTTCGGTGGGCAGATCTCAAAATGCGATAGTCACTGTCAGTATCTTTTACTGAATGAATAGTATCGTGGCGCTAATGCCCCGTTTTCCTTGCAGGAGTTAAAGGTAAAATGGGAACAAATCCAACAAAAATCGCGCTACTTATCGGTAGCCTTTGCAGTTTTTCCGTTATCGCGCCCGCTATGGCGGCAGACGATACCAGCACAGCTAAAGTCGACGAGCATCTTGTCGTGATCGGCCGCTCTGACAATACCCCGTTAAATATTGCCGCGAATGTGAATGTGATTGACGCTGCGGCGATTGAAATGAGCGGTGCCACTAGTGTGACTGAGGTTTTACGCGGTCAAAGTGGTATTCAAATTTCGGATAATAACATCGGTACTAGTTTTGCGATGCGTGGCTTTAGCGCCAGCACTGCCGTTAATAACACGCTGATTTTACTTGATGGTCGTCGCCTCAATAATATCGATATCGCTGCCCCTAGTCTTAATGCCATACCGCTTAACCAAGTCGAGCGCATCGAAATTTTATCGGGTAGTGCGGGTGTGCTTTATGGCGACCAAGCGGTAGGCGGCGTGATCAATATTGTCACTAAATCCCCTGAAAATACAGGTGGTAGCGTGCAGTTATCCGGCGGCAGCTTTGATACCTATGAAGGTCGCGGTGATGTGTCTGGCGCGATCAACAAGGATTGGCGTTACTTTTTCACTGGTAGCTATAACCAAGGTGACAACTACCGCAAGCATAATGCCAATGAAACGGGGTCGATTTTAGGTCGCATTCAATATAAAACGGCCACAGATTCGTTCTTTATTGAAACCAGCTATTACGACGATGACCGTGAAAATCCTGGCTCATTGACAGAAGAACAGTTCAATAAAGACCCACGCCAATCTTTCAAGAGCAGCGAATATGTCCATGAGATGACCACTGCGGCGCGCACGGGTTATCAGCATCAGCTTAATCAAAATTGGGCTTTAGCAGCGGATTTAGATTATAGCGATACCTTAGTGTCTTCTTTTAATTGGGGGGCGAACAGCCATAACACGCGCTCACTGTTGATGTTTAGCCCTAAAGCGTTAGCGAACTACAGTACCCGTCAAGGTGAGCTAAATCTAGTCACAGGTTTAGACATCAGCCGTGGTAAGGCCGATTTTGACACTATGGCGCGGAGTAATGTACAGCAAATGCAAAGCGCCTATCTACAAGCCACAGTGCCTTTAAGCCATACCCTAAGCTACGTTGTGGGTGGTCGTTATGCGCGGGTGACCGACGAGTTAGTCGATCGCAAAGTTTATCCTAATGGCATGGATTTAGATGAAGATGCGACAGCATTCGAGTTTGGCCTGAACTACCGTCCTAGTACAGAGCACAGATTCTATCTACGTGGCGATGAAAACTTCCGTTTTGCGAAAGTGGATGAGCAAGCTTATACCTCTAAAAATGTGTTTGGCTTAAAGCCGCAGACGGGCCGCTCCTACGAAGCGGGTTGGGATTGGACTCTTGCGAGCCAAACTCTACGAGTAAGCCTATACCGTCTCGATTTGGAAGATGAAATTGTCTTCGACCCAAGTGCGGAAAAGCCTGAACTTGGCAGTTTCCAAGGTGCGAACGTTAATGCCGACGCTTCTCGTCGTTATGGCGCGAGTGCCGATTGGGATTGGCAGGTGACTCAAGCAATGCAACTCGGGTTAGAGTATAACTATATCGATGCTGAATTTACTGACGGTATCAATGATGGCAAGGAGCTGTCTTGGGTGGCAAAACACACAGGACGCGGTTATGTCAGCATGGATTTTGCTGAGCATTTCCAAGTCTTTGCCGAAGCTATCTACACGGGTGATCGTTTTATTGAAGGCGATAACGGTAACGAAGGCGATAAGCTGGCCAGTTACGTGCTTGGTAATGTAGCCTTGAATTATAATCGTGATGCTTGGCTTGCCAGCCTGCGTATCGATAACCTATTTGATAAAGACTATGTCAGCGCAGGCTATTACGGTGGCCTTTGGGGTGATAGTTATTACTCTGGTCGAGGCCGCGATATTCGTTTTACCCTTGGTTATCGCTTCTAGGCATTGATTCGCTCAATTTCGATAAAGCCAGACTCACTCAGTCTGGCTTTTTATTTTTTAGGCTCTGTTCAAGGAATAAATTTTGAAATAGGTATAGTCTTGAATATCGTTTCAGTAGAGTGACTAAATTGTCGTTATCTTTAGTGGTTAGCGGGCAGCAATAACTAAACAGGAATAATTTATCTATTACTCTGCTGTTTGTGGCTGAAATTCTTTAAATTTTGGGTATGATGTGAACGGTAACCGAATTATCTTATTGTTAATAAACAGGTGCAAAGTGTCTTATGACAGATCTTGAGCAACAGGTTTTTACTCAAGTTAGAGCTATCATAGCGAACGAAGAGCAAGTAATAGGTCGTCGAGGGATTTTAATTCCACTCAAAAAAGCGATCCTCGCTGAAGGCGACATTCGTAACGTGATCGACATTATCTCGAGCGATCCCGCATTGGCGGCGCACATGCTAATGCGCAGCAATTCCACACAGGCAGCTGTAGTGGAAAATCATAAAACTCGCTCGTTGAAAGAAGCTTTGATCCGCTTAGGTCAAGTGAATATCTATCGTTATGCCTTTACGTTTTATCTGAAAGAACGCCTCGATGAGCTGCCGCAACCTTATAAAAAGTTAGTCCAAGGTTATTGGAAGTTGACTGAAGATATTGCAACAGATGCGGTGGACAGTTTAGCGGAGATGGAAGGCGTTGAGGTTGATGCTGATGAGGTGCAAACCTTGGCCCTGTTCAGTGTGTTCGGCCAAATTATCGCGCTCACGGCATTTGCCTATTTAAATGCTAATGCCGAACAATCATTCCCTTTAAGCGTGATTAAGTCATTGATTGATAATCAACAGCAGACTTTGACCATAGAATCATTCGAAGCGTTAGATTTAGATCAGGACTTACGCCAAGAGTTTATGATTGCCCATAATTTGCGTCAGACCCGCAATTCGAATTCCCCTGGTTTAATCCTGCGCCGCGTATTGTCTATGCGTGGTCTATTGATGAATCCGCTGTAATATTTCGATACGACGAATCACTGTTTGATCCTATGAAATAGTCATTAGATTCAATAAAAAAGCCTGCATCAGCAGGCTTTTTTGTTAGGTTTCACCTGTGTTAATTTGTCTTCTGCTGGCGGGATAAACCTTCACTCGCCACCAGTTGTAACCAATTTTGGATCAAGGCTGAGTTGGCGCTATGGCGGCGATAGGCGCCAAACAAAGGGCGTTTCAAGCCTTCTTGCCCGAGCTTCACTGTGGTAAGGCTTAGGCCATGCCCTTCATTTATCGACCAATTTGGCAGCGCGGCTATACCGTCTTTACAGGCGATGCGTTGCAGTAACATCATGGTTAAATCACAGGTTTTCTGCTCGCCCGCTTCTATGCCTGCGGGTTCTAAAAAGTGGCGATAGATGTCTAAACGCGTCAGTGGTACGGGATAACTGATAATAGGCAAGTGTGCTAATTGCTTAGGGGTGACATAGGCTTCTTTTGCTAGAGGATGATCTTTAGCAACCACTAACTTCACTTCAAAATCAAACAAATGCTGATAAGCGAGTGAATGCCCAGGTACAGGATCTGAGGTCAGCACTATATCCAGTTCACCCATTTCCAAGGCATTGAGCGAGTCGAACAAGTGACGGCTCGACAGATCTAACTCCGCTTGGGGATAGTCTTGCCTAAATTGCTCCATCACAGGCATTAACCAGCGAAAACAGCTGTGGCACTCAATACCTACCCGCAACTGATTGGTTTCGGTTTCAAGGCCATTCTTAAGATCTGTCTCGGTTTCTAACACCTTAGGCAAAATCTCTTCCGCGAGATGAAGCAGGCGTGCACCTTCTTGGGTGAATGACAGCGGCTTACTCTTACGCACAAAAATAGGCGAGTTAATCCTTTGCTCCAGCTCCTTAATTTGGTGGGAGAGTGCGGATTGAGTGACAAAACGTTTTTTGGCTGCGCCCGCCAAACTGCCACTTTCCTTCAGGGCCATTAAGGTTCGCAGATGTCTTAGTTCGATCATGTTCACTCCAGGTGAATTTCGCTCATGTTGTGCTTGAAATTAATTCGGTTGCTGGAATAGAGACTAACACAATAAACTTCTAGACGTCCAGACGCCCATTGTTATTTATCAAGGCGGAAATGCTGAAAAGTGCCAAGAGAAAACAATCTGGTGGGTGCAAGTGCCGAATTTGGCTTATCTCAAATAAAGGAAGATAGGGTATGCAATTAAATAGTCTTGGGTTTCCCCGCATCGGGCGTCGTCGTGAATTGAAATTTGCCTTAGAAAAATACTGGCGTGGTGAGATCACTCAGGCTGAACTGCGTGAAGTGGCGAGCGAACTGCGCCGTACCCATTGGCAGTGGCAAACCGCAGCGGGTATCGAGCAAGTACCCGTAGGTGATTTTGCCTTTTACGATCAAGTATTAACCCTAAGTGCGACCTTAAATGCCATTCCTGAGCGTCACCGTGGTGAAGGCGCAATCGATCTTGATACCTTATTCCGTGTTGCCCGCGGCAGAGCGCCAACGGGCCAAGATGCGCCAGCCTCTGAAATGACCAAATATTTCAATACTAATTATCACTATCTGGTGCCTGAGCTGACGCAAAACCAAGAGTTTTCGATTGCTTACGAGCAGTTTTTTGATGAAGTCAGCGAAGCGCAAGCGCTAGGCTATAAAGCCAAACCTGTGCTACTCGGCCCAGTCAGTTACTTGCACCTTGCTAAAACCGTCGGCCAAGAGTTCGATAAGTTAAGTTTATTACCGAATTTATTAACGGCTTATGCTGACATTCTGGCGCGTTTCGCCGCCCAAGGTGTGGAATGGGTACAGTTAGATGAGCCTGTGTTGGCATTAGAATTAGACCTGCATTGGCAAGCGGCGATGACTAAGACTTATCAAGCATTAAGCACTGCTAACGTTAAGGTTCTCTTAGCGAGTTATTATGGCGGTATTGCGCATCATCAAGCCCTCGTATCTGCCTTGCCAGTTGCTGGTTTGCACTTAGATTTAGTTACAGCGCCAGAACAACTGGTTGTGTTTGCAAATGCGTTGCGCAGTGAGCAAATTTTGTCAGCGGGTGTGGTTAATGGCCGTAACGTGTGGGCGGCAGAAATCGATTTGATTGCCGAGCGTATTGGCGCTGTGGCGCGTGATTTAGGCGATCGTTTGTGGATTGGCACATCATGTTCATTACTGCATAGCCCAGTCGATTTAGATGTTGAAGTCAAACTATTACCTGTACTGCGTAAGCAGTTGGCCTTTGCTAAGCAAAAACTGTTGGAATTGAGCAAAGTTCGCCAATTATTGTTGGCGTCTAGCTCGGATGAAGCACAGAAAATCAGTGCTTTTTGTATCGCTCGTCGCCAAGCAAAAGCGCAGGCTGCAGACAAGCAAGTAGTTGATCGCGTTTCGGCATTAACCGCTGCAGATTATGAGCGGGCAAATGATTTCAGTGTGCGCCAAAGTGTGCAGCAACGAAAATACCAATTACCTCTGTTGCCAACCACGACCATAGGTTCGTTCCCACAAACACCGGCAATTCGTGGACTACGCAGCCGCTGGCGCAAGGGTGAGCTTAACGATGCGCAATATACAGAGCAGTTACAGCAAGTGACCCGCGATACTATCGATCGCCAATTAAAGCTGGGTATCGATGTGCTTGTGCACGGTGAAGCCGAACGTAACGACATGGTGGAGTACTTTGGCGAGCAGTTAGCTGGTGTTGGTTTTAGTAAAAATGGCTGGGTGCAAAGCTATGGCTCACGCTGTGTTAAGCCCCCCTTGATTTACGGTGATGTGAGTCGTCCAAAAGCCATGACAGTCGAGTGGGCAAAGTTTGCCCAGAGTCTCACCGACAAGCCCGTAAAAGGCATGTTGACGGGGCCAGTGACGATTTTGCACTGGTCATTTGCCCGTGAAGATATCAGCCACGATGCGATTGCGACACAACTGGCGCTGGCTATTCGTGATGAAGTGGTCGATTTACAAAATGCGGGGATTGGCATTATTCAAATCGATGAGCCCGCCTTCCGTGAAGGTCTGCCATTGAAACAAAGTGAGTGGCAAGCCTATTTAGATTGGGCGGTGAATGCCTTTAAACTCAGCGCTGCTGGCGTGACTGATGAGACTCAAATCCACACTCACATGTGTTACAGCGAGTTTAACGACACGATTGGCGCGATTGCTGCCATGGATGCCGATGTGATCACAATCGAGACTTCGCGTTCACGGATGGAGTTACTCAACGCCTTTGAAGATTTTGAATATCCAAATGAAATTGGCCCCGGTGTATATGACATCCACTCACCAAACACCCCAAGTGTGGAGGCCATGGTGCACTTAATCGAGAAAGCCGCGCAGAAAGTACCTGTGCGTCAACTGTGGGTCAACCCAGATTGTGGCCTAAAAACCCGTACTTGGGATGAAGTCGAACCTGCATTGAAAAACATGGTCGATGCTACCCGCGAACTGCGTCGCCGCCTTGGCTAATTGCATTCGGCTAAGCTGACCTCATTGAAAGCGGGTACACTAGGTCTCCGCTTTTTTGTAATGATTTGATGATATAAAATTAGCTTAAACATGTTACTTAAACTTGACGTTTATTGTTTAAACCTGAGTTTAAAAAGTTTATCCCTGTTCCTGCATTATCTGATTTTGTCTACTAGTATGTTTGGTGCATGGACGCAAAACTTGCATCGTGCTTGTTTGACTCCCAAATCTAGGTCAGACAATAAATGCTTAATTAAGGAGAATTAACATGAGTGAAATCATAGATGTTATCATCAACGTCGATACTGATAATTTAATGAAAACATATCCCAATCCAAGTACTGATCCTTCAACACCAACTGCAATTGGCCACAATTTTGCGTACATGATAGCTCCAACAGCTTATGTTAAAAGCGGTCAAGCTACTGGGGATTTATCAATATCAGCTGATGTGGGTGATACCATTCGCTGGCGTATGAACTCGATGTCAGGCAATACAAGTTACTCTGCCGACCTAATGAATCTTATGCGCTTTAGTGGGACTCAAGTGACTTCAGTCGTTGAGGGCAAATTGACGGAACCACAAACCCCTATTCCTGAAGGTGGGTTGGGTAGTATTTTGTTACCACCCACATACTTATGCGTACCTCAGTATGATTTTTACTTATCGGCTGATGTAGTGACTTCTGGGACTGAGAATTACAATGTGTCATTTGCCGTGCTTTACTATCATAGCGGCAGCATAAATACCTTAGGTTACTTTGTTTGGGATCCAACAATTAGTGCTTCATAAGTTTTGAATTAATTACGTATGATCGTTTGCGCACTTCGTTCTGGAGTGCGCATTTTTACAAGTGTACTGAGACAATACTTAGTTATGCACTTGATATCTTAAGCGTCCCTCGGAAGTCCTTTTTTAACCGTGCGTATAAGTCGTTCGGTTTTACGCCTTGCAGTAATCAGTTGTGGGCTCTTGCTCTGATGTTGTATCAGTGCCCAGTCTATATGTTCTTTAACTATGTTATCTACATCGGCTTGTTCTTTTCGAATACTAAGGGCTTGAATTATCTCTGGCGAGCTTGGGGCGTTACCCAGCGCGACTGCGATATTACGTAGCCAGCGTTTATGGCCAATTCGGCGAATGGCGCTGCCTTCGGTTTGCTTTAGAAATTCGGCCTCGCTCCAAGCAAAAAGGCTGAGAAGGTCGGGCTGTTTTAACTGGGGACGAATATGGAAGTCGGTTTCGGCTGTGAGTGGCGCTTGGCGATTGATGGGGCACACGAGCTGACAATCATCGCAGCCATAGATGCGATTGCCCATAAGTGGCCTAAATTCTTCAGGAATAGCGCCTTGCAGCTCGATGGTGAGATAGGAAATACAGCGTCTGCCATCAACCACATAAGGTTCTACGATTGCACCTGTTGGGCAGGAGGTGATGCAGGCGACGCAACTGTTACAGCCTTCTTGGATTGGAATATCCACAGGCAGAGGCAAATTGATCAGTAGCTCACCTAAAAAGAACCAACTACCCGCCTCATGGTTGAGTATGAGTGAGTGTTTACCTGTCCAACCTATACCGGCTTTTTCGGCTAATGGGCGCTCTAGTACTGGCGCTGAGTCGACGAAGGGACGGAAATCGGCGGCATCGAAACCGAGCGCAACTAACTCTGCACTGATTTGATCCCCCAGCTTTTTAAGCCGAGCGCGGATCAACTTGTGATAGTCGCGGCCACCCGCATAACGGGAGATATAACCTAAGTTAGGATCGGTGAGATTTGTGGCAAAGCCTGCTTCGGGTGGTAAATAGTCCATCCGTACGGATATCACTCGCACTGTGCCCGGATGCAATTCTTGCGGGCGAGCGCGCATCATCCCGTGGGTGGCCATATATGCCATTTCGCCATGAAACCCTTTGTCTAGCCATGCTTGGAGTTTGGCTTCTTCGGCCGTTAAATCTGTATCGCAAATGCCAACTTGTGCAAATCCGAGTGCTTTTCCCCACGATTTTATTTGCAGCGCGAGCCGCGACAGTGTGCTGGCATAGGATTGGTTGGGGATTTGATTGGCTAAAGTCGACATGGATTCATTGCAGTGAGGCTCTTGGCTAGGTGGCAATATGATAACAAGTTTTCACTTGTTACGGACGAGTTTACTCTGTGAGCGTGAATGAGAGGCTATTTTCTTTGGGCATATGTTTATTTGCAGCAGGGATTGAGTCTATGATTAGGTTTAATGTTTCTCGTTTGGTATCCGTATGCTGAGTGCGTTTCCCCTTAGGGCGTGTTTTCTTGCGATGAGCTTATTAGGTCTGATGCCTGATCTTGTTTTTGCGGCGCCTGACAAGTTGAAGTTGGTGACCGAAGCTTGGCCTCCCATGAGTTACGAGCAAGATGGCGTTCCCCAAGGTTTTGCGGTGGACTTAGTCAATATCTTGCAATCGAGACTGGGCCAGAGTGAAAAAATTGATGTGTTACCTTGGGCACGGGCGTATTCGATTGCCAATACTTCGGCGAATGTCTTACTTTTTGCGACGTCTATTAATGACGAGCGTGAAGATCATTTCGATTTTATCGGCCCGATTGCAACCAGCAAAATTGCTTTGTATGCGAGGGCGGCAGATCCCATCGCGCTCGATCAACTTGCCGAGCTTCAATCTAAAGATATTGTGGGGGTTTATCGAGAATCTGCTGGGGCGCAGCTGTTACAACAAGCGGGCGTGGATAATTTGCTGGTGGCGAGTTTTCCGCAGCAATCGGCTAAGCAATTACTGTTCTCTCGAATTCGTTTCTGGTGCCAAGCGGATCTTGCGGTTAAGCAGATACTTGAAGAAGTGGGCGCAAGTGAGGCAGATATACGCCAAGTGTATGTCGTATCTGAGATTAATCTGTACTTAGCCTTTTCTAAAGGGACGTCGGCGGCCACGGTCACGAGTTGGCAAACAGAGCTTGAGAAAATGAAAGACTCAGGGGAGTTTAGTCGTTTATATCAGACATGGTTTGGTGCTTTGCCACCGCCATTACAGCATCAAGTGTTTTGGCATAAAGCTGTTTAACTCTCGCACGTAGCCTCATTTTTGGCAGCTTTAACACAATTCCTTCCCGCATTTTTAGCCTCATAAAGGGCGTCGTCGGCACGTTTCAGTAGGCTGGCAAAGTCTTTGTCTTGATAGGTATTTTCAGTATTTGTTTGTGGCGCTAAGGTTGCGACTCCTGCGCTAACGGTCAATTTGAGTTCAGCGGGTAAATCCTCTGCGCCTAGGCGGCTAATATGAGCTTGCAACTGATGGGCAAGTTCACAAGCACGTTCAGCATCCGTGTTGGGTAAGAGAATTAAAAACTCTTCACCACCGATACGGCCAATAAGATCTTTATTACCCGTTAGGGCTTTACCTGCGCTTGCGATCGTCAGTAAGGCGCGATCGCCCAGTTCATGGCCGAAGTTATCGTTAATTTTCTTGAAGTGGTCCGCATCAAAGATTATCACCGAAAAAGGGCTTTGTTGTTTTAAGGCTTGCTGAAAATACTGCGCGGCTTGGGCATAAATATGCCGACGATTAGGGAGCTTGGTGAGGTAATCTGTGAGGGCGATGACCTGCAGTTGGCGATTTCTCTGTACTTGTTTATACGCAAATATCGACACTATTGTCAGGATAAAGCCCGTCAATAATAAAATAATGTGTTGTAATGATTTATTCTTCTCGAGTAGCGCGAGTTCTTGTTCTTTAAGGTTTTGGTTTTCAATCAAACGTTGATTTTCAGATTCAATCCTAGTGGTATCAAACTTCACTTTTAATTCTGTGGTTTGATGTGAGAAGGAGTTGTCGTCGATCTTTTTGGTGAGGGCGACAAATTCCAGCAATGCGCCATAGGCCGCAGGTAAATTATTCATTGCCGCATAGACGTCACTTTTTAGCTGTAATAGTTGGGTGAGTCCCCGATCATTTTGCAGAGTACGAAAGGCTTTTTCCCCTTGTTCGAGCTCGGTAAGCGCTTCTTCATAGTGTGCTTGTTGAAACTTGATATTGCCCATAAAGAGTTTCATGAAGCTGTAATCGGCGAGATCTTTTTCGTTAATCACAGCAGCGGCTTCAGTTAAATATTTTTCCGCCTCGTTAAGACGATTAAGTTTGATTAAGCTGTATGCAATATTTGTCGCCATAGTGGCGGCCGCTTTTTCCAGCTGATGTTCCTTAAAGTATTGGTAGCTTAGCAAGAAGTTATCTATGGCCTGTTGATGTTCACCCAGTTCATCTAAGGCAAGGCCTATCTCTGAGGTGACATACATTGCCTGTTCTTTGTTATTGTTCTTTAAATAGAGTGCTTTAAGTTTAGTGTAATAACGGATCGCACTTTGGGGATCGCCATAACGTCTAAAGCTGGTGGCCATATCGGCAAGATTGATGTTAGCCCAGCCGGTTAAATTCAGTGACTCGTAGAGATCTTGCGCTGTTATGAGGTCGTCTAATGCGGCAGAAAAATCGCCAATATAGGAATACAGGGCGCCGCGAAGGCTACGTGAGTCGGCAATGAGTTTAAGATCTTCATGCTCATAGGCACGCTTAACGCTGAGGTTATAACCTTCCATCGCGCTATCTACATCACCATTTAACTGCAAAAACCAAGAATGACAAAGCATGAGGTCGGTGATGAAATGCGGAGAGGCGGTTGGCGGAATATTGGTCAGTGTTTGACTCGTATTCTTAACTGCCAGCGCTATGTCAGTATCCGTTTCGGCACTTTGATCCCAACATTTCAGTAGCTGCAGCTTTTCATTGCGGGCGACATCATCGGTTGCAATCAGTTTACTCAATAGCGCAAGATCACTCTTAATTGCTTCGCGGGTCATGGTCTCACCGCTTTCAAATCTTTCAAATATTTTATCAACCTGAGTCTTTTCTTCAGCCATAGCATGACTGAGCGGCAGTAAAAGCAGCCAAAAGGTAAGTGATAAAGATATAAGTGGACGTAGCAAAAATGGTTTCCTGTTCGCATTGAAATCAATAGCTAATAATGAGCTTAGCATAACTTGTTTGTTCATTTTGAATATAGATGCATAGCAATTTTGCATTCAGCTAGCTATCAAGGTATAAACTTCGCCTTGGAAATCATCCTAAAAAGGAATCACCCTTGAAAAAATTACTTTGTGCTGCCCTACTCATGATGAGCGGCGCGAGCTGGGCGGGCTCAGATTTAGAAACCTCGGGCGATGTATTGCATCTATTGCTCCCCGCAACGGCAATGGGCGCGACATTATTCTATGAAGACGGTTACGACGGCAGCTGGCAGTTAATTCAGGCGGCAGTATCGAGTCGATTAATTGTTGAAGGCCTAAAATATGGTGTGAGCAAAGACAGACCCGACGGTAGTGGCGACGATTCGTTCCCATCAGGTCATACTTCAGATAGCTTTATGGCGGCGACGTTTATTCAGCAACGTTATGGCTGGCAATATGGTTTACCCGCCTATGTCGCTGCATCGTATGTTGGCTATACCCGAGTGGCGAGCGATCAACATTACCTAGAGGATGTTTTAGCGGGTGCTGCAATTGGCGCGCTAGCGGGTTGGTATTTTACTCAACCCTATGAAGGTATTACTGTCACACCGATAGCGGGTAACGGCGTTTATGGTTTATATGTGAGTGGTCAGTTTTAAGTTTATTTTTTGAATGAATGTTAATCGAGATTTTTTATGAGTGAATTATCAGCTGTTTACCGTGAAACTGCCGAGCAGATTTCTTACAATGTCGCGAATAAAGTGCTGCCAATGGCAAAACTACCTGACGGATTATTAGCCGCATATCAAAGCCTGTGCGCCGAACTGTTGGAAGACAGAGAGGGCAAATTTAGCCAAGCTTGGGCATCCTTGCCAGCTAGCGCGCGTAATCTCATGGAACAAGCTGCATTCCATGGTTTTTATATTGCGAATGCTTGGTTGCAGTTGAGTCGTGTTGCCCAAGAGATTTCTGAGCAGGCCGATACCGATGGTGAGATCCAAGAGCAAGAATATAACGGTATCTTTACCCGTTTAGCCGATGAGTCGCTCAAAGAAAGTCTACGTAAATTGAAAAAGGCACGTACCGATCGCTCTATGCTCAATAGCTTTAAACAGGTGATGGCGCCTTAGTTTTTATTGAAATAAGCGCTGAGTCTGAAAATCAAAAAGCCCGTCACTTTGCAGTGACGGGCTTTTTGTTGGCACAAACGCTTAGCTAAAGCTGCTTTGCCACGACTCAAGTCGCGGCAACGCTATGCTTAGAACGAAGTGCGTTTGTAGCGGCGATATTCTGGACTCCAGAAATTGCCTTCAATTGACTGTTGTAAGATTTCATCGCTCATTGGTAGCGTTAACCCTTGTTCAACTGCAACTTTACCCACAGCGAAAGCGATGTGTTTACTGACCGCGTGGATATCTTCCAGTTTCGGTAATAATGGGCCGCTACCGTCGATCGCCAGTGGTGAGCATTCCGCGAGTGCGCGGCTTGATGCCATTAACATGGCATCGGAAACGTGTCGGGCACCTGAGGCTAAAACACCTAAGCCAATACCTGGGAAGATAAAGCTGTTGTTACACTGGGCAATCTCATAGGTTTCACCATCGACCACAACTGGCTCGAACGGGCTACCCGTGGCGACTAATGCTTGACCTGAAGTCCAATGCAAAATGTCTTTTGGTGTCGCTTCAACACGGCTGGTTGGGTTAGACAGTGGGAAAATAATCGGGCGGGCACAATGGCTGTGCATAGCGCGAATAATTTCTTCGGTGAATAGACCCGGTACGCCAGACACGCCAATCAGCACGGTCGGCTTAGTGTTGTTAACCACATCCAATAGCGAAATATTGTCGCTGAAATTACTCCAGTTTTGGATATTGGTGCATTTCTGCGCCAATTTTTGCTGGAATGGCAACAGGTTAGGCATGTTGTCTAACAATAAGCCCCAACGGTCAACCATGCACACTTGAGTGCGAGCTTGCTCGTCGCTGATCCCTTCGGACACCATTTGCGCCACGATAGCTTCGGCGATACCGCAACCCGCGCTACCCGCACCAAGGAAGGCAATACGTTGTTGATTTAATTCAGTACCTGCAGCTTTACAAGCGGCCAGCAATGAACCGACGGCAACGGCAGCGGTACCTTGAATATCATCGTTAAAGCAGCAATAGCGATCTTTATAACGCTCTAAGATCGGCATGGCGTTCTTTTGGGCAAAGTCTTCGAATTGGATCAAAGTGTCTGGCCAACGTACATGTACAGCTTGCATAAAGGCTTCGATAAACTCGGCGTATTCTTCGCCACCGATGCGCGGATGGCGCCAGCCCATATACATAGGATCTTCTAATAACTGCGGATTATCTGTGCCTACGTCTAAAGTGATAGGCAGAGTATAAGCCGGACTGATGCCACCACAGCTAGTGTAGAGTGACAACTTACCGATAGGGATCCCCATGCCGCCAATACCTTGATCGCCAAGACCTAAAATACGTTCACCGTCGGTAACAACGATGATTTTAACTTTTTGGCGAGTCGAGTTATTGAGAATGTCATCGATCCTATCTTTGTTCGGATAAGAGATAAACAAACCACGGTTGCGGCGATAGTTTTTCGAGAAACGTTCACAAGCCAAACCTACCGTCGGCGTATAGATGATAGGCATCATCTCGCTGATGTTATTTTGCACTAAACGATAAAATAAGGTCTCGTTAGTGTCTTGGATATTACGTAGGTAAATATGCTTGTCTAAGTCGTTGTTGAAACTTCTAAATTGATCGTAGGCGCGGGAAGCCTGCTCCTCAATCGTTTCAATGGCATAGGGAACTAAGCCTTCGAGGTTAAAGAAAATACGCTCTTCTTCAGAAAATGCACTGCCCTTGTTAATCAGCGGGGCTTCAAGAATGGCAGGTCCTGCAAACGGAAGATAGAGGGGGCGTTTATTATCGTCCATGGGTAACCTTTTGAGTTATTGTTTAAGTGGTCAATACGTGCTGTAAGTCACGTAAGGTTATCATGAAATGTGATCTTTGTTGTCCGTGGAACGAGGTATTTGTGGTTTTTTTTGCAGCAGTAAAAAAGTCAGCTGTTTTAAACAGGATTTATGAGGTACTTCAGATGGAATTGTTATGCTGTTGTTTATGCCTAAGCAACTTTAGGTATAGCTTAAATTGGATATAAAAAAACGCAGCCTAAGCTGCGTTTGATGTGACAAACTTATGTTTTGCGTTATTCACCGCGATACTTAAGTGATAAGCCGCGAATAAAGTTACGCAGGATTTGATCGCCACACTCTTTAAAATTCTTATGATCCGGATTGCGGAACAGCGCGCTCAGTTCTGATTTTGACATTTGCACTTCGGCTAGAGCCAAGGCTGCAACTATGTCTTCTTCACGCATTTCGAGGGCAACTCTGAGTTTTTTGAAGATTAAGTTATTGTTTAAACGCGATACTGGCGCTGGGATTTCTGCACCTTCACGTAGGCCACGCTTTTCGATGATAAGGCCGTCTAGGAACTGACATAGAGTGGTGTCATTACAGGCTTTGTAACCTTCTTCCTCTTCTTTGTGCAGCAGAGCAATGATCTCTTCTGTTGGCACTTCTCTTCCAGCTTTGGCAAAAATTTTAATCATTTTGGCATTGTTGAAATCAAACACGAAGCGCAAACGGCGCAAAATATCATTATTAATCATGGTCATCTCTTGGCGCGGCTGCGCTGTCTGGTTTAAGAGGCGGTATTATATACCCAAACCGCCTCAAAAGCAGAATTTAGCAGGAATTTAACGCAGCGTAGCGAATGCTATTTATGACTTTGGCATAAATAGCTGTCATGCCATCTTAGCAATCAACCTTTAATGACGTTGTACCAATAGATAAACAGTGCCGCGAAAATCAGCAGATAACTCAGGCCAAACCAAGAGAGTAGCTTCATCTTAGTGCCATATCTATCGGCTTCGGGGAGCTGTTTGCTGGTCATTAAGCGGTAGTTTAACCAAGCAAAAATGACTGTGGTCATAAAGGCCAAAATCATCACAAACTCGAGTAGCGGCAACAGTGCGCCTTTAAAGAAGAGGATCAGCAATAAGCCAAAGGCACTGATGGCGAGCATGATCCCAGTGAGGCGTTTGTCTGAACTGGCCTTTGAGGTGAGTAATTGCCAGCCCATATCTAAGGTGCGGCTGTAGCCATCGATAACGGTTACTGTGGTGCTAAAAATACAGAGAAAAGCCACAACACCAATAAGATAACGACTCTCGCCGCCCATGACTTGGCTGTAAAGGTTGATCAATTGATTAGCAAATTGCGCGCCCGAATCGGAAAAGTGCTCACCACTGCCGTGCATCACTAAGGCGCCCAAGGACAGAAACACGATCGCGAGGATCGCGGTGATGATGTAGCCTAAGTTAAAGTCGAGCAGCGCCTGCGCTTTCGTGACCGTCTGGCTTTTTTGTTTTTCGAGCAACCAGAGGGAATTCCAAGCGCTGACTTCAATCGGTGCCGGCATCCAGCCCATCATGGCGACCAGAAATCCCACATGGGCCCATTGCCAAGGTGAGGGAGAAACAAAATTGCTCGCTAATGGCTGAGCATGATCCCAAGCTAAGGTCACGGCAATTAAGGTGGTTAGGGTTAGGGCGAACATGATGATCTTAGTGAGTCTATCGAGTAGTTGATAATGGCCTAAGATCAGCAAAGCCAATGAACTCAGCAATACCAGCAGGGCTAACCAATCGATGGGAAGCGGAATAAATTGGGTCAACATAGCGGCGGTGAGCATGCAAACACCCGCAGTGCTGGCGACGGCGGCGATCACATTCAGTCCAGTAAATAGCAGCAAATAACCTCGGCCCTGTTTGAGGTAACCGTGCAGTAAACTCTCCCCAGTGGCGGCGGTGTAGCGTGCGCCAGCGGCAAAGAAGGGATACTTAAGTAAATTCACCCCTAAAATGACCCAAGCCAATTGCCAGCCAAATTCGGCGCCCGCCCGAGTCGAGGCAACTAAATGCGATGCGCCAATCGCCGCTGCGGCCATAAGCACACCGGGCCCCATAGCTTTAATGCCAAGCGTCAGGTGTGCCATCCAAGAGGATGAAGAGGTTGCTGAGGATTCTGTCATGTCGTTATTAAAAGTACCTGTTGAAAATTAATCTGGGGAATCGAACAAGCCCTTATGTTAAGGCTGCGCTCATGCTAAAGCTGTGCTAACGCTAAGTGGGTGGCTCAACATTAAAGGGAAAGTGATTGAACTGAAAGTCGTTTTATTCGATTTATCTATTTAATTTTTGGCTGAGCAAGGCTTCTATTCGTTTTAGGCTTGCTGCCATCTCGACTACGTTTTGTAATAACGCATCATCAGGTTGTACAGATGGACTCGCTGGATGTGGGCGCTGAGTAAGACGTTCTTTTTGTTCTAATACGCGGGTTCTAAATTGAGGCGGATCAACTATGCCGACTAAGCTTATCAAGGCGCCTGCGCCCGATTGCCCTGCGGTTTCTACCGTGAGTTTATGCAGACCAAATAGGCGCATAATTGGGCCTTGGATCAATGCCATATCGGTAATTTTGTCCAAAGGCACTGTATTTTCGGTACGAGTTAATATTCCGCGGCGCACAATCAACTTATTACTGGTGAGCTCGGCACTCATATTACGAATATAGCGGCGAGTTCCCCACAGCCCGATTGGAAACCAAAGCAATAACAAGGGAATGCCGACTATGCTGAGGCTGAAATAGGCTGCCCCTGAAAGCAACCAATACAAACCTAGATTGGACTCAAACTCTGCTTGATGAATGATCTTGTCTTCCATGTTTCTTCCTTAAATTCTGATATTCAAGTACCACGATTTGTCTCGTTAGTTGAATTTTCTAGTGCCTAGACCTTTTTGATTCTCGCAGAAGGAAAGCATATTGTCTCAACATGTAACAAAAGTTTAACTTTCATTATGATCCCATTGACTTTGGTTTGTAACTCATTACCTTGTGTATTGTTAATTTATGGTTTTCTAATGGTTAATATAATTTTAATAAAATAGATAAAACAAGGGATATGTATGAACAGACCTCAGATTCTACCCAGTGCTTGTGCCATCGCGATTGCTTTAGCATTTGCGCCAACAATAGCCCATGCTGCCGATAAAGGCGCAGAAAAAGTTGAACGTATTGAAGTGACGGGTTCTCGTATTAAACGTACAGATATCGAAGGCCCTTCCCCGATCCAATCGATCAGCAAAGACGATATTGCTAATATGGGATTCGATAACCTACAGCAATTGCTCGAACGTATGCCTGCGAACGGTGCTGGTGCGTTTTCTACCCGTGGTAATAGCCAAGATTCAACTGCCAACGGTGGCGCGTCTATCAGTTTGCGTGGTTTAGGTCCTGATGCGACCTTAGTGTTGATTAACGGTCGTCGGGTTGCTGCGAGTGCTTTTGCTGAAGGTATTACTAATTCTTTCGTTGATATCAATAATATCCCTGTTTCAGCGATCGAACGTATCGACATACTCAAGGACGGTGCATCGGCTATTTATGGCTCTGATGCGATTGCCGGTGTGGTCAACATTATCCTGAAGAAAGACATTGAGGGTATTGAAGTCAATCTCGGCTACGGTGATGCTTCAGGTACGGGTTACGATGAAACCACTGCGAACATGGTTTGGGGGATGAAGTCTGATAAGGGCAGTGCCTCCGTTATTCTCGATTATTTTAAAAATGGTACCTTAGCTGCGACTGATTTAGGCCGTTTCGGCAGTGCAGATCAGACTCCTTATGGCGGTGAGGATTTCCGTTCTTCCCGTGGTTTTCCTGGTTATTTTTATGTTGATGGGGTGAAAACCATAGATCCAGCCTGTCCACCTGATCGGGCGACGCCAAGCGGCAGCTGTGTATTTGATTATGGGCCATATAACCTTGTTATTCCTTCTGCAGAACGAGTGGGAGCTATTGGGCAATTCGAATATCATTTCAATGATGATTTAACTGCTTTCCTTGAATTAGCTGCCCAGCACAACACGTCGGAAGCGGGCGGTGCACCAACACCTCTTGATGAGGATGCAGGCTTAACCGTACCAGGAACTCACCCAAATAACCCTTGGGGGAAAGATATTGAAATTGGTCGCTTCCGCACCGTTGATGCGGGTGCGCGTCGTTGGGATATCGAGTCTGATACTCTTCGTTTAGTCGCAGGTTTGCGTGGCGTAGTTAAAGATTGGGACTGGGAAGCTTCGGTGCAAAAAGGTCGCAGTGAGTCCACTCAAACGGGGGATCGCAGCCAAGGTTGGGTCAGAACCGATTATTTACAACGTGAAATCGATGCGGGTCGCTATAATCCTTTCGGTGGCACCATGAACTCCCAAGATGTCATTGATGACATTACCACTAGTTTAGTGCGCCAAGGTTTGTCCACAATGACCGCCTATGCCGCGAATATCTCAGGTCAGGCATTCACCCTTGCTGATCGCGATATCATGATGGCGGCTGGAGCTGAATATCGTGAAGAAGATGTCAGCGATGTGCCCGATGAACAGTTCCAACGTGGATTGATTTTTGGTACTGAAGCAGTCTCTGCGGCGGCATCACGTGAGCAATATGCAGCTTATGTTGAATTATCTATTCCGGTAACGGATAACTTCGAGCTACAACTTGCTGGTCGTTATGATCACTATAGTGATTTTGGTTCAACGACTAACCCTAAAGTTGCCTTCCAATGGGGAGTGACTGACGAGATAACGGCGCGTGCTTCTTGGTCTACGGGTTTCCGTGCACCTTCTTTAGCACAAATAGGTCTTGGTCCATCGCGTGAAAGTAGTTTCTTCATTGATACTTACCGCTGCGCTGCTGATAGTGTTGATTGTGAAGCTTTAGATTACAACACTGAATTTGAAGGCAACTCGGAGCTGGATGCTGAGGAATCCGAAACTTGGAACGTCGGTATGATTTGGGCGCCAAGCCAGAAATTCGATGTTGGTTTTGATATCTATAGCATTACACAAGATAACAAAATCGATAAACAGCCGTTAGGCGATATCTATACCGCAAATTGTAATGATCAAAACAGCACTGTATGTGAGCGTTTAGCTCCACAGGTGGGTCAGACTTTAGGTCCAATCAGTATCATCCATTCAAGCTTTATCAACCTAAGCTCACAAGATGTGCAAGGGATGGATGTTTCGAGTCATTATGGCGTTGAGTTGGATAGCTATGGTGATCTGAAATTTGGACTTGAGTACAGTTATTTACATAGTTTCGAAAAAGATGGCCTAGATTACACCGGTGAGTACAAGTTCCCTCAACATCGCTGGTTACTTACTACTAACTGGACTATGGATAACTTTGCCGCCAACATTAATCTGAGTTATATCGGCGAGTTTGAAGATACACCAGATATCAATTTTGATGGCGTCCTCGACTTCGAAAGCAACAAGTCTCGTATGGTTGATGCTCAAATCTTAGTCGACATGTCAGGTACTTATCGCTTCAATGAAATGTTCAAACTGACATTGGGTGTAAACAACGTATTTGACGAAGAGCCACCATTTGCGATCGGTGACGGTGATACCGACCTTTACGGCTATGTTATTTCAGTACATAACCCTATGGGTCGCTACATCTACACTAAACTCACTATGAACTTCTAATATTAAGCCTACGTGCTTTATAGCTAAGTACTTTATATCAAAGTGTAGTGAAATCGAAACGGCGCATTAAGCGCCGTTTTTTATGGGCAGATTTGCACTAACGCAAACTCAGTGTATCTTCGTTAGGACACGAATTAACCGGACTAAAAGGACGTTGCAATGATCACTTTATATGGCACACCGCGCAGCCGCGCATTACGAGTTGCTTGGGTGTTGGAAGAGTTGGGCGTTGATTGGGATTTTTCCTTTGTGGATATGACTAAGGGGGCGCATCGCAGCGCGGCATTTTTAGCGATAAACCCCTGCGGTAAAGTGCCTGTGCTAACTGATGATGAGTTAGTGTTATCTGAATCAGCGGCGATTTGCCTTTATCTAGCAGAAAAGTATGGCGAGGGTAAGTTGTTGCCACCCGCAGGGAGTAACGCATCGGGTTTGCACCATCAATGGGTGAGCTTCATCATTACTGAGCTTGAGCAGCCGCTTTGGACTTTGGGTAAGCATAAGTTTGCTTTACCTGAGGAGCAGCGTCATCCGCAGATCATGCCTTGTGCGGTATGGGAGTTTGATAAGGCGGCTGCATTGGCCGAAGCCATGTTGCCTGAAAGTGATTTTTTGCTCGGTGATGACGTTTCGGTGGCGGATATTTTACTGGCCCATACCTTAATGTGGGGCACATTGTTCGAACAAGCCATTCCACCTAAACTCGCCGCTTATCGCGATAGGTTGTCTGCGCTGCCGTCGCGTCAATCGGCTTTGCTGAAGATGGATGCTGTGGTGGCTGCGAAAGGCTAATCTGGTTAAATCACTGATTATTTTAGCCTTTAATGATTCAGGTGCATTCCCACCATTATCTGAAAATCATTATGAGAATATAAAAAGGGCAGATAGTGATATCTGCCCTTGCTGTTAATGCGAGTACTAAGCTTCTGGATTTACACGCTTATAGCTGAGTCGCGGCCCATTTAGCACGGCTTTCACGGCTTTCGCTCATTTTGGTCGGTTCACGGAAGGCTTTATAGGCTTCCACGTCCAGTGCGACTAAGCTGACGTCGACTTCTAGGACCAGTTTGCACTCTTTCTTGATGCGCCAAGCTGCCGTGTTGTACAGCTCAGTAAAAGGCAATGAACTTAAAAATTCGGGGTTGTATTGAGTGTAAGTGGCTTGAGTGGGGTACACCACGAAAGCTAAATGACGCTTAGGTTCTTTTTTAAATAATTCTTCAATGCCATCGCAGGTGTTAAGTACTTGCATCTCAATGATGTCATCAATATCGAGCAGTTTCTTTTGCGCCAGCTCAGGTGCCGCTTGTTCGCCACTTTCCCAGGCTAATACATCGGCTTCGCTATGGTTAGTTAGCGTGCCAACTTGAGCCGCACTTAAGCTCAATGATTGGCGTAAGTAGCTCATTTCGATGGCATTCAAGCCAATGTTTTTAGACATAATCGTGTTCTCAATGCAGTGAAAGTAAAATTAGTATTTAATCTTTAGCCAGATTTCTTCAACCCATTCCCAGAACGACTCCCAATAGATATCGGTAAAGCCGCCGTTTTTCCAGAAATGCACTTGGCCATCTTGGTCGATACAGTAAAAGGCATCGCCCTGCTGACAAATGGCAATCATGTCCCTTGGCATGCCGATAGACCAAGCATAACAAGTGACTTCAGGCAGATAGGTGTGTGAGTAGGGATCCGATGCAGTTACTGGCTCTATCGTGCCGTAAATCACATCACTGGCATACAGCAGGTATTCTTTTAGCTCCCGCGGCAATGAAATCAGGATTTGCTCTTCGACTTCGACGAGCTGCTCAAATGTGGGTAATTCGAGTGGTACAGGAACAGTTTCGCTGCGTTCTTGGAGTTGCTCAATGATGTCGTGCATGGCGTTTCCTGCTGATAGGGCTATGGCGCGGGATTATATACTTAAAAAGACGTTCGATGCGAGAGAGTGCTTTTTTCAGCTTATTTTTAATATGGTTTTTCAGGCGCTGTAAAATATTAATAAAGCGCTGGCACCTTTGCAGGATACCAGCGCAACAGTGGAAGTGGTTGTGGGTTAAGCGACTGAGACTCTTAATAAACTGGCTTCATCGACCCTTTTATAGTTAAGCCATGCTTTGTGGTACAGCTTGTGTGATTCTTGGCGTAATTTGGCAATCTGTGCGAGTTCAAACTCACTGAGTAACCTTTGCTGTTTACGGGCATTGGCTTCAATCGTCTGCACTTTTTCATATACCTTGTGCTCTGGGCCGTTTTTAATATCGGCGATATCCTGCAAGTGTAATTGCACCTCGGCAATCATGCCCGATTGGGGTAAACGTACCAGCAAGTTGAGATCGCGATAGCCAGATGCTTTGGGCTCAGCAAAGCGGTTTTTCTGTTTCACCACTTGGGTCTGTTCGTTCAAGGCTTGGTAAGCCTGCATCAGATCTTGAATGCTGTCGGTCACGATACTTGCCCTTGCCAGGTCGGTAATTTGGCTGGCGTCACCGTTAAATTTTGTCGCCACTTTATCTGCAGCTCTTTGATAACTCTTCACCGGAGGAATAATCACTTGCGTCTGTGAATGATGGGCAATTCGGGTAAGCAACTGAGCCAGCTCAGCCTGAGCATCATAGGCTTGGTGATGGAGAACGGATAAGTCATTCGAGGTTTGACGAGGCGCATCAAAGGTCTGACTGCTGAGTGCGTATAGACCTTGTAGATCGTGGCTTTGTGCCTGTCTTGCACTGTAATTACCACGTTCTGTTTTTGTGTCACTGACGTCGAGAGAATTTGCTACACCAGCGCGGCTCGATAATAAGAGTAGAAAAATAAAAAAGGTACGAAATAACTTAGTCATGCGGCCTACTTCCTTATGGGTGAGTTGTACAGGTCACCCATCCACCATAGGCTTCTTTTGCTTAATTAAAGCTGAATCAATCATTAAGACTTGTTCATCTTGCGCATGGGTTCACATTCATCACTCAGGATTGAGGAGTTTAGCCAAAAAAAATGGCGCCACCTGTGACAGTGAGCGCCATTGTTGTTGCTCAGCTTATGCAGCCGAGCGGCGATTTAAATCTGGCTTACCAAATTTTTACGCGTTTTTCTGGTGCGATATACATAGCATCACCGGGTTTCACATCATATGTGGTGTAGAACTCAGGCATGTTAGATAGGGCACCCAGAGCGCGGAATTCCGCAGGTGAGTGTGGATCGGTCGCAACGCGGTTACGCATCGCTTCTTCTTTGGCTTTCGCGCGCCAAATTTGAGTGAAACCGATGAAGAAACGTTGATCGCCCGTTAAGCCATCGATGACCGGCGCTTCTTGACCATTGAGTGATTTCTTATAGGCGCGGTATGCGATAGTCACACCTGATAAGTCACCAATGTTCTCACCTAGCGTTAAACCACCGTTGACGTGCAAATCGTCAAACACAAAGTAACCGTCGTATTGTGCAATCAGCGCTTGGCCGCGGGCAGAGAACTCTTTCAAGTCTTGCTCAGTCCACCAGTCACGCATGTTGCCTTCGCCATCGAACTTAGCACCTTGATCGTCGAAACCATGGCCCATTTCGTGACCGATAACGGCACCAATACCACCGTAGTTGACTGCATCATCAGCCGCCAAATTGAAGAATGGCGGTTGCAGAATTGCCGCAGGGAAGACGATTTCGTTCATGGTTGGGTTGTAGTAAGCGTTAACCGTTTGTGGGGTCATGTGCCATTCGTCTTTGTCGATTGGCGCGCCCAGTTTGGCTAATGACTTAGCATGTTCAACTTCGCTGGCACGAATAGCGTTACCGATTAAGTCGTCAGCTTTAATGCTCAGCTTGCTGTAATCTTCCCACTTGTTCGGGTAGCCGATTTTCGGGTTGAATTTTGCTAACTTATCCGCCGCAGCCACTTTAGTGCTGTCGCTCATCCAGGTTAAATCTTTGATGCTGTCGCCGTAAGCGCCCCGAAGATTTTCCACCAGTGCCTGCATACGGTCTTTGGCTTCAGGCGTGAAGTGACGTTTAACGTACACTTTGCCGACAACTTCACCCAGCATGCCGTTAACAGAGGCTACGCCACGCTTCCAACGCGGTTCTTGCTCTTCTTGACCGTTTAAGGTTTTAGAGAAGAAATCGAAGTTTTCGTTGTCCAGCGCTTCACTCAAATAGTTCGCCGCATGCGTCAGTACTTGCCATTGCATGTAGGTTTTCCAAGTGGCTAAATCGGTCGTTTTTAAAACCTCGTTCAGACCTTGGATATAGCTAGGCTGGTTAATAATGATGTCGGTTTGCTTGTCCGCGCCAAGCGCCGTTAAGTAGACAGTCCAATCGATATCCGGTGCCAGTGTTGGCAGATCTTTCACTTGATATAGATTGTAAGTTTTCGTGCTATCGCGGTTTTCAACCACATCCCAATGCTTAGAGGCAATGGCCGTTTCTAGGGCAAGAATAGACTCAGCGCTGGCTTTAGGATTAGCAAGACCCGCAAGAGTAAACATCTTTTCTATGTGGGCTAGGTAAGCCTTACGGATATTAACGAAGCGTTCTGACTCGTTAAAGTAGTAGTCTTTTTCTGGCAGGCTTAGGCCATATTGATAGAGATGAGTCGCGTAACGGCTAGAGTTTTTCGCATCGATATCGATATAAAATGCCATAGGCGTACCCGCACCAGTGATTTGGCTGTGGGCGAAGTACTTCACTAATTCATTCTTATCTTTTAAGGCGTTAATGGCATCGAACTCACCTTGGATTGGTGTCACGCCCAGTTTGTTGAGTGTGTCAGTATCCATAAATGAGCGATATAAATCGGCCACTTTTTGCTCGTCTGTGCCAACGGCGAGATTTGGCGTTGCTGCCACTTCTTCGATAATAGCTTTTACATCGTCACGTGACTTTTCACGTAAATCGTAGAAAGCGCCAATGCTAGTACGATCGGCTGGGATCTCAGTGTTTTTCAGCCACGTGCCGTTAACATATTTGTAGAAATCGTCCTGTGGGCGAACCGCTTTATCAAAATTAGCGAATTCAATACCAGAGCCCAGTACCTGAGTCACAATAACTGCGGTGGCTGTTTTAGCGGTTTCAGGTGTTTTAACGTCGGCTGGCTTGTCATTACAGGCAGTCAGGCCTGCGATAAGTGAGGCACACAGTCCCCCAATGAGTACTTTTCTCATGTCGTTTCCTTCGAGTTTATTATTGTGCCCATTATTGGGGCTGTTATTTTTTGCAAAATGGGATTGCTTCAGGCGCAATGAACTATGTTAATGCCTTACTAGGAATCTAAACAAGGTCATTACAGTTTTTATCGCGGATTTATCTTGAGTCATATGTAACTAAAGGTTACCAATTACAGTCTTAAGCTCATTAGCGGCAAAGTTACCGTATGCAAGCCTTTTGAGGTAAGCGAGCACTTAGCTTTCTCTTTTTTACACGCGATCAAATTAGCTGCCTGATCGGCTTCGCGGGGTTACCAGCGACCACGGTTTTGGCGGCCACATTTTTTGTGACTACAGCACCTGCGCCTATGATGGCGTCATCACCAATAGTGACGCCTGGCATTATGATAGCGCCGCCACCAATCCATACCCGTTTACCGACCCTAATTGCTTTCGCTGTTTCTAAACCTGAGCAACGCAGCTCGGCATCTAGTGGGTGACTCGAGGTATAAAATTGTGCATTGGGGCCGACCATAGTCTGCTCGCCAATAGAAATAGGCGCATTATCCTGCAAGGTGACATTCACATTGATAAACACTTTGTCGGCAAGGGATAGGTTGGCGCCATAACTGATAAAAATCGGCGTGGATATCGTTGCGGCTGGTGATTTATGGGGAATGAGCTGCTGACAGAGTTGGCTGTACTCTGGGGTATCTTGGTCAATTATTTGATTTAATTGTCGATTCAGCCGTTGCTGTTGAGCTCGTAAACTTAATAGTTCGCTGGCAAGGCAATCATATTCTTGGCCAGCGATCATCTTTTGGAATTCAGTCATGTCATCTTTCCCTAGGGTGACTGTCGTAAATGCGTAAGGGCTAAATAGAAACACATCGCTTGCTGAGCAGCAATTCTTTGCCCTTTGAAGTGGTCGGCCTCATAATATGGCAGTTTTCTTTATTGAAGTTGAGTATTAACGTGCGTTTAGACAAATTTATCTGTGAGAGTACCCCACTGACTCGCTCATTAGCGAAAAAAGCCCTGCATCGCGGTGACATCACTTGCGATGGCATAGTCGTCAAAGACTCGGGCTTTAAAGTGACTGAAGGTATGCGTGTTTGTCTCGAGGGCGAGCCTATTGCCTTAGTGGGCGTACGTTATTTAATGCTCAACAAACCAGTCGATACGATTTGTTCAACGATTGATGAAACCTATCCATCGGTATTGAGCTTAGTGGATGTGCCCAAGCCTGAAACCTTGCACATTGCTGGTCGTTTAGATGCTGATACCACAGGGCTAGTGCTGGTCACTTCCGACGGCCAGTGGTCGCATAAAATCACTTCACCGAAGAAAGAATGCGGTAAACGCTATTTAGTGCAACTCGCCGATCCTGTGGATGCCGGCTTGATTGCAATATTTGCCGCTGGCGTTGAATTACGCGGTGAAGATGGCTTAACTAAGCCTGCATTGCTGGAGATTATTGAGCCGCAATTAGTGCGACTCACCATCACTGAAGGTAAGTACCATCAAGTGAAACGTATGTTCGCCGCGGTGGGCAACCACGTGCAAGAGTTACACCGTGAAAGTGTGGGCCAAATTGAATTAGATCCCGCCTTAGCACTGGGTGAATGGCGTTATTTGACCGCCGAAGAAATAGCATCCGTATAACTCAAGGAATCTACAGAAATGCCGCCCGAGTTTGACTCGTGGCGGCATTTTTATTGGCGCGATAAAACCTAAGTAATTACTGTTTCTTTAAAACCAAATCACCGCTGATAGTGTTCATTTTTACACTGGCAGCTCCCGAACCGGTTTGGAATGACAGCTCGGCGCGTGGCACGTATTTCTGCTTTTTAGGTTCATCTTGGGTTAAGGTATTTTTGATCTTGCCACCTGGTCCGCCGTCTAAGTCAAAGCTGGCATCCGGCATATCGGCAAAAGTCACTATGATATCGCCACTCACACTTTCTAAATTGGCTCTGTTGAAGTTTTTCGCCAGTGACACTTTTGAGTCACCGCTGACGGTTCTGAGTACGATTTCCTTAGCGAGGCTAAAGTTAGCATTCACTTCGCCAGAAACTTGTTCAACCGTCACTTTTTCGGCCTGAGTTTGACTTTTTAAGTCACCACTTACGAGGCGATAGTTCATTTCCCCTTTACTGTCAGTGTCTTGAATCGTTCCTGATATTGTCTCTAATTTCACTTTACCATCGAGTGCTTGAGTGATGATGTCGCCTGAGACTGTGTGCAACTCAGGTTTACCACTAAGGTTGTTAGCTTTGATATCGCCACTGACGGTATTCAAATCGAGTTCACCTTGGGCTTCTGCGACTTGCAGATTCGCTGAAATAGTATCCGCACTGAGTTTTACTGTCTTTGGCACTTTAATGGTGAGCTGCGAGCCTTTGTCATTACTGCCATTGTAGTGGCGGGGCATTTTGTCTTCGATATTGAGGCTGTTTCCCTGTTGCTCGAACACAAAGCCTTCGCTCAATTCATCGAGTGTACCTGTGACGCTGACTTCACTCTTATCCCAGGTTTGAATCGTCACATCGCCGCGCTGTACTTTGATCTGCAGTTGGGTGTCGCTACTAATATTAAGCTGTTTATCAACACTTTGCGCTGCGAACACATTGCCCATCAAACCTAAATAGAGTGTCGAAACCAATAGACTGGCTTGAGTGAGATTGAGGTTACTCATAGGGTGTTTCCTTGTGTCGAGTTTCTAATGGGTAGTTTTTGGCCCTGTTGCAATAGGTCGAGCTCACGTTGCTGCACCCAAAGCCAGAGTTGCCAAAGTTGTTTATCGGTTGGATTTGCTTGTAAAGCTTGGTAAATTTGGGTTGCCGCGCGTCTTAGTTCCGCCAAACCTTGCTCAACGGGCGCGCTGAAACTGCTGGTCTGCCAAGCTAGCGCATTCGTTGTCTGCTCTAGGTTATCCACTTGCGCTTGGTGCGATGCCGCGATTTGGGTTAACAGTAACTGTAAGGCCGCATCCCCTTGTTGCTCTGGCATGGCTGAGTTTTGGGCAAGCTCTGTCTGCTGTGTGGTTAATTGATTGAAATAAGGCAATTGGCTATATCCCAATGCCACTAGCATGATAAAGGAGGCAGCTATCGCCCACTGTCGGCCGTTCTGGGATTGGCGTGTTTGGGACACCAGCGGTTTGTCCATGCGCTTTTCAATGCCTTGCCACAGATCATGGGTGGGTGGCATTGCGTTGGGAGCGCTATTGATCAGTCGCTCAAGCTGTTGTTCACGGGAAAGCGGCGTTAACGTCATTACAGCATCTCCTGTAGTAGTTGCTTAGCTCTATGGTATTGGGTCTTGCTAGTGCCGACCGCAATGCCAAGTAAGTCAGCGATTTCATCGTGTTGATAACCTTCGATGGCGCAGAGTACGAACACTATGCGAGCCCGCTGCGGCAGTTTGAAAATCAACTTATCTAATCCGCTATAACTTTCATCTGAACTCATAGGTTCAGTCTCATTTTCCAGTGGGATAAATCGTGCCCAAAATGATTGTTGTTTACGAATACTGCTCAAGGCTTGATTGACACAAATGCTGTGTAACCAAGTCGAAAACTGACTCTCACCTCGAAATTGTGGCAACTTCTGCCACACTAAAATAAAACACTCTTGGGTAATGTCTTCCGCCATAGTTTTATGACCACAAAGGCGCAGTGATAAGGCATAAATACGTTGGTGATGGCTCTGATACAGCAGTTTAAAGGCGGCTCTGTTGCCTTGGCTGGCTAAGGTAACCAGTTCAAAGTCAGACATTGCGCTATTGAGTGGGAGTATCCCTGCCGTCACTGTCATTCCCTGCCATAATTATTAAGTGTTGTAGTTTTGACGCTCTGAATGCTGCAAAAGGTTTGGAACTGTAAAAAATATATTTTATTAAGATTCATTATCCAGCGTAACATTTTTGTAATCTGTAGTAGAATCCGCCCGAAAATATATAGTTAAGCTAATGAAGTTATTCATTTTATACCAATTGGTATGGTGATGTTTATATCGGCGTTGAGACGGTATATTTAACAAAATTAACACGCATTACTTTGAAAAATATGTCGGCATCATCTTGATGAACTAAGCTAAAAATAATGAGGTGCTTTCGATATGTGAGCTTTAATTCACAAGCTACTTAGGTATTGGATATGAACTTTTCATGTATTGCTACACTTGCGCTGTTAAAGGCCTAATTTACAGCTATCTTTTTAAGATAGATTATTTATTCGGGGACTTTCTATGTTTATCCGCTCAAAGTTGTTACTCAGTGCAGCTGTGTCTATTTCGGCATTAGTTGCCATGTTTGGATTACAACTCCATTCAAATTCGGTTAAGTCTGAGCTCTCCCATGCCGCTCAAAGTGTGCTTGAGTTAGAGCGTGACGTCTTAATTCTGCGTAAAAACGAAAAGGATTTCTTCGCTCGCAAGGATTTAAAATATGCAGAGCTACATAAGAAAAGCCACATGGCAATCGACGGCATTGTCCCCGAGTTAGAGAAAGTCTTTAAAGAATATGGCGTGTCCAAGGCATCGCTTGAAAGTTTCGACAGTAATTTAAATCAGTATCAAGTTGCTTTCTCTGAAGTGGTGCAGCTACAGCAGGAGATTGGCTTAACACCCAAAACGGGGTTGTACGGCACATTGCGTTCGGCGGTGCACAATGTTGAAACGCTGCTTAAGCAATATAATCAGCTCGAACTCGAAGTGGCTATGCTGCAACTGAGACGTAATGAAAAAGATTTTATGCTGCGCCGTGAGCTAAGTTATGTTGAAACCTTCGATGCCAATATTGGCAAGTTCAATGACAAGCTGCGTTCTTCGAGCTTAGATGCTGATACTCAAAATAAAATTGCAGAGCTTATTACTCAGTATCAGAAAGATTTTAAAAGCTTAACCAATAAAGAGCAGCAACTCGGTTTGACCGAGAAAGATGGCACTATGGCGCGTCTTGTTGCGGCCAACCTACAAATTGAAAGCAGCGCGAATGACTTACATAACCTAGCGCTTAAGGCGATTGATGATGCTGAGAGCAGCAGCGTTAATGTAGGTATTGCTGTGTTTATCTTTATCACGTTGCTGCTATCTTTCATCACCTATCTGATTATCCGCAGTATTATCGCTCCAGTTGAGCGCATCACGCAGATCATTGCTCGCATCGAAGTAAGTAAAGATCTGACCTTGAGATGCGATGCGTCAACGCAAGATGAACTTGGCGAAATTGCACAGCATTTCAATAGTATGGTGAGTAGCTTCCAGCAACTGATTGAACAAGTGATTGAGTCGGTCGCGACAATTAACACCTCCTGTAAGCGCGTATCCGAAAATGCCATGCTTGCCTCTGAAGGCGTAGGTCAACAGCTCAATGAGACTGACATGGTTGCAACGGCGATCACTGAAATGGGCGCAACCATTGACGAAATTGCTAAAACAACTGAGTTAGCGGCATCAAAAGCGGGTCAGACCCACGATAATGCGCAAAGTGGCCAATTAGAAGTTGAGCAAACGATTCATAAAATCCAGTCACTTGCTGAGCAGCTCAATAGCTCGGCAGCGGTCGTTAATGAGCTGGAACGTGACAGCGAGACAATCGGTAGCGTGTTAGATGTGATCCGCGGTATTGCCGAGCAGACCAACCTCTTGGCCTTGAATGCGGCGATTGAAGCGGCGCGTGCGGGTGAGCAGGGCCGTGGTTTTGCCGTGGTTGCCGATGAGGTGCGTAACTTAGCGATGCGGACTCAATCGTCAACCCAAGAGATTGCGAACATTATTCAGACCTTACAGACGCGTACTCGCTCGATTGTGCAATTGATGGAATCGAGTCAAAAACAAGGCGTTGAGAGTGCGGAGCAGGCTGCTAGTGCTGGTGCGTTACTCAAGCTTATTAATACCGATGTGCGTAACATCATGGACATGAGTACTCAAATTGCCGCGGCGATTGAAGAGCAAAGCATGGTGGCGGCCGAAGTGAACAAGAACGTGGTGGTGATCCGCGATATCGCCGAAGAATCCTCCCATGCGGCAGATGCCAATGCGTCGGCATCGGATGAGCTGAAAGCGCAGGCTGAATTCTTATTCCGTGCGGTCAGTAATTTTAAAATCTAATATTTAAAAGCCAACTCTAATCTAATGAGCAGAAGCTAGCTTAGAAAATACACTAACAAAAACGCACTCCGAGGAGTGCGTTTTTATGTCTGAGTGATTAGCTCTGCAAGCTTAGTGATTCGTTAAAACAGCACACTGTGCATCGGAACCACTCAGATTAGTCAGAACGTTCAGTAACGGAACTGTTAGTGACTGAACTATTAGCGACGTAACTATTAGTGACGGAACATGGCAGAAATAGACTCTTCGTTGCTTACGCGACGAATTGCCTCAGCCAGTACCGCAGACATAGTTAACTGAGTCACTTTAGCCACTTTTAACATTTCTGGGCTTAAAGGAACAGTGTCAGTCACAATAACTTCATCAATCACTGAGTTAGCGATATTTTCAGCCGCTTTGCCAGAGAACACTGGGTGAGTTGCGTAAGCAAATACGCGGTTTGCACCATGTTCTTTTAAGGCTTCAGCCGCTTTACACAGAGTGCCGCCTGTGTCGATCATATCGTCAACGATAATGCAGTCACGACCTTGAACATCACCAATGATGTGCATAACTTGAGCAACGTTTGCTTGTGGGCGACGTTTATCAATGATCGCTAAATCAGAATCATCCAACAGTTTTGCTACTGCGCGAGCGCGAACAACACCACCGATGTCTGGAGAAACAACGACTGGATTATCTAAGTTCTTCGCTAACATATCTTCTAGCAGCACTGGGCTACCGAATACGTTATCAACGGGAACGTCGAAGAAACCTTGGATTTGCTCAGCGTGCAGGTCACAGGTCAGAACGCGGTCAACACCCACGCTAGACAGGAAATCGGCAACGACTTTTGCAGTAATAGGTACACGGGCGCTACGAACGCGACGGTCTTGACGAGCATAACCAAAGTAAGGAATAACGGCTGTGATACGGCCAGCAGATGCACGGCGCAGCGCGTCAACCATCACGATGAGTTCCATCAGGTTGTCGTTTGTCGGCGCGCAAGTGGATTGGATGATGAACACATCGGCACCACGTACATTTTCGTTAATTTGGACACTGATTTCACCATCGCTGAAACGACCAACCACTGCGTCTCCGAGTTTGCAAAATAGACGATCGGCTATCTTTTTAGCGAGACTGGGGGTGGCGTTCCCAGCAAAGAGCTTGATGTCGGGCACTGTATGAACCTCAGGCGTTTGCTTTATATTTTAGTGGCTAGAGTAACGACGATATAGGGACGGGAGGAACCCGAGGCGTTATCGTTAAGTGGTTACTCTAGAAGAAAGTAGTTTAAGGGTGACTGAGTCGCGTGATGAGCGGCGAAAGATTCATCCCTTGTGCAACAAATCCTTGCATTTCAGACGGTAATTTCGCCAAGGCTGCGAGAGCTTGTTGCTGTTGTGTGAATTTCCCGAACACGCATGCGCCTGTTCCTGTCATTCTCGACGGCGCATATTCTAGCAGCCAGCCTAATGCCTTGGCAACTTGAGGGTATTTAGAAACGACTAGTTTTTGACAATCATTTGCCCAAGGTTGGTTCATTAAGGTATCTATGGCTAGTTTCGGGGTATCACGCGGTAAAAGTGGATCTTGGAATACGTCGGCGGTGGAAACATGGGCATCGGGGGCTATGACTAAGTACCAAGGCTCACTCGGATTTACTGCTTGTAAGCGTTCCCCCACACCTTCGGCAAAAGCGGCGAAACCATGAATAAAAACAGGAATATCGGCACCCAATTTAAGGCCGATTTTAGCCAATTCTTCGGTCGATAATTGGGTATGCCATAACTTGTTCAATGCCACTAATGTGGTCGCTGCATCGGACGAGCCGCCGCCTAAACCGCCGCCCATGGGCAGACGTTTATCCAGCCAGATCTCAGCGCCACCGTTAAAGCCCGTGGTTTGCTGTAATGATTTTGCGGCTCGCAGAATTAAGTTATCGCTGTCAGCGACAACGCCCGACATATTGGAGTGCAAAATCAGTTCAGGGGTTTCAGTGACCTTAAAATCGAGCATGTCGCAGCAA
Organism: Shewanella baltica; assembly: GCF_900456975.1. Classification (NCBI taxonomy): domain Bacteria; kingdom Pseudomonadati; phylum Pseudomonadota; class Gammaproteobacteria; order Alteromonadales; family Shewanellaceae; genus Shewanella; species Shewanella baltica. The sequence goes on from NZ_UGYM01000002.1 coordinate 456,985, forward strand.
TCGATAAACTGAAACAAGGTTTGCAGTTCGTGGTAACCGTCGGCGCGGCGGCCATTAATGTGTAAAAACAAGTTGAGCTTGGCTGGCGCAGGCCAATTGCGGGAAATTGCAGCGGGCATGTTAAGGTTGTTCTCCGACTAAGATCGCGGGCTTGCCAAGAGCTTGCCATTGATTCAGTTGTAGTTTGAGTTGTAAATCACCACGTTCAAGCTTTAATTGATGGGGCACACTGGCGCCGCTCTGGGATTGCCAACTTAAAAATGCGACCTGCCAAGGTGGCGGGGTTTGAGTATTGGTTAGCTGTTTAGGTTTGCCTTGGCTATCGCGTACGATGACCTGATCATTGGGGCCAACTTGGCCAGTGATCCACAAAGGTAAATCGGCCAAGGGGATGGACCAACCGCTGACACGCTCGAGTAAACGTTGGGCATTATCGTCGCGAAAGTCTTTGCCATCGATATGCAAATGGGCCGAGTTCGGGGTTGAGTTAAGCGTCAACACAGTCGTACCTAGCATAGTGGTGAGTGTCAGTTCGTCGCGATCTTCACTGTGGCGCCAGTAGATATTAGCGCTGAGCTTATCGTCAGGAGTTTTTATCGCCAGTTTACCCTGTAATTCCCAAGCGGTTGCTTGGCGCGCATCCGTGACTGTGATTGGGCTTAGGTCAGTCATTGGCGGCAAGGTTTCACACCCCGCCAGCAAGAGTAGGGCGCTTAAGGTAAAACAAGAGAAAATGGTTTTTGTGAGGCGCTTCAAATTATTCATCTATGACTGATATACCAAAGTCCTTATGATACGAGGGCTTGGAAAGAATACCAATGCCAAACGTAAAATTTCCATCGGCGGTCACTTAGATTTGTTCCTTCGGGGCAAATCCTGCCTTACCTATCATTGATAGAAAATTTAGGTAAGAAGTTAGACCTTTATTCGGTTTTGTTAAGCGTATTCTGTTTTTAGTTGGGCCGATTCAGTAGAATGCCCTTATTAAGAGAGTCGCCAAGAATCTAGAAAGAGTCAGATGAGCCTTGTAGCAATCGGTATTAACCATAAAACAGCCACGGTAGACCTGCGCGAGAAAGTTGCCTTCTCTCCGGACAAAATTCATGACGCTATGAAGAGTCTGGCCAGTCGTACACGCTCGGGTGAAGCCGTTATTGTCTCGACCTGTAATCGCACTGAGTTGTATTGCAACAACGGCGATGAGGCCGACATTATTGCGTGGCTTGAAGAATATCACGGCCTTGATCATAAGGACGTCGCGCCTTGTCTCTATAATTATCACGGTCAGGATGCCGTCAGGCATTTGATGCGTGTGGCCTCTGGGCTCGATTCGTTGATCTTGGGTGAGCCGCAAATTCTCGGCCAAGTAAAACAAGCATTCGTTAAGGCCAAAGAGGCTGGTACGGTTGCCTTAACCATAGATAGACTCTTTCAAAATACCTTTTCGGTCGCTAAGAAAGTCCGTACCGATACTGAAATCGGCGCCGCCGCAGTGTCAGTGGCATTTGCCGCGGTTAGCATGGCGAAACATATTTTCTCATCCATATCGACCACAAAAGTGCTATTGATTGGCGCGGGTGAAACCATAGAGCTGGTTGCGAAGCATCTTAAAGACAACGGCGTGGCTTCAATGGTGGTGGCAAACCGGACGTTAGAACGTGCTCAAGGCATGTGCGAGGAGTTTGGTGCAACAGCTATTACACTGGCACAGATACCAGATTATCTCCCAAAAGCCGATATCGTGATATCCTCTACCGCCAGCCCTCTGCCTATCTTAGGTAAAGGCATGGTCGAAAAAGCGCTAAAGCAGCGTCGCCATCAACCTATGTTATTGGTTGATATAGCAGTTCCCCGGGATATTGAGCCGGAAGTCGCCGATTTGGATGACGCGTTTCTGTATACAGTGGACGACCTGCATAGCATTATTGAACAGAATATGGCTTCTCGAAAAGAAGCCGCCGAGCAAGCTGAAGTAATTACTGAAGAACAATCTTTCTTATTTATGGATTGGATCCGTTCTTTAGAGTCGGTCGACAGTATTCGCGAGTATCGCAGCCAGAGCATGGCGGTAAAAGATGAGTTAGTGGAACGCGCCCTGAATAAATTAGCCCAGGGCTCAGACACTGAGCAGGTATTGATTGAACTAGCCAATCGCCTGACCAATAAACTTATCCACGCACCGACACAGGCCCTCACGGCAGCGAGTCGTCAGGGCGATTTGAATACTCTCGGTCAGTTAAGATCAGCGCTTGGATTAGATAAAAACTAAGGTTAGCGAGTTAAATGAAGGAATCCGTTATCCGCAAGCTGGAAGGCTTGCTCGAGCGCAATGAAGAAGTCATGGCTTTGCTGGGTGATGCTAGCGTCATTTCGGATCAAGACAGGTTTCGCGCGTTATCGAAAGAATATGCCCAGTTAGAAGACGTTGTTGCTGGCTTTAAAGCCTATCAGCAAGCGCAGGTCGATCTCGATTCTGCCAAAGAAATGCTGGAAGAAGACGATGCTGAAATGCGCGAAATGGCGCAGGAAGAGATGAAAGCCGCTAAGGCTAAGCTCGAGCATCTTGAAGATGAACTGCAAATTCTATTATTGCCAAAAGATCCTGACGACGATAAAAACGCCTTCGTTGAGATCCGTGCAGGTGCAGGCGGTGATGAAGCGGCGATTTTTGCCGGTGACTTATTCCGCATGTACAGCCGTTATGCCGAAGCAAATCGCTGGCAGATCGAAATCATGAGCTGTAACGAAGGCGAACATGGTGGCTTCAAAGAAGTTATCATGAAGGTGAGTGGCGACGGCGTATACGGCAAACTTAAGTTTGAGTCTGGCGGTCACCGCGTACAACGTGTGCCAGAAACCGAATCTCAAGGCCGTGTGCATACTTCAGCGGTTACTGTGGTTGTATTACATGAAGTGCCTGAAGCAGAAGCGATTTCAATTAACCCAGCCGATCTGAAAGTAGATACTTTCCGTTCATCGGGCGCGGGTGGTCAGCACGTTAACAAAACCGATTCTGCCATTCGTATTACCCACATTCCAACGGGGATCGTGGTGGAATGCCAAGATCAACGCTCGCAACATAAGAACCGTGCCCAAGCCATGAGTGTACTGGCCGCACGTATACAAGCTCTTGAAGACGAAAAACGCCGTAGCGCCGAAGAAACGACCCGTCGTAGTCTGGTTGCCAGTGGCGATCGCTCCGAACGTGTACGTACTTACAACTTCCCGCAAGGCCGCGTGAGCGAACACCGCATCAACTTGACCTTATATCGCTTGAACGAAGTGATGGAAGGCGATCTCGATGCTATTTTATTGCCTCTGATGCAAGAGCATCAAGCCGATCAGTTAGCCGCACTGGCTGACGAGCAGGGGTAGTTTTGTCAGATCAATCTAGCATAGCCGAAGCTCTGCAATGGGCTTATGTGCAGTTAGCATCAACCTCTGAATCCGCTCATCTGGATGCAGAGGTTTTGTTGTTATATTGCCTCAATAAAAGTCGCAGCTATTTATACACTTGGCCTGAAAAATCCTTGACGGTTGAACAGTGGAAACGCTTCCAGCAAATGGTACAGAAACGTCAAAAGGGCGTGCCTGTGGCACATATTGTTGGTGAGCGTGAATTTTGGTCGCTGCCTTTTATCGTTAACGACACGACTTTGATCCCGCGTCCTGACACGGAAATTCTGGTCGAAACCGCTTTGAACCTGCCGCTTTCAACCTATGCCAAAGTGCTCGACTTAGGTACTGGCACTGGGGCTATTGCGTTGGCGTTAGCGTCTGAGCGTGAGTCATGGCAAATCACCGCGGTCGATAAAGTCGATGATGCCGTGGCTTTGGCTATCGCGAACCGTGAGAATTTAAAGCTGCCGCAGGTCGACATTCTTCAAAGCGATTGGTTTAGCGCGGTAAAGTCGCGTGACTTTGACTTAATCGTCTCAAACCCACCTTATATTGATGAAGCAGACGAACATTTGCACCAAGGTGATGTGCGTTTCGAGCCCCAAAGCGCGTTAACCGCCGCCGAGGAAGGCTTTGCCGATCTTTACTATATTGCCAACACTGCTCGAGATTACTTAAAGCCTAACGGCTATATCCTTCTCGAACATGGTTTTGAACAGGCGGTAAGACTCAGAGCTAAGCTTATCGAACTGGGCTATGAAAATGTCGCCACAGTGCGAGACTTTGGCAGTAATGACAGATGTACTATGGGTAAATGGGCAGAATAACGCGTTGCTTTAAGTGAAGGTATTTACCCTGTTATACCGATTTATCGAACGCCATTGGTTATTGCCAATGGCGTTTTTGTTTTCTAAAGAGTCAGTTTAAGCAGATGTAAGGTTAAAATCGCCAACCTCAAACATCACAACACTTTTACCATAAAGAATTTACTGCCGGTTTCTGGGTAGGCTTGTTGTATCCATTGTACGCGATAGCCGTGGCGCTCATAGAAGGGCTTAGCTTGAAAATCTAAGGTATCGAGCAGGGCAAATTGGCAGCCGCGCGCTTTTGCTTGGCTTTCTGCTTCTAATAGCAAGCGCGTGCCGATTTTTTGGTGTCTTAGGGTGCCATCGACCCACAGATACTCAATTAACAACCAATTGCCGAAGGTTTTGCCGCTTATTCCCGCTAACAGTTTACCTTCGGTATCTTGTAATTTGAGGCCGAGATTTTTACGGCTAAGCCCTTGCCATTGGGCTTGGTTAAACTCGACAATTTTTTGTTTTACGGCATCGGCGAACTCGGTTGATTCGTCGTTAATTAAGCTTAAATTCATCGTGACTTCTCGTTTGATTTTTTATGATGTTAGCTCTGGCTATCTAGGCTGATAGGCATTGGTATGCCGTCACGGATTAGGGTAAACTAGCGCCTTTGTCACTGACCATAAGTATCGTAATGGAAACTTTTTACAGTCTATATCCTGCGGTTAAACATCTGCATTTTACCTTTATCGCGTTAAGCGTGTTGCTGCTTACCGTGCGCTTTGTTCTGCATCTGCGCCAATCGGCTTTGATGGAGAAGAAACTGCTCAAGATAGCGCCCCATGTTATCGACACTTTCTTATTGCTGTCGGGTTTAACCCTGTGTTTTATGATCCAACAATTTCCTTTTGTGGATCCTTGGATGACCGAAAAAATCGGTGCTGTAGTTGCTTACATTGTCCTAGGTGCGATTGCCATAAAGGCAAACAGAAACAAGTTGTTCAAAGTATTTGCTTACTTAGGCGCGATAGGCTGGCTGGTTTATGCTGCTAAATTGGCTCATTTTAAACAAGCGGTATTATTGGGTTAATGGGTAACTACACTCTGCAAGATGGCATTTCATTGCCCGAGTCGGCATTGGATGTAGGTGCGCACCTTGGATTTTCTAAACTAGAAGCCGCTAAATGGGCTTGGTTTGAAATGGCGGGAGCCGTATTAAGTCATTACTTGGTTGACCAACAACAGCGTTTTAATGCGCTGTTGCATTGGTTTTACGAGGATTTAGGCTTTTGTGTCCGTGATAACTACTTCAGTACAGAGGCGGCGGATTTAGGCACTTGCTTGATTAGCCGCCAAGGGAATAGCACTACGCTGGCAACTGTCTTGATGTTACTGGCGAAGCAGTTAGATCTTGAGCTTGAACCGATATTGCTACCTGGTAATACTGTGCTGCGTTGCAAGATTGCCGGTGAAGTGAGTTATCTGGATCCTTTGACAGGCAAGAAGCTTAACCGTCACCAGTTGCATGTGTTAGTGCGCGGCGAGTTAGGCAATGCGGCCGAGCTTAAGGCGAGTTACTTAAAGCCAGCAACGGTGAAAAAACTGCTGACGCGTATGCTGCATGAGCTAAAAGCCGGTTGCATAGTGTCGCATCAATTTGAGGCGGCGATGGAATGTTGCAGTCTCCTGTTGCAATGGCATAGCGATGATGTGCACCTCAATCGTGAGCGAGCCTTTATCGCGCAGCAGCTGGGTTGTATTAATGTGGCCGCTGCTGATTTGCAGCATTTTGTCGATAACAGCCCCCACGACCCCGTGATCGAAATCGTGAAGATGCAGCTCAAAGAATTAAACGAGCATGCCGAGATTTACCATTAAAGCAGAGCCTTTCGGGGCTCTTCTTATTTATCAACTGTTCAATCCAATCAGCAAAAATAATAACACTGGGCAGATGAAAGTTTGACCCAGGGACTTAAAGGTTAAGTCTCTAATAAAAATAAAATAATAACTGTATTAACAGGGAGAAATTAGCATGACAAGCACGGCTTTAGTGACGAACGATGCCACGGCGTTAGGGATACTCGCGACAATTCTAGGTTTTGTATTTTATACCAGTAGCAGTAGTCATCCTTTTTGGCAGAAGTTTTATCGTTTCATTCCCGCCCTTTTATTGTGTTATTTCTTGCCCTCTTTATTGAATACCTTTGGGGTGATCGACGGTAATACCTCACAACTGTATTTTGTGGCGTCACGTTATTTACTGCCAGCGTGTTTAGTCTTATTAATTTTAAGCGTTGATTTAAAAGCTATTTTAAGTTTAGGGCCGAAAGCCTTAATCATGTTTTTAACCGGCACTGTCGGTATCGTCATCGGTGGCCCGATTGCCTTGCTGTTAGTGTCGATCATCGAGCCCTCTTTAATTGGAGTTGATGGTCCTGATGCGGTATGGCGCGGCATGACGACCTTAGCCGGAAGCTGGATTGGTGGCGGCGCAAACCAAGCCGCGATGAAAGAAATCTATGCGGTAGGTGGCAATATTTTCTCTGTGATGGTGACAGTCGATGTGATTGTCGCCAATATCTGGATGGCCGTATTGTTATTTATGGCCTCAAAGGCGAAAGAGATTGATGCCAGAACGGGTGCCGATACCTCAGCAATCGAAGCGTTAAAAGATAAAGTAGAAAAGTATCACGCTGAAAATGCACGCATTCCTAATCTGCGCGATCTTATGCTGATTGTCGCCGTTGGCTTTGGTATCACAGGTATTGCCCATATGGCCGCCGATTTCCTTGGGCCATTTTTTGAAGCGAACTACCCTTGGACCGAAGATTACAGTTTAACCTCTAAGTTCTTCTGGTTAGTGGTGATAGTCACAACCATTGGTTTGGCTATGTCCTTCAGCCCTGTGCGCCATTTAGAGGCGGCGGGGGCATCAAAAGTGGCGTCGGCCTTCCTTTACATCTTAGTGGCGACGATTGGTCTGCACATGGATGTGAGTAAAGTGCTCGACACGCCTCTGTACTTTTTAGTGGGCATTATTTGGATGTTAGTGCACGCCGGCTTTATGTTATTGGTGGCTAAGTTGATTAAAGCCCCGCTGTTTTACATGGCCGTGGGTAGCCAAGCGAACGTCGGCGGTGCAGCATCTGCCCCTGTCGTTGCTGCGGCATTCCACCCCGCTTTAGCACCTGTTGGTGTGTTGTTAGCCGTATTTGGTTATGCGTTAGGGACTTACATGGCGTGGCTCTGTGGCCAGCTTTTACAAGCAGTTGCGGCATAGCGGCCTTAGCCCTATATTCAGTTCATCGCTGGGAAAGGTTCCAGCATTTTAGAGAGAAGTTGCGATGAGTAATAAAATCATTAACCTAGGTTCAATCGAGATTGCCAACGATAAACCTTTCGTGTTGTTTGGTGGCATGAACGTGCTTGAGTCTCGCGATCTTGCTATGTCGATTGCTGAAACCTACGCCGAAGTGACCCAAAAACTGGGTATTCCTTATGTGTTTAAGGCGTCCTTTGATAAGGCGAATCGCTCTTCAATCAACTCTTACCGTGGCCCAGGCATGGAAGAAGGTTTGAAGATTTTTGAAGAAATTAAAAAGACCTTTAACTTACCTTTGATCACTGACGTGCATGAAGTGCACCAGTGTGCGCCTGTTGCTGAAGTGGTTGATATCATTCAGTTGCCAGCATTCTTAGCCCGCCAGACTGATCTGGTTGTCGCTATGGCAAAAACCGGCGCTATCATCAATGTGAAAAAACCACAGTTTTTAGCGCCGCACGAAATGCGCCACATCATCACTAAGTTTAACGAAGCGGGTAATGACGAGATCATCCTATGTGAACGTGGTTCAAGCTTTGGTTATAACAACTTAGTCGTTGATATGTTGGGCATGGATGAGATGAAGCAATCTGGCTATCCAGTGATTTTCGATGCGACCCATGCGCTGCAACGTCCAGGTGGCCGTGCCGATTCTGCGGGCGGACGTCGTGCACAGGCGACCGAATTAGCGCGCAGCGGTATGGCGCTAGGTTTAGCGGGTCTATTCATTGAAGCGCATCCCGATCCAGATAACGCTAAGTGCGACGGCCCATGTGCCTTACCTTTGCATCAGTTAGAAAATTATCTGAAGCAAATGAAAGCGATTGACGATTTGGTTAAATCTTTCGAGCCAATCGATACTAGCAAGTAATCGCAAGCTAAGACTTAATGAATTAGTGACTTAATGATTTAATCCCAAAGCCTCGACCCGTTCGGGGCTTTTGTTTTTCAGCTGAAAGAATCGGGTTGCCATAACCCTGTAGCTATCTGAAACATTAATGTTTTATGATGAGGTTTGCCTAACCCTCGTCTTTATTGCCGACCTCATTCTTTACGGAATACCTTCATGTGGATCTTACTAACTTTGCTGGCGGCATTTATGCAGGCTTGGCGTAATGCGTTTCAAAGCCAGCTCAGTAAAGAGGTGAGTGTTGCGGGCGTGACCTTAGCGCGTTTTATTTGGGCAGGGCCAATTGCCGCCGTGTATCTAGCAGGTTTATATCTTTGGCAGGATGTCGGTATCCCCGATTTTAGCGGCCGTTTTATCGGTTTTATTTTAGGTGCATCGGCGATGCAAATCCTAGCAACAGGCTTGATGGTAAAACTGTTCAAGCAACAGAACTTTGCCATTGGGGCAGGGCTAGCAAAGAGCGAAGCTGTGGTTGCGGCGATATTAGGCACAGTGTTTTTTGGCACTCATTTGTCGCCATTAGGTTGGTCGGGTGTGTTGCTGGGCGGTGTGGCGATTTTTCTGTTGAGTGCCAAACAAGGTCTTCGAAGTCTGTCGCTCAATACGGTATTGATTGGTTTAGTTTGTGGAACCTCGTTTGCGCTGACATCGCTTTGGGTGCGGGAGGCGAGTTTGTGTTTGAATATCGGCTTCCCCCATAGCGCCGCTTGGGTGCTGTTATTCGTGATTAGTCTACAGACCTTAGTGTTAGTCAGTTATCTGTTACTTAAGGATAAATCCACACTGGCCGCGTTATGGCAGCGACCTAAGCTAACCTTACTCACTAGTACCGCCAGTTGTTTAGGTTCTATCGGCTGGTTTAGTGCTATGTCGCTGCAGGCTGTGCCTTATGTAAAAACCTTAGGTCAAGTTGAAGTCTTCTTTATGCTCTTGATTGCCACCTTTTGGTTGAAGGAAAAAGTGAAGATAAAAGATATGCTTGGATTAGTGCTTATCGCTATCGCCGCTATTTTAGTGATGTGGGAATAGATTAAAACTCATTGATGTCATACTGGTTTTTTATACTAGAATAAAATTCGATTTAGCCAGTTTATATCAAGCTGATATGAACTGAGATACAAACATATACACGTCTTGCCGCTTAGATTTTGATACCATTTTTAACCGAGTGCTGTGCGAGTTAAGGAACTAAACAGAGAACTATGCGAAGAAAAATAGCAAAATTAAATCTGCCATTGTGGCAATGGCTGGCAGTGATATTGTTTCCCATAGGGGTTGCTGTGGTCGCAAGTTATCTCTCTGCGCAGTATTTTGTGGAAGATAAAGTCAAAGGTGTGGGGGGGATTTATGTTGGTCACATAGATACTTTGATCTCTCATGCCGATGAAATCAGCCATTATGCATTGGCGCTGAAGGACACTGAGTGCCAAGAATTACACAACTATATGTTGTTCCAGCCTTACTTTCGCTCAGCTTTAATATTTGATTCACAACGTGTTTATTGTTCATCTAAAACAGGTGATATCGACGTTCCTTTAGGCATAGTCAGTACCACTGAAAATCTTGAAATACCTAACCAGTTTATTATTGGCGGCACGCCTTTTATGCCTGAGGTGCCTGCGATAGTAGCATCAAACTGGGAGCCGATATCTAAGCACGGCGCTGCTGTGATTATTGAAGGGCAATATTTATTAGACTCCTTTGTACAGCCCAATGTGTTTCCCAGCGCAGTGATCAATGTCGCTTTATCTATAAATGGTAAAACGATTCCTGAGTCACCCGAATTTAAACAAAATGAGGTGATGACGCTCGATTCTGATAAGCACAATTTTTCAGTGTTATTAGCAATGTCACCTGCCTTTTTCTGGCATTTCTTTTGGATATTTTTGGCCATTTCTTTGCCCGTTAGCATAGTCTTGATTACGGGGACTATTCTATTTGTGCTCTATTCAAGGGTTACTCGCCATTCCCTTGCCGATGACATTCGCAGTGGGATAGAGAACGAAGAGTTTTTCTTAGTTTATCAGCCAGTGATTTGTGCCGAGGACGGCAAGGCAAAAGGCGTTGAGGCATTAGTGCGTTGGCAGCACCCACAAATGGGCTTAGTGCGGCCTGATTTGTTTATTCCCATTGCCGAAGAGGGCAAGTTAATTGTCCCATTGACCAACTATATTTTTGAGCGGGCATTAAAAGATTTTGCTGATATGAAGGTCGAACCGGGCTTTAGAATTGCGTTTAACGTGGCGCCAGAACACTTTACGCAGGATGATATTGAGTCGAAATTTATTCATCTGCGGGATTCCCTGGAGCGTATTGGCGTTAAGCCGTTGATTGAAATCACCGAACGGCAATTATTAACGCCGAATATTGGCCAGCGCATTGAAAGCTTACGCCAGTTGGGGATTCTAGTGGCCATCGATGATTTTGGTACTGGGCAAACCACTTTATCCCTGCTGCAAACGATGCCGTTAGACTATCTGAAAATTGATAAATGTTTTATCGATACCATAGGACAAGATTCTGTCACTTCCCATGTGCTTGATACTATTATTGAACTTTCCCATAAGATGAATTATGTCGTGGTGGCAGAAGGGGTTGAGACGCAGGAGCAGGCGGATTATTTAACCAGTCGCCAAGTGCATTTTCTGCAAGGGTATCTCTTTGCTAAGCCGATGAAACTCGCCGATTTAAAGCTATGGTTAGTCGAGCATTTTAAACGTTAGCATCATAAAATCAGTCAGCAATAAGGGCACCTAGGTGCCCTTATTGCTGTTCAAGCGTTATAGCTAAAAGTGCGTGTTAAAGGCTTTGGTTTAAGCCTCTGGTTGAAAGCTTAGCGTTAAAGTCTCTTTTTAAAGTTTCTGGTTAACAGCTCTGGCTAGAGGCCCATTCAAAGGCTGTAGCCAGTTTCTTCGTGTTCCGATAAATCTAAGCCGTTAACTTCTTGTTCTGTGCTGACACGAAGGCCGCCAAGTAGCTTACGGATGATCACGAACAGTAACCAAGTGACCACAGCTGTATAAGTGAATGTTGCCGCGACCCCGATAATCTGTACCCCAAGTTGGTCTATCATGGTTTCGTTCACGGCCGCAAAACCGTAGCCGCTAAAGACGCCTAATTGGGTCGAGCTAAACACGCCGGCCAAAAGAGTTCCGAGAATACCGCCAACCCCGTGTACGGGGAAAACGTCTAAGGAGTCATCGATCTTAAGTTTCTGTTTGATATAAACCGTTGAGTAAAAACACACGATCCCGCCGAGTAAACCAATCACTAAGGCGCCCGCTGGGCCAACATAACCAGACGCCGGCGTGATAGTGCCTAAGCCTGCTACCATGCCGGTGACTATGCCAAGGGCGCTGGGTTTACCAAACTTAATCCACTCAATTGCCGCCCAGGTCATCGCGCCCATAGAAGCGGCGAGATGAGTTGCTAAAATCGCCATGGCTGCAGTGCCATTGGCGCCGAGCGCGCTACCGCCATTAAAACCAAACCAACCGACCCACAGCATGCCCGCACCAGTAACCGTCATGGTCAGGTTGTGCGGCATAATCGCCGAGTTTAAAAATCCTTTGCGCGGACCTAGCACTTTAGCCGCCACGAGTGCTGCAACCCCGGCGGTAATATGCACCACGGTTCCGCCAGCAAAATCGTACAGTCCTAGCTGTGCTAACCAGCCTCCGCCCCACACCCAGTGGGTGATCGGCGCATAAACCAATAATAACCAAGCCCCTGAAAAGATGAGCACAGCTGAGAATTTCATTCGCTCGGCAAAGCCACCGATGATTAAAGCTGGCGTGATAATGGCAAAGGTCATTTGAAATAGCATAAACAGGGGCTCAGGAATATCCCCACTGAGACTATCGCGGCCAATGCCTGACAGTAATGCTTTACCTAAGCCCCCGATAAAACTATTGCCCGCATCGAAGGCGAGCGAATAACCTATGGCAAACCATAAAACTGAGACAAGGGCGGCGATAGAGAAGCACTGCATCAATATCGAGAGTACGTTTTTACTGCGTACTAAACCGCCGTAAAATAAGGCTAATCCGGGTAAGGTCATCAATAATACCAGCGCGGATGAGCTTAAGATCCACGCAGTATTTGCGGCGCTGAACTGACCCTCATCGGCGACAGCATTGGTCGCCAACATACTGAATAATATCAATAGATATTTAAAACTGAGTCTGAAGTTCGCTAGTATCATAGGGCATCCACTCCTTCTTCCGAAGTGCGAATGCGCACGACTTGTTGGAGTTCGGTCACAAAGATTTTGCCATCGCCCACTTTGCCTGTATGGGCCGCGGCAATAATGGCTTCGATAACGGCTTCTTCTTGATCGGAGTGAATGGCGACTTCGAGCTTCATCTTAGGCAAAAAGTCCACTGCGTATTCGGCGCCACGATACAATTCTGTATGGCCCTTTTGGCGGCCAAAGCCGCGCACTTCAGTGACTGTCATGCCATGGACGTTGAGCTGAGTTAAGGCTTCACGTACATCGTCTAATTTGAACGGTTTAATGATTGCGGTGACCAGTTTCAATTTTCTCTCCAACAAACTTCAGACTCAATTTATTGGAATAAAGCAGGAATCAGGCCATATAAACAAAGCATTTATTATCATTGCGTTAACATTCAGTCGCACCGAAATAGCATCAAGGATTGATGCAAAACGGTGCAAAACAGAATCAAGTCGCCCTGATTTGGTGCGTTTTATTGGTGCAAGATAAGTTCTGCTGGCAAGTATCAGTGCAGATAGTGTCGAGTGGATATAAAGCGAAGGGAGTCAGCGTTTTAATACGCTGCATGAATGTGGGGAATTAAATCGTGATTTACAGATTATCTTGATTAAACATTAGGTTAACTTTAATTGAACTAGGCTAGTTGTGCTCGCTTAAACTGCTAGCTGTTTGACTCGCGTCCAGAGCTCGGTATTGACTGGCGCACTTAAACCGTGCGCTTGTGCACGCTCACAGATATAGCCGTTAATTTGGTCTATCTCGGTTCGCCTTTGATGCGCAATATCTTGGTGCATCGACGAGAAGTTCCCCGCAGTGAGACGGATCACTTGGTAGACCCTGTCGTGCAAAAATGATTGATCAAGCGACACGCCATCATGTGCGGCAACCATGACCAACTCATCGATAATACTATTTATCATTTCACTAAAATCTGGCTCAGCTAGTTTGCCATTGGGGCATTGATATAGCGCCGTGAGCGGATTGATGGCGGCATTGACTGCGAGTTTTTGCCACAGGTAAGGCACAATCGTATCGACCCATTCACTGCTCGGGATGGCAGCCAGCAAAGCGTTGCGATAATGCTCCGTCAGTTCAGCGCCTGTGAAATGCCCCAGCTGAGTCAGCCCTTGTCCGGTTTGCTTAATCAGCCAAGGGGCTTGGCGTAACACCCCTTGAGACGTTGTCCCTAGGCTTAGCCCTCTGCCATTGGCTTGCGCATTAATCAGCGGTGCCAGCGCTAAATGAGGTCCCATGCCATTGTGTAATAACAAAATATGGCATTGGCTAGGCAGTTGCTTGAGCAAGGGAGAGAGCGCATCGAGCACTTGATAGGCTTTAACGCAGACAATCACCAGACGGATATTGTCGAGCGCATCGGCAGTTAAGATAGGCACCGAATACGGGATAGCTTGTATCTGTTGATGGTCATCTGCAGACGCTAATGGGGTGAAACTCAGTACTTGCTGGCTAGATTCGAGGTCATTACGGCCGATAAAACCGACATTCATGCCCGCAAATGTCAATTGGCGACAGATCAGTTGCCCAACGGCACCTGCACCTAAAATGGCAATATCCACAGCATGAGTCATATTCGCAGCCTTAAGGTTTTTGTATCAGTGCCCATTTATAGCGTTCGGATTAATCTTCCCGCAACTGCGCCGCACGGAAGTATTTGCCATAGGCCCAATTACAAAAGTAGAACAGCGCTATGCCGGCAAAGTCGGCAATGACATCCGCCACAGAGGCGCTACGGTAGGGCAAGCGCGATTGCACTAGCTCAATTAAAATGGCATAGCTCGCCAATGTGAGCGATAGCCAATACCACTTAGGTTTGAAAGCGAGGTAGGAGAGATAGGAGAGGCAAAAAAAGCTCCCAAGATGGCCTACCTTGTCGATATTCGGAATACTTTGCGAATAGGTTGGTCTGGAAAATACCAGATAACTGATCACGACAAAGGCTACGGCTAAAGCCAGCTTAAATAGGGTGTTTTTAGTTATCACAAATATGTTTGCATTAGCTTAGAGTGGGGCAATGATAGGAAAATCCACCACTAAAGTCATCCATAATTACGCTTTTATTCTAGGCTTTACCTTCAACTTAGGCCTGTGTGTGGGTAAACTAGCTGCATATTAATTTGATATGGGACATAAAAACTATGCCTTCAATGGATATTGTGTCAGAAGTGAATGAAGTTGAACTGCGTAATGCGGTTGATAATACTAAGCGTGAGCTGGCGACACGTTTCGATTTTCGCGGTAAAACGGCTGACGTGGAATATAAGGATCATGTGGTCACGTTAACCGCTGAAGATGACTTCCAATGCCAACAATTAGTGGACATTTTACGTATGCAACTGAGCAAACGTAATGTGGATCCGTCTTCGATGGAAGTCGATGAGAAAGCCATCCACAGCGGCAAAACCTTCTCCCTAAAAGTGAAGTTTAAAGAAGGTATCGAAACCTTAATCGCTAAAAAACTGGTCAAGCTAATTAAAGACAGCAAACTTAAAGTGCAAGCGTCTATTCAAGGCGAGAAAGTACGAGTTACAGGTAAAAAACGTGACGATTTACAAGCTGTCATGGCGTTGGCACGTGAGTCTGAGTTAGGCCAGCCTTTCCAATTTGATAACTTTAAAGATTAATCGAGCAAATTTGGTTTAACGTGATTCAGTATCGCGTTTGCCATTTCGTCTTTAAATGTAAAAGCCCTCACATCAAGGTGTGAGGGCTTTTTTATATTGATGACATAAGTGCTATGAGACCTTAATCCGATTTTGCTGCTGTATCTTTTGACGAATCATCCATTAATGATGTACTTGGGTGCGGTGCATACTTGTTGACTAAGATAACCAAAAACAACACAGGAAAACCAATAACACTGGCGGCGACAAAGAAGTTCACATAGCCAAATGCGTCGACATAAGCCCCCGAGAAGCCCGCGATAAACTTTGGGAACAGTACCATAATCGAAGACAGTAAGGCATATTGCGTCGCACTGTAGCCATTACTCGTGAGACTCGATAGATAGGCCATAAAGGCAACCGTAGCGATTCCTGCGCTAAAGTTGTCTACGGAAATGGCAAAGGTTAAAAAGGGCACGTTATAGCCAATTACCGCCTGCCACGCGAATAACAGATTGGTTACCGCCACCAGCAAAGCGCCAAGGAAAAGGATCTTCATCGTGCCATAACGCGCTAACAAAACACCGCCGAAGGCACCGCCGACTAAGGTCATGATCAGGCCATAGATTTTACTTAAATAGGCAACTTCTTCCTTAGTGAAGCCCATATCCACATAAAAGACGTTCGCCATAATGCCCATCACAATATCCGAGATCCGGTAGCAAGAAATCAGCAATAGGATGAGGATAGCACTGTAGCCATAGCGTTTGAAAAAGTCGATAAAGGGTAAAATACAGGCCGTGTATACCCATGACATACCAGCGGCGATGATTCTTGGATAAGTGGCGCTTAAGCGTTGTTTTAAGGCTAATTCAGTGGCATCGGCGGCGCGGGTATCGACTTTGGGCTCACGGCTAAAAAGCGTGGTCAAAATCCCCACGGACATCAAGCCCGCCATAATCAGGTAAGAGGTTTGCCAGGCCACTAAGTTGTATGCTGTGTTACCGGGTTCGACCCAAGCCGCTATGGTGAGTGCACCTGCGGTGGCGACTATCATGGCGCTGCGGTAACCCACTTGATAGGCGGCGGCTAATGCGGCTTGCATTTTTTCTGGGGCGGATTCAATTCGAAAGGCATCAATCACAATATCTTGGGTGGCAGACGCGAAGGCAATCATTAAGGCAAACAGTGCCAAGCGTTCGAGATCCTTGAGCGGATCGCTGAACGACATGCCTAAGATAGCGCCGACCAATAACAACTGAGCGAACAGCATCCAGCTACGGCGTCGGCCTAGAAAGCGAGTTAACAGTGGTATCGAGAGTCGGTCTACTAAGGGCGACCAAGCCCATTTAAGGCCATAGGCTAATGTAATCCAGCTGAAATAACCGATAGCAGTGCGATCAACGCCGGCTTCACGCAACCAAAAGGATAACGTTGAAAAAACTAACATGTACGGTAGACCGGCGGAAAAACCTAACAATAATAGGATTAAAACCCGCTTGTGATAATAGACGCTGAGCGCATCGAGTGTACGTTGAATAAAACCTGTTGCGGACATAGGTATGAGTCTAAGTGTTTAATCCGCCTAGCTTACGGGTAAGGTGCCATAGGGTTCAAGGGCTAATGGCATTCCTTTTGTACAAGGCTCTCGTTTGGCGCATTTTGGTGATTGAATATGGCTTAAGCGTTAATCTTCTGTTGCTAAGCGTTTACAGCGGTTTTTATCGTCAGCATTAATTGTCGGCATTGATTGCCTGTATTAATACCTTAAGTAAAAGAGATCACAAAAATGAAGGGGGAGGAATGAATTGCGCGATAAAAAAAGGCCCTGATAACAGGGCCATTTTCTATCGATAGGAATGCTGAACTTAGGGTCTTATCCCGACGCATCCCTGCGGCACTCGGCCGCCTAAACTCAGATAGTCACAGCAATCATTAACTTGCTTACGCAGATATTGATTACCGCGGATCACACAGTCAGGCCACCTGTTAAAGCTGTGGAGCAAGTGCCAAAACACTTTTTCAGTTTCCGTTTGCGCTTCGCCAGTCGAATTCAATTGCTGCCATTCTTCTAACGTGTCCCATAAGTAAAGTTGCACTTCATGGAAGTCGAGTTCTTCACTCAAAAACGCTTTTCCATAAAAGGCGAGTTGGGGCGCTTTATTATCGATGAACTCAGTTGCCGTCATCGTTTGCCTCCTTTCTGTTTGCTGTAACAGTATAGATGCAAAATTAGCGCTTTTGCTCGAAATTATTTTTGGATTACTGTTTAGGTAATAACTTAGCGGTTTTCAATATGATAGGTGTCACAGGGACATCAGGCCAATTGAGCTTAGTGTTCGTGCCTGTCTCAACGACAGCCATAGCTTCTAGGACAGTTTTACCTTCAATCACCTCACCAAATACGGCATAACCCCAACGGCGTTTGGATGGGTCGAGCTTAGTATTGTCGGCCACGTTGAAGTAGAACTGGCGTGTGGCTGAGTGCGGCTCGTTTTCCCGCGCCATGGCGATAGTGCCTATGCTGTTGGTGAGGCCATTTCCTGATTCGTTGACTATCGGCTTGCCGTCTGGCAACTCTTCATACTTAGGGGTGAGTCCACCGCCTTGCACCACAAAGTCACTGATCACACGGTGAAATATCGTGTTGTCGTATTCGCCTTTGACGACATAGGTTAAAAAGTTATCGACAGTGATAGGTGCGCGTGTTCTATCTAGTTCGACCACTATTTTGCCTAAGCTAGTGTCAAACTCGACTCTGGGATACAAGGTATCGGCCTGAATGTCGAGTGCGAAGCTATTGTGACTCATAAAGAGAAATAAGAGGGCTGATATCCAACGGAGCATATTGATTTCCTTATAATAAACTGACGCTGTTATTGTTGTAGAAACTGATTAAGCTCAGGATCATTGAGAATTTCACCTGTGAGTTGGCCGAGTAATTTATTCATATCCAGCTCTAAGGTCGCAAAATCGGGCGTTAAAGGGCCTTTCAAGGTGCCTTTTGCCTTATAGCGTTTAACCAGTTCTTGGGTTGAGTTTTTGGCTTGCACTGCGATTAACACACTGTGTTTTGCCTCATAGCCAAAAGTCTTTTTAGTGACATCCATTTGCAATTCTTCTAATTGAATTTGCACTGAATTAGTCGCGCTAGGATCGATTTGATAACCCGCTTGGCTAAAGCCGGCGCGGAATACTTCATCGAGCAGCAATTTAGGCGGTTCACTCGGGCCGACCAAACGTGTTTTTGTCCCTTCTTCAATAAAGCGCGCCACGTAATCGACGGTGCGTGTATCGACGGTTTCAAGAGAGATAGGAACACGTTGTGCAGTTTGTTGGCTGATATTGGGCACTTGGGGACTGAAAGCCATATGAGTCGGATTTTGGCTGGCACAGCCCGCGAACAGCAGGGGAAAAGTCAAAGTCAGTAATAGCCGTTTCATGGGATCTCTCGTACAAGTAAAAGTGGCTACAGCATACCAGAAATCACTTTTGATGCCACAGAACACCTCGATTCAGTTGGAGTACAGCTTTTAGTGATAATATCCAGCGTTCACTATGGGTTAGTTCATTTCTTTAGGTGCAAAATATGCCAAAACTGTCGTTAATTTCGTTCATTGTGGGCCTGACACTGGCGTCAAGCATCATGAGCACCAATGCATTCGCGGGGGATTCTGCCCATATACTCGGCGGCAGTTTAGGTTACGGTAGCCAAGAGTTTGAAACTAAGAATGGTAAATATGATGCCGGTGACACCCTGAGTGGCGACTTATATTACCGTTATATGCTCAACGAGCATTTTGGGGTTGAAGCGGGTTATTTAGCTGGTTCCGGTGGTGTTGCGAGTGCGCTTGTCAGTATTATCAGCGAGATAAAAAACTTGAGTTATAACGGTGTTAGAACCACAGCCTACGGAGAGTATGCGTTGTCTCGCGGTAACAGCCTTTATGCCAAGCTGGGCGCTGCCTACACTCAAGTGAGCTATGAGATGGATAAGCAGGAGATGGACTCGAACGATGTCGGCTTTTATGGCGCGGTTGGTTGGCAATATCGCTTTAAGTCAGGATTCGGTTTGAATTTGGAATATGAATATCTTCCGATGAAGGAGTTAGAGTTGCAGGGGATCAACTTTGGAATGAGCTATCGATTCTAGTCCTGCTTAGCATCTAGCATCTAGCATCTAGCATCTAGCATCTAGCATTAAAGCGCCTTTGGGCGCTTTTTCGTTTTATAACCTAGGATGTTAAAGCATTAAGCAGAATATTGGCTGGCAACAAAATGACAACATTTTGACCTTGCACTCTTTTAATGCAAAGGGGGACGGGTTAGAGTAAAAATTCGATGTTTAGAATGAGAGAGCACAGATGCTCCCGCGTTATTTCTGTAAGGCTTAGTCATGTTAACGATAGCAACGCAAATTGCCCCAGATAGCCTGATCAATCCGAAGGGGTTACCCCATTTCGGCCATTTCGATGGCATAGTCAAAACCTTAGGTTTAGCGGACTTTGTTTATTTCGATACTATGGATAAACCCGCTTCAGCGTGGGCCAAGCATTTCGATTATAAACAATTTCAGTTTGTCTCTTTGGTCACGCCGCGTTATGTCCTTGGCATTGCGCTCGCCGATATTGCTTACGTCGGCAGTGCGTTTTGTTATTTATACGACATAAAAACCAACACTCTCACCCAGCTTGATTGGCTAAAACCTTTAAGATTTGGCTATCAGATGACGCCATCGCCAGCCGAGGGGCGAAGTAGTATTGGCCGTAAAGGAGCGCAGTTAAGCTTTGAGATTGTAGAGGGCGGTTGGCGGTTAATCATTGATACTAAAAATATTCAAGCCGATGTGACTTTGCACTCAGCTCCCTTAAGTTTGCCTATGGCCATGTGTAGTCCTACGGGATACAACGGCTGGACTTACACACAAAAGCATAATGGTTTGACGGTTAAAGGTAGTTTGATTGTAGCCCATGAGCCGCAGCCGCTGAATCACGCTTTAGCTGGTTATGATTTTTCGGCGGGTTACATGCGCCGCGATACCAGTTGGCGCTGGGCGTCGATCAACGCGCGGATCCATGAGGGCATTATGGGGCTTAATTTAGCTGCTGGCGTCAATGAAACCGGCGCTACTGAAAATGTCTTTTGGATTAATGGCGAGCGTCATTTACTCGGGCCAGTGCAATTTGAATTTGATCGACACGCCACGCTCGGCGCCGAGGTTTGGCGAGTCTACAGTCAAAATGGCCAAGTGGATTTACAGTTCGCGGCGCGCAATTGTCGCAGTGAAAAGCGTAACTTGCTCTTGCTTAAGAGTAATTTTCGCCAATTCATCGGTCATTTCAGCGGCACGATTACTGATAATCAAGGGCGCAGTTACCAGTTGAATAATGTGCTGGGACTTGCCGAAGATCACTATGCCCGCTGGTAACCGAATGCGGGTCGTCAAACGCGACTAACCGACCGCGGTTGTCTGTGTTGTGGCGTTTAAAGCCGTTTATAAAATTCGCTCAGAATCGATATAAAAACACTAAAAATAATCATAAAACAACAAGAGAACAGGACGACCTTATATGGATATCGCCTCGCTGATCCAGCACCCCGAAGTGTTACTGCTCGTGCTCGCGCCGCTGTTTTTCGTGTGTATTTTGCTGGAATGGTATTTTGGTGATAAAAGACAAAAACTACCGTTGAGTGCTCGCTATCGCGGCCAAGAAGTGCTGTGTAATTTTAGCCTCGCGGCCATGCATCAAGGCGCCGATCTGCTCACTGGCTTGTTGATCGCTAAGCTGTATCTAGCGATGTTTGGTTGGAAGTTATTCGATATTGAAATGGGCCCATTAAGCTTTATTGCCTTGATGGTTGCGCAGGACTTTTGTTATTACTGGTTCCACAGGGCGAGCCATAGAGTGCGCTGGATGTGGGCGGCTCACGTGGTGCACCATAGCTCTGAGAATATGAATTTTAGCACGGCGTTTCGCCAGAGTTTAATGTATCCCTTTGCGGGCATGTGGTTATTTTGGTTGCCGCTGGTGGTCATAGGTTTCGACCCAAACTGGGTGGTATTTGTGGTATTACTCAATCTGGGATTGCAATTTTTTGTGCATACCCAAGCGATTAAATCACTCGGACCGCTGGAATGGGTCTTTAATACACCGTCACATCACAGGGTGCACCACGGTCGTAATCCCCAATATATAGATAAAAACTATGCGGGCGTGCTGATTATTTGGGACAAGCTGTTTGGCACTTTTGAGCCCGAAGTGGAGACAGTGATTTACGGTATCACTAAGCCTGTAAATAGTTTTAATCCCCTTAAAGTGACGTTTAGCGAATGGCGAGACATGTTTGCTGAGGTCACCGCGACAGGCTTGAGTGTTAAACAACGACTACGTATCTTGTTTGCTCCGCCTTCCAGCAGTTTAAAAAGCGAGGAATAACAATCCACTGCATTTTCCAAGTTAAATAGCGCAAATGGCTAATAGAGTCTTGAATTTAGCCTTGCTAGCCTATATTCCGTTTTTTGCCACTGTTTTGGTGTAAAAATGTACAATCCCATACTTTGGTGGTACTTTTTGGGATAAGGAATTTAACTTGGGAGGACTTATCATGATGGATGAACCTCGATTATCCGCGGAGGAGCTTGCTTGTTTTAGCGAACTTTTTTCGCCGACTCGTGTGGGCACTGCCTTGACTAACGATCCCCTGGTCAATCACGTGCTCACAGTCACAACTGAAGTGCCGCAAGTTATCGCCTCGATTCTCGGTAAGGCAAAACTCACTCTATTAGCCGAAGTCGGGCCCTATAAACTCTGGTTTCCGCTACTGATGAAAGTGGATGACTTTGGACAGTTTCAACCCACTTTAGGCGTGCCTGAAGTGCTCGATGCCTCGGGAGTAGAACGCAGTTGGCGGTTAACCCAAGCCGATGATGTGTGGATATTCGACCACGATCAAGGTGAGCAATGGTCTGTTGCCTCGTTATCCAGTTCTGGCATGGCCATTCGCGCTAAATCACAGCAGCAATTTAAGCAATTGCTAGGCAGTAAAGATCTGCAATTGCAACTGCCCAATGGCGAGACTATGCGCGTCGATATCGAGCCTATTCGTAGCGAGAAAGGTCTGGCCTTCGTTAAGTTTCAGGCTGAAACCGAAGAGCGCGAAGCGTTACGTCAATTCTTATTTAGTCGTCACCGCAGTCAGCACGCTCAGCTCTACCGTGACTTACGTTAGTACCTGCATTGCAACAGTTTTCGACCTTGTGTTAGTTTTCCTGTTATCTAAAAATCTCAGTTCTGCAACTCGAATGTGAAATCCACGGATTTAAAAACTGCCATTTGCGATTGCAGTGCTTTTCGCCGATTGTTACCTGCCAATCTGTCGCCCGATGGATTAGAATGGCGTTGAATTCAAAACATCAGAGCGAGCGGTATGCACGTACATATTTTAGGAATTTGTGGAACCTTCATGGGTGGTCTAGCGTTATTGGCTAGGGCAAAAGGGCACAGAGTGACGGGCTCGGATGCCAATGTCTATCCTCCAATGAGCACGCAACTAGAGGACCAAGGCATTGAGCTTATTCAAGGTTTTGATCCCAGCCAGCTGGGTGAAGCAGGGCATTATCCTGACTTAGTTGTCATTGGTAATGCCATGAGCCGGGGTAATCCCTGCGTGGAAGCCGTGTTGAACATTGGCATCCCTTATACCTCTGGCCCGCAGTTTTTAGCCGATCATATTTTGCCTGAGCGTTGGGTACTGGCAGTGTCTGGCACTCACGGTAAAACCTCGACTTCTAGCATGTTAGCCTGGATTTTAGATGATTGTGGTTATGAGCCTGGGTTCTTAATTGGTGGTGTACCGCAAAACTTTGGTGTGTCGGCGCGTTTAGGCAAGACGGCTTTTTTTGTGGTTGAGGCCGACGAATACGACAGTGCCTTCTTCGATAAACGTTCGAAATTCGTGCATTATCATCCACGTACCTTAGTGATCAACAATCTTGAGTTCGATCATGCCGATATTTTTGCCGATCTGGCTGCGATTCAAAAACAGTTTAATCATTTAGTTCGCACTGTACCTGGCGAGGGAAAGATCGTTTGGCCTGCCGATTCCCATGCTGTTAAGCAGACGATTGATATGGGTTGCTGGAGCGAGCAAGAAACCTATCATTTAGCCGAATCGAGCAGCGGTTGGTATGGCAAAGCCTTAAGTGATGATTGTCATCGCTTTGAAGTGTTTTTTGATGGTGAGTCCCAAGGCATTCTCGAATGGGATTTGATTGGTCAGCACAATATTGAAAACGCCATGATGGCCATTGCTGCTGCGCGTCACGTGGGCGTTAAGCCGAGTGCTGCAATTGAAGCCTTAGCTAAGTTTATGCCACCTAAACGTCGACTCGAATTACTCGGAACCGTTAACGGTGTGAGCGTATACGACGACTTTGCCCACCATCCAACGGCGATTGCGACCACGTTAAAAGGCATGCGGGCTAAGGTCGGTCAGAGCAAGATTACTGTAGTACTCGAGCCGCGCTCAAACACTATGAAGAGCGGTGTCCATAAAGACACTTTAGCTTTTTCTATGATGCAAGCCGACGAAGCCTTTTTATATCAAGCCGATACCATCGACTGGAATATGAAAGAAGCCATGGAAGCGGCGGTGATCCCTGTGACTGTGTTACATCAAATTGATGATGTGGTCGCCAAAGTGGCGGCGACGTCCAAAGCGGGTGACACCATAGTGGTGATGAGTAACGGTGGCTTTGGCGGGTTACATAAGAAGTTATTGGCCGCATTAGAGCTACGTTCAACTGCAGAGCAGGTTTAAGATGAGCTACACAAAGTCGACAAAGGCGATTAGCTTAGCTTGGACAGGTGCCTCGGGTGCACCTTATGGGCTTAAGTTACTCGAGTGTCTATTGGTATCGGGTTATCAAGTGTTTTTGATGATCTCCAGTGCCGCTCGGGTAGTATTAGCGACTGAACACGGTTTGCAGTTAAGCGCCAACAGCGACAAAGCCCATGCTCAGCTGTTGGCTTTGCTGCACGAAAAAGCCGTGATTATTACTGGCGAATTAGTGGTATTAGGCAAAGATGAGTGGTTTTCACCGCCTGCATCGGGCAGCGCCGCACCTAAACAAATGGTGATTTGCCCTTGCTCGACGGGGACGTTAGCGGCAGTGGCTACCGGAATGAGTAATAATTTACTCGAACGCGCCGCCGATGTGGTGATTAAAGAGCGCGGCCAACTTATCTTAGTGCCGAGGGAAACTCCTTTTAGCGCCATACACTTAGAGCATATGTTGAGTCTTTCTCGCCTCGGCGCGACCATTATGCCCGCTGCCCCCGGTTTTTATCACAATCCCAAATCGGTTGAAGATCTGGTAGACTTCATGGTCGCTCGAATTCTCGATCATTTGGGCGTTGACCATGCATTAACGAGTCGCTGGGGTTATGACAAACAGTCTAACCGCGACCTCGACAATTGAGACTTATATGAAACACACCACCGAAGTGATGATCTCTGCAGAAGAGATAAGCCAGAAATTGGATCAAATGGCCGAGCTAATCAATGCCCATTATGCCCACAGCGAACGTCTGCTGATGGTAGGCTTGTTAAAAGGCTCAGTGGTCTTTATGGCTGACCTGTGTCGCCGAATTAAAGGCCATGTTGAAATCGATTTTATGTCGGTTTCCAGTTATGGCAATGCTATGACCAGCTCACGGGATGTGAAAGTGCTGAAAGATGTGCAATCAGATATCGCCGGTCGCGATGTATTGATTGTGGAAGACTTGATTGACTCAGGTAACACCTTAAGCAAAGTGCGCGAGATGTTGTTACTGCGCGAGCCTAAGAGCCTTGCACTGTGCACCCTGCTAGATAAACCTGAACGTCGTGAAGTGGATGTGAAGGTCGATTTTATCGGTTTCACTATCCCTGATGAGTTTATCGTGGGTTATGGTATTGATTATGCAGAGCAATATCGCAATCTACCTTACATCGCGAAAGTCGTGCCACTCGATTAAGTGTCCGATACCGTTTAAAACTCCCGCAACAGGCGGGAGTTTTGCTTTTTACGGTTATATAAAAAATAGTATAAATAATTGAACCATTAAAGATTGGTTTTTCAATCGATTAGCTAATTTTTTGCTTTAGTTCTGCAACCCATCATTGTAATTGTGTTTTTTAGCACCATCTTATTACTTTCTAATGTGTAAGGATCGGTACAAATATGGCGAATATTACCCATGCTCTGGTACTCGAAGGGCTTAAAAAAACCTATAAAGGCGGTGTCGAAGCGGTCAAAGGCATCAGCCTCACCGTCAATCAAGGGGATTTCTTTGCCTTGCTCGGCCCCAATGGTGCGGGTAAATCCACCACGATTGGTATTATTAGCTCCTTAGTGCAGAAGAGTTCAGGTTCGGTCAAAGTCTTTGATTATGATATCGATAAGCAGCTAGAACACGCCAAGCTTTGTATTGGTCTAGTGCCGCAAGAGTTTAACTTCAACCAGTTTGAAACCGTACTGCAAATCGTGGTGAATCAAGCGGGTTACTATGGTGTGCCTAAGCCTGTTGCCCTTGAGCGCGCCAAAAAATACTTAAGCCAACTGGATTTGTGGGAAAAACGTAATAGCCAATCGCGGGAATTATCCGGCGGTATGAAGCGACGGTTAATGATCGCCCGCGCCCTGATGCACGAACCTAAGTTGTTGATTTTAGATGAGCCTACCGCAGGCGTGGATATTGAACTGCGTCGCTCTATGTGGGAGTTCCTCAAACAAATTAATCAGCAAGGCGTGACGATCATCCTGACCACCCATTACCTTGAAGAGGCTGAAATGCTTTGCCGTAATATCGGCATTATCGACAAAGGCATTTTAGT
The DNA here is from genome assembly GCF_900456975.1 of Shewanella baltica. Lineage (NCBI taxonomy): Bacteria > Pseudomonadati > Pseudomonadota > Gammaproteobacteria > Alteromonadales > Shewanellaceae > Shewanella > Shewanella baltica. Next base: position 483,152 of record NZ_UGYM01000002.1, read on the forward strand.
GGAATGCACTAGCATGAAGGCGCTGCTGAGTAAGCTGAATATGGAGACGTTTATTCTCGATCTGCGTCGCGATACATCAACGGCACCAGTACTCGATGGCATGGCTTGTCGCTTAACTGACTCTCATACCTTAGAGGTGGATGTGGTTAAAGAGCAAAATCTCAACGATGTCTTTAGCCAATTAAGTGCGGCCAATATAGAAGTGCTATCTATGCGTAACAAGTCTAATCGCTTAGAAGAACTCTTCGTCGAACTCGTGAAGAAAACTCAGGGAGTCTCTGCATGAACCAGCTCTACTTTATCGCCTTTAAAAGCATCTTAAGCAAAGAAATCAATCGTTTTACGCGAATTTGGATCCAGACTTTAGTGCCGCCTGCGATTACCATGACCTTGTATTTTTTGATTTTTGGTAACTTAGTTGGCAGCCGAATTGGAGAGATGGGCGGCGTATCTTATATGGAGTTTATCGCCCCAGGTTTGATCATGATGTCAGTGATCACTAACTCTTACTCGAACGTGGCGAGCTCATTCTACAGTGCTAAGTTTCAACGCAATTTAGAAGAGCTGATGGTGGCTCCTGTGCCCCATTATGTGTTGATTGCTGGCTATGTTGGTGGCGGTGTGGCGCGCGGTTTATGTGTCGGCCTAATAGTGACGCTTGTGGCCATGTTCTTCGTCGACATTAGCTTGCATCATGCCGGTTTAGTGGTAATGACAGTGTTTTTAACCTCAGTGCTATTCTCCTTAGGCGGCTTGATTAACGCTGTTTTTGCTAAAAGTTTCGATGATATCAGTATCATCCCTACTTTTGTACTTACCCCATTAACTTACCTTGGCGGGGTATTTTACTCGCTGTCACTCTTGCCCCCTTTCTGGCAAGGCGTGTCGGCACTCAACCCTGTGGTCTATATGATCAACGTGTTCCGCTATGGTTTTTTAGGTTTCGCCGACATCAGCGTGCCACTATCCATCGCCATTATGATCGGTTTCTGTGTCGCCCTATGGACCTTAGCGTATTATCTAGTTTCACGGGGAATTGGGTTACGTTCGTAAACATATTTATTGAGAGCTGTCCCGTCCTAAGATAGGTTGACAGTTTCTAGGCCAGCTCCAGTAGCTGGCCTTTTCTATTATGCACCTGATTGGGTGTTTCCATATCCAAACTCAGATGCGGTCTCATTTCGTTGTATATCGCTATCGATTCTCTAACAAGTCTCTTCAGCTCTTCCAGCGTTTTACACCGGTAGAGTAAAAACTCCTGCTTCAGGATCCCGTTTACTCGTTCTGCTAACGCATTTTGATAGCAATCATAACCGTCTGTCATCGACGGCTGAATATGGTTGGCCTGCAGTTCATCTTGATAAACGGCTGAGCAGTATTGCGAACCTCGGTCTGAGTGATGGACCGCATTAGCGCTATAGCGCTTATCTTTGACCGCCATTTTCAGTGCTTTCACTACGCTTTCTGCTTTCATGTCCGTACTCAAGTGATGACCGACTATCTTACGTGACGCGGCATCAGTCACTAGTGACAAATAGTGCACGCCTTGGTCTGATTCGAGATAAGTGATATCGCTGACCAGTACATGCTCGGCATCGTGTAGTCCCTCTTCCTTCAGCAGGTTGGGATGCTTCTTCATCCAATGCTTGCTGAATGTCGTTTTTGTGAAGCTTCTCTTGGGCTTAACTAGCAAGCCTTCACTTCTCAAGTAGGTAAAGAACCCGTCTCGCCCGAGTTTGATATCATGTTCAACCAGCTTAGGCTGTATCAAAGTATAGAGCTTACGCGTCCCCAATCGTGGCATATAGTTACGCCAATATTGGACCCAGTCTTTGATGACCGATAGCTCAGTGCTTCGGCTCGCCATTCGGGCGACAGCCTGATAAATACCTTGCCGTGAAATACCGACAGCGCGACACGCAACGGCAAGGTTTATTTTGCTTTGGGTTTTGGCTTGCCAGAGATACCGGATAAGTACTTTTTTCTGAGGCCGGCTCCGTATTCATTGTCCATGATATCGACCATACCATTGAGAATTTGGTTACGCAGTTTCGCTTCGGCTAACTCACGTTCAAGGCGCTTGATAGTTTCGGCTGGGGTTTCTTTTGAAGGAGGCATAAGGGGATGCTGAAAGAGTTTCGACCAATCGAGTTTACCATGCTTTCTCAGCCAGACGAGTACCGTTGTTTTCCCCTGAATGCCAAAACGAGTCTGCGCTTGCTTGTAAGTCATTTCGCCTTTTTCAACACGTTCAACAACGCCTAATTTAAAAGCTAAGGTGTAATCGCGTTGAGTACGCTTACGGCTTGAGTTACTTGATGTTGTCATAAAGAAGTCCTCTTTATGTCAACGTATTTCAGGACGGGACACTTGTTATAAAAAAGGAGGCTAGTTAGCCTCCTTTTTACTGTTTAACTTCTTGTTACTTCATACGACGACGCATTGCCGCCAGAGGTAACAACAAGGCTGTTAACCAACCTAGAGCACCGCCACCAGAACCACCAGAACTAGTTGAAGCACTAGCTTTCACTGTTACAGTTGAAGTTCCAGCATTACTGCTATCTACACCATCAGAAGCAACAACTGTGAATGTATAAACATTATCACCAGCGGGTGCCGTAAAGCCAATTTTTTCTGAGCCATTAACAAAGCTCACTGCTGGACCTGATGTCTGCGTCCAAGTGTATGTTAATGTATCTTTGTCAGCATCTTTGCCATTAGCGAGTAATGCAACATACGAGTTTTCTGTCGCAGTTGCACTGCTAGGTGAAACGGTAGGCTTAGTATTATTAATCATGATAGTAACTTTAGCTGGCGCCGAAGCGTTGCCCATAGTGTCTAGCGCGATAACTTCTACTTCCATCGTTTTGCTTTGTTGATTAATGACTGCGTCAGCACTTAAATGTACAGTACCATCCTTATCGACAGCAACCATGCTGCTGTTAGAGTTCAGAGTGACAAACTCGGAGAATGGACTTGTGATCATGTCAGGGTCTGTTGCAGTTAATTTGCCTAACACACTTCCAGCTGCAGCTCCTTTGTTTACTGAAAGCGTCACGTTGGCTACTGTTGGAGCAGAGTTACCTTCATCTGACGTATTAGCAACAACAGACATTGAGCCTGAATCAGACAAGAACATAAAGCCCATCGCATTATCGCCAACTTGAGCTTCTAAAGTTGCACTTTCTCCCGGTTTTAGTTCAGTGACTTCATTGCCTTCTGCATCAACTAGCATTGCAGAGGTTCCTGAGCCATCAAGCATAAGTGTTGCTACTACGCTGTCTTCATCACCCGATGGAATTGGAGCCCAGTCACTGTCTTCGACACGGAAGCGAACCTTGATAGTCTTACCTAAATCCGCTTGAGTTAAGCCTAAATCTTCAAAACAGGCTTTACTCGTTAGGAAGTCATTACCAGTCACGTGGAATACAGGTTCTAATGTTCCAGACGAAGTACCATATTTAGAAACTAAACCATAGATAGATCTTGGATATGCATCATTGAACCAGTTTAAGTTCGCCGATGCTGCCGTGTAATCCCAAACTCCATCATTGTTGAGATCATAATCGACTGAATAGTTACCCGCTAAAGGATGGATAATAGGATCGCGCATTTGCAGCGTGTTATATATCGCAATACCTGCATCACATGAGCTGCTTAACAACAGTTCACTCGATGCATTCAGCAGGTCGTGACGTCTTGATGAATCAACAGGGCTAGTGGCAATGAGTGGCGCCGTAAATGGATCGGTAATTGAAGTGGCACCTACGTTAGTTAGTGTCCGTACTAAACCATCTGCTGTGACTTCGGTTGCAACTGAAATTGCTGCAGCTGCTTTTGGTAGAATGTGATAAACCAAATGTAGTGCTTTGTCTTCGCCATCCATAAATTGGATTGCACCATCGTATTCTGACAATGTTAATGCAGTAGAAGCGTCAGCAGCAGTCCCATCAAGCTCATAGGATGATGTTAGAGTCCATTCTGGCAGTTTTGTTGGGTCAATTGTTGCTGTAACGTCAAAGTCGACAGTTTGCCCTGCTGGAATCGTTACGCTTGCAGGTACTGCAAAACTTAGCGCACCAGAATCTAAGTCATTCTGGAAGCGCTGGTCGACTTTTAGTGTGTAGGTTTTCTCTGCAGTTGAGAAGTTCTTAACAGAAACAGTTTTAGTAATTGAAGTTGTTTTGTTTAGAGCCAATAAACCAAATGCTAAAGCAGCTTGTTTAGTCTCTTTATTCCAAGCGGCGACAGGAAGATTAACGGCTTTCTCAACATTCACTAATCCTGAACCAATATAACTGATTGGTGCTAGCTCAGTGTCTGGATTGATTTCTTTTGGCTCAAGCGTTACGTCTAAGTTTGCCGCGTTCATAATTGTGGCTTTAATTTCAAACGCGTTGCGATTTGGTAACGCCTCACGAATGATACTAATTGCACCAGCAGTTATTGGACTAGAGAAAGACGTTCCGCTAATTGGGGTTAATCCTTCTCCTAAACCTGGGTGAGCAGTTAATATGTCAGTACCAGGAGCGGTGATCTCTGGCTTTAAAGTACCTGCAATTGAAGGTCCACGTGAAGTAAAGGTTGCAATTGCTCCAGCTGTAGTTACTTCAGTTGATGAAATGCTGAAAGGTACGTCACCTGATCCTAGTGCTGCTTTGATCGCATCACCATCTTCTTTTGAAATCATGACCGATGGAATGGTGATCTTATCGTCCGCTCCTCCCATCACAATAGCACCAGCATTGGCGGCATTGTTTGCCACTATGACGAATGAAGCACCTTTTAATTGTGCATTTAGAACCTTAACGGCGAACCCGCAAACTCCACGATCAATGAGTACCGTTTTACCAGTAAAGTCTTCTGTGTAAGCAACACAACCATTTTGGTTAGTTGAAGGATAAACTATTGGAGCAGTTGTGTTCGTGAAACTGTATGCATTTGATTTATTAAATCCGGCACCAATTGCAGTAATTGATTCACCAACGAGCATTGCATCAACTTTTCCAACTTTAGTTGTTGGATGCGTCATAGCCCCTACTGATAAGGCACTATTGGTAGTACTTGGACCGCCAACAACAAAAGGTGTTGGGCCATCGTTACCAGCAGAAATGACTAAGTTTACGCCAAGTTGAACCATTTCATCGATCAATACTTGAACGGCACCACCGTCAGTATCGCCAAAATCCCCCCCTAAAGACATGTTTACGCTATCAACTCGGTCACTGATATCGCCATCACCATTAGGGTCCATAGCGGCTTCTAGTGCATTAAGCTGTGCAATACCCGAGCAGCCTGAATTACACACTGAATAGACGAGTAACTCTACATCTGGTGCTGTACCAACGACTGAGTGACTAACATGAGTACCGTGGTTAGTTGTAACATCAATAGGGTTCGGGTCGTTATTTACAAAGTCCCAACCACCAATCACTTTACCCTGTGGCCAGTTTGGCATTTCACTTTTTGCTGCAACTGCGGCTTGATAGTCTGCAATTAAACCTGAACCACCAAGAGCCTTATGGGTGTAATCAACACCCGTATCAAGAATTGCAACACGCTGACCTTTGCCTGATGCTACACCTGCTTCGATAACGGCTTTTGCTTTGATGTACTCAGCACTCGCTTCAACATCGAGTTTATAGTCATAGATAGGTAAAATATCTGCAACTTCAGCATTTTTCAGTAAAGTAGTGAGTTTTTTATGATCACCTTGAACAACAATGGAGTTAACCAATTTTGAGGTGGTTGCGACAATCTTAATATCGGCATCCATGCTCTGAATAGCATTTTTAACTTTTGATTGTGAACTTTCGATATTGCTCATTACTGATTGACGATTAAAGCCTTTTAATTGGCTCTGTTGAGCAACAGAAGGAGCTTTAAGTCTTATCATCCAAGCAACGGCTTGTTTTTGCTCATTACTTTCATTCTTTGTAACACTGAGTCCCGCATACTGATCTGCTGTTTGGTTAGTAGTGTTGTACTGGGTTGCAGTGCCAGCAATAGCTGCGCTTGATAATAGTGCAGCGGAGATCGCGATCGATAGTTTTGTCTTCACAACTTCTTCCTTGTCAATTAATGCTTTCAGCACTTTATTAATGTGCTTGTAGCTGAATTGTTATAGTTTTTGCTGCACTCTTTGATGACAGCAATGAAGTTGTAACACAAAAATACCGTATGGTTAACACTTTCGCAGTTAAAAAGATGTTAATCACACTTTGCCATTCGTCGTTCTGTTTGTGTGTGCTTGCTGCTTTTGTAGCCTAAGGCTTAACCGCTCTGACTATTGGGTTTTGTAGGCTGATTAAGGTTTCTGTCGACTGGATTTCATCGATCGATTGAATGCGATTGATGAGTACGTGCTGTAAACCATCGATGGATTGGCACATTACCTTTACGAAAATACTGTAGTTGCCTGTGGTGTAATAGGCTTCGACGACTTCTTCGAGTGCATTGAGTTTGGCTATGGCGGCGGGGTAATCGCCAGCACTTTTAAGATTGATACCGATAAAACAGCAGACGTCATAACCTAAGGCTTTAGGATTTACTGTAATCTGCGCGCCTGTGATGATCCCAGCTTGCTTCATTTTTTCTACCCGAACATGGATAGTGCCCGCGCTCACGCTAAAGCGTTTAGCGAGTTCGGCAAAGGGCGTGCGGGCATCCTGCATTAGGGCTTCGAGGATATGATTATCGAGTTGATCGCGCTGAAATGCGGTATCCATAAATAAACTCTCTATAACGTAATGAATTGTCATAAAGTTACGTTTTTTTATGGGGAATTGCTACCGATTTTGCCCGTCTTAGTTGATTTTAGTGATCATTGTTCGCCCAAAGGCTCACAAAAAGGCACTTCTGCGCTAAAAGTCATACTGACACCCGTGTAGGGATGTTTGATGGTGAGTTCTGCCGCATGCAGTAATAGGCGAGGGGCTAAGGATTTGGCTAATGGGTCGGCATAAAAACCATCGCCTAAGATCGGATGACCGAGCGCCATCATATGTACCCGTAATTGGTGTGAGCGGCCAGTGATTGGCGTGAGTTTCACCAGCGTTGAGCGTTTGGCGCGACTTATTACTTGGTAGTGAGTCAACGACGGTTTGCCCACAAGATGATCGACTTTCTGTTTGGGGCGATTTGGCCAGTCGCAGATCAGCGGATAATCAACACTACCCGTATCATTTTTGATATGACCAGCGACCCTTGCAAAGTAGGTCTTGCTGGTTTCTCTATCGTGGAATTGACGTTTTAATTCACGTTCGGCGCTACGAATAAGGGCGACAACGATCACGCCTGAGGTCGCCATATCGAGGCGGTGGACGATTTGGCTATGGGGATGTTCAGCTTTTACCCGAGCATAGACACTGTCGTAATGGGCAGGATCGCGACCGGGCACAGACAACAATCCCGAAGGTTTGTTTATGACGATAATGTCTTTATCTTGATAAAGAATATCGAGCCAAGGAGTTGTCGGTGGTTGGTAAATAAAATCAGTCATAATGAGGCCTATTCGTCAATGCGCCGCAAAGATACTCTGCTAGGCTTGAGGGTGCAAGTGCGACGCCCAAAGATTGCTTGTGAGACTAAGCTTCCTGAGAAAACTCAAGCGCCGCTGCAAAGCGTATTAGTTGATGATTTGCTGATAGAGCTGGATTTGAGTTCTTGCTATAATTACGCTCTTTTTTGTTAACGACCCTGTTGAGCCTTTGAAGCCATGAGCCAGCCAGAGATATACACTCCCGAGAATCTTTCTCACGTCCATAACCGCCTTGAGTTATTGGCGCCTGCAAAAAATGCTGACTACGGTATCGAAGCCATACGCCATGGTGCTGATGCGGTATACATAGGGGGGCCCGCATTCGGTGCGCGGGCAACGGCAGGTAACAGTGTTGAAGATATCGCGCGACTCTGTACTTATGCTCATCAATATCATGCTCAGGTATTCGTCGCCCTCAATACCATTTTGATGGATAACGAACTGGCCGACGCCGAAAAACTCATTTGGCAATTGTACGAAGCCGGTGCCGATGCGCTGATTGTGCAGGACATGGGTGTATTGCAACTCAATTTGCCGCCGATTGCCCTGCATGCCAGTACACAAATGGATAACCGCAGCCCAGAAAAAGTGGCGTTCTTAGAGCAAGTTGGTTTTTCTCAGGTGGTGCTCGCCCGCGAATTAGGCTTGAGCCAAATCCGTGATGTGGCCGCGCATACTAATATGCAGCTCGAATTCTTTATCCACGGCGCTCTGTGTGTGGCTTACAGTGGTTTGTGTAACTTGAGTCATTCCTTTAGTAACCGCAGTGCTAACCGCGGTGAATGCTCGCAAATGTGCCGTCTGCCGGGCAATCTTAAAACCCGTCAAGGCGATGTGTTAGCGCAGAATGAACATTTATTGTCTTTAAAAGACAATAACCAAACTGAAAACCTTGAAGCGCTCATCGACGCGGGCATTCGCTCGTTTAAGATTGAAGGTCGCTTAAAAGATTTAAGTTACGTTAAAAACGTCACCGCGCATTATCGCCAAAAGCTGGATGCGATTATGGCGCGTCGCCCTGAGTTTAAGGCTTCGTCCCACGGCCGCTGTGAACATTCTTTTATCCCCGATCCTGAAAAGACCTTTAACCGTGGCAGCACAGATTACTTTGTTAACGAACGTAGCCAAGGCATTAAAGATTTCCGCTCGCCAAAATACATAGGCGAAGAAGTCGGTAAAGTGGTCAGCATAGGCAAAGACTTTATCCAAGTGAGCTCAACCCATGAGTTTAATAACGGCGATGGCTTAGCGTTCTTCCCTGCGAATTTTGCCATGGCAAAACAATCGGATGACAAGTTGCAAGGACTGCGGGTTAACCGCGCCGAAGGCTTAAAACTGCATATATTGCAGGTGCCGCGAGATTTAAAAGTCGGCATGACTTTATACCGTAACCATAACCAAGCCTTCGAAGCACTGTTATCGAAAGAATCTTCTAAGCGGATTATCGGCGTCGATTTACGTTTGAGCGACACTCAAGACGGACTGGCGCTGACCTTGACTGATATCTATGGCCTAAGCGCCACAGTGAATTTAGTGGTTGAGAAGACACCTGCGACAGATGTCGACAAGACCTTACAAAATACCCGCACTCAGCTAGGTAAACTCGGTAGCACCGACTTTGTTGCCCGCAGTATCAGTATCGATACGGCACATGCATGGTTCTTGCCAGCGTCAGTGCTCAATGGTCTGCGCCGTGATGGCGTTGCCGCCTTAGAGGCTGCCCGTATACAAGGTTATATGCGTCCACTGCCGTGGAAACATAATCAAGATGCAGTTTATCCCGTCAAGCATTTGAGTTACTTAGGTAATGTTGCCAACGAAAAGGCCAAGGATTTTTATCAACGTCACGGCGTGATTGAGATCCAAGATACCTATGAGAAAAACGGCGTCACCGAAGACGTGCCATTGATGATCACTAAGCATTGTCTGCGCTTTAACTTTAATTTGTGTCCGAAGGAAGTACCAGGCATTAAGGCCGATCCTATGGTGCTTGAAATCGGTAACGATGTGCTCAAGTTGGTATTCGACTGCCCTAAATGCGAAATGATGGTGGTCGGTGAAAACCGTCAAGTGCGAGGCCAGAAACACCTTTAACACTTGTCATTAGGAGCATTGCCCTGTGCAATGCTCCTAACACCCATTCAGCTAGCATCTGTGCGCCTACATGTGCCTACCTATCATTGATGTTGTTCTCACCATAGCTACTCCCATATTTTCATCAAAGCCCGATATTGCACATGCGACGATCAGCGGATATCTTATTGAAAATAATATCAATAATAAGGGATGTTAAAATGGGATTGTTAGACGGTTTACTCGGTAATGCTTCTGAGGTTGATTTACAGGAATTAGCCGAGGAATTAAGGCCCATCATGGGCATTCAAGAAGAATTAAAACTCGCCTACAAAGTGATCCGCGATTTGTTTATTTTCACCAATAAACGTCTGATCTTAATTGATAAGCAGGGGCTTACTGGCAAGAAGGTTACTTACCACTCAATACCGTATAAATCCATTACCCATTTTGAAGTGGAAACCACAGGCCATTTTGATATGGATGCCGAGCTCAAAATCTGGATCTCAGGCCAGAGTGAGCCTTTAGTCAAAGAACTCAAGCGTGGTACGGATGTCGTCGGTATTCAAAAGACTATCGCCACTTTTGCGCTTTAGTTTTTAGTCTTGCGACTAGATTTCCATTACTTCTATCGAGCTGGCGATTAAGGTAAGTAAGACAAATAAGGTAAGCCAAGTTAAATCAGGGCTTACCGCATTATCTATACTCACCCTTCATACCTATTGGTACTGAAATTATCCATATCAACTTGATTAATTTAATAATATCGCACTCGTGCTGGTGATATGCTCTATCGGCTCTCCTGCCATAGTGTAGGTTTCGGAGAGCTTGAGCTTACCTTGCTCGTCGTATTGATTGTGGATACCGACCCAGAATTGTTCTTCTCCTTGGATCTGTAAATTACCTTCTTCGGCAATGTGGCTATTGGGATGATAGCGCTTCATTGAATAAAGCTTACTTTCGTCGTCAAATTTTAAGTGGTAAGACAATATCGGCTCTTTGGCGTCGACATCCGCTGCGGCTTGAGCTTGTGCTTGTTTCGCTGTGGTATCGGCATGGGGTCTGTGATACTTGTTGCGGGACAAATATGCGCTATTGTTGCTATGGCTAGCGCTATGTCCATGGTTATCTGAACGCTGGTTTAGCCCGTCATTTTCCCAATCAGCACGATCATAATCAAAGTCATCGCTCTCGTCTTCGCTTTCATCATAGTCACTGATGTCGCAATTATCATAGCCATCATTAAGGGGCTCTGCGTTATCCCATTCTGCTTCGTCATCTTCTTGAGTCGATAGAGGCTGATTAGCATCAAAGTAGTGACGACTTTCTATAAGTTGGCCTTCTTCATCTAGCCAAACTTCACGATACACTTGTCCTTGGGGCGTAAACCGTTGCCAATGGCCAACATCGAGATAACGGCCATCGGTAATTTGGATTGTGCCAGTTTCTAAAATTAAACCTTGAGGTGATAAGGATTTAGAGCTAAATAAATCCCCTTGTGTACGGGTGAGTAACCAGCGAATAGTGCCATCTTCATAGTATTCGATGCGAGTGTCGGCAATACCATCTTGATAGTATTCCCTTTGATTATTCTCAAGATGATAGCCACAGCGGGTATTAGAGTGGCTCTGATAGGATTCGAGGATCCCCTTTTTATTATAAAAGCTGGATTCTCTGAGGTAGCCTTGGCCGTCGCGCACTTCATATTCTGAGATAGTGCGTATCGTGCCATCTTCATAAAACCAGCGAGCCGTGCCGTCACGGTTGCCTTGGGTGTGCGGTAAATACATTTGAACTTGCTGGTTTTCGTAATATTCGATAAAGGGCGCTACCGAGAGATTATTTTGGTATTGGCCTTCTCCCGAAAGCACGCCGCTTTTGTAATAGCTTTTAAACAGACCTTCTCTAAGTCCCTTTTCAAGGTAGATCTCAAGGGCGAGTTGGCCATTGTCATGGTACCAATAAGCTGTGCCTTGCTCTTTGCCATTCTCGAAGGGGATTTTTTCTTCGAGCTGACCATTGGCATACCATTTTTCTCGATCGCCGTGGGCGATACCGTTAGTGAAGTTGAGTTGTTTGGCGAGCTTGCCATTTGGATGCCACTCTTTACGATCCCCTTCAATCAAACCTTCAGGATTGAACTGCTCTCGCCATGCGATATGACCGCTTTCGTAGAAGGTTTCGACGCTTTTACCCATGTCATTAATGAAGATAGTTTGCTTGATCAAGCCATTGGTGTGAAACCAAAACTCTTGCACTATATGGCCATGCTCATGAGTAATTTCGGCTTGTAGGGCGCCACATTCGTAGTACATATATTCAATGCCGTGGATTTTATTCGCCACCATAGGGCGGTTAAGCCATAAATTTCCCGATTCGTAGAAACGCGCCAAGTTATTGATATAGTTGCCACTGCGGTCGAGTTCGGCGGTTTCTCTTATTTTGCCATTCGTATGATAACGGGTGACATACATGCCATTCGCGTGGCGATCTTCACTTTGCGTTTTCTTGCCCTCATGGTCGTACCATGTTTGTTTTCCGAGTTGTTGGTCATTAACAAAGTGGCCTTCAAACAGCAGCGTCCCTAGGGCGTCGAATTGGCGCGAAATCCCATTACGCTCGCCAAAATAGTTTGAATCGACGGCTTGGGTAAGTCCTGGGCTTTGGGTGATTATTCTCAGCATACCCGCGCCGTCTTCAGAATGGAGTTGATGGTAAGTGCGATGCAGTTGGCCCGTTAAACTGGCGTAATCTTGAATGTCACCTTGTACTATATTGTCTGCATCGAGCGTAAAGTGGCTTATCAATAAAGCCTCTAGATTATTAAGTTCAACCTGCCACAACTCTTTTACTAAGTCGCTCTTTTTGGGGATGATACTGCAGACTTTTTCTTTGCCGAGCCAAAAGTGTTGCTCGGGAAAAGGGGATTGATTGCCGATTTCGAGGCGGTCGAATTCGGCTTGGTGAAAGTCGCAGCATTCATTGGCATTTTCCCAGCCTAAGAGTTCTATGACTTGGGGCGTATCGTAGTGATAGAGAGTTAAGCCGTGGTTGGCATTTTCTTCACAAGCGGTAGCGTCTGCCTTTGTCGCATGGATTTTTAAGCTGAAGTGACGCTGGAATAGCGGCGCAGCGACTGACGGCTCCTGCGTTTGCTCTTGTGCTTGGCTGGGGGCTTGTGGTTCAGTTTGAAGATGAATGTCTTTTGGATCGCGGCTAGTTTGGCTTGAGGGAAATAATTTGGCTTTTAGTGCGCGAAACAACGACATTGGGGGAAATCTCCATATCCATATGTAAAACAATAAGCTTATCTGATGGATACTCATGGCCCTTGAGTATTTCAGTGCGCATATCATAGCGGTTAATGGTTTCGTTTCTCAATGTTTGATTGTTAAAAATACAGTTTAATCAGCACAGAGAGCGAATAAAAGCAGAGGAATAAACACAAAATGCTTGATAACTTTTTTGCAAAATTACCCACTGATTTATCGGTGGAAGTGTTTGAAAAACTGGCGGGTAATGACACTGTGACCATAGAGCGCATTGTCTCTAATGGGCAAGCTACGCCCGACGGTCAATGGTACGATCAAACTCAGCATGAATGGGTGATGTTACTTAAAGGGGAGGCGACGCTTGAATTTGAACAAGATGAACCCGTTACGCTAACCCCTGGTGATTACTTAACGATTGTGCCCCATCAAAAACACCGCGTTGCTTCGACTTCTAACAGCTCAGAAACCCTATGGCTCGCGGTATTTTACGATTGATGAGGGCAATCGCGTTAGCACCAGCACCGCCGACTAACGATTCTGCCATAGCCAACTGGGCGTATTGAGCAGGTCTTGGCCTTGGATCTGCGTTTGGCCTAAGGTTTTGTCTAAGGCCAAGGTATTGCAGTGTTCAAATTGGCTTAAGGCATTGATAAGCCGATTGGCGTGGGATACCACCCATAGTTGACACTCCTCTGATACCTTAGCAATTAAGCGTGCCAGCGCGGGCAATAAATCTGGATGCAGACTGGTTTCTGGCTCGTTTAATACCATAAGCTCCGGCGGTCTTGGGGTCAGTAGGGCGGCGATTAACAGCAAATAACGCAAGGTGCCGTCCGACAATTCACTGGCATTGAGTGGCCTTAATAAACCATGTTGATGAAACGCGAGCACTAAAATGCCGCCCGCTTGAGGTTCGATTCGAACCTTAGCACCGGGAAACGCATCGCTCACCGCATGATCGAAAGCCGATTTATCGCCTATCTCAAAAATGGTTTGAATTGCCGAGGCTAAATCACGGCCATCGTGGTGCAATACTGGCGTGGCCGTGCCTAATTGTGGTCGCCGTGCAGGGGCTTCGGCATCGGTTCTGAAGTGATCGTAAAAGCGCCACGCGCGGATACTGTCGCGAAGCTTGAGCACTTCTGGGCAGCGCTCGGGATCGGCAAGCTCGGTAAAAATACTGTCGCCAGTTTGCAGGTGGGCGCCTAAGATTATCCAGCCTTTTCCATCAGCACTGCGGCTTTTCACCATAGGACCACGGCGCTCGACTAACACTGTAGAGGGGCGATACTTAGGTCCGTTCCAAATGGCTTCGCGCTTGATTTGTGGATCTAAGCCAAACAGCGTAGTAGCGTCGGGTTCAGGTAAACCGAGTTCAATAAGATAGCTAAAGTCCTCGCCGCCAAAGCCGAGCTTTAAGCGTTTTGGCGCTTGCCTGACGGTGGCTTCAATGGCTGTGTCGCCCGCTAACATGCTTTTGGTGAAGTTTTCTGGCCCCGCCCAAAAGCTGGAGTCGAGTCCGCCTTCTTGGGCTAAAGCATTAACGACGCCGCCTTGCGCCGTTTGTGCCAGTAAACGTAGCGCCTTGTATAGATTCGATTTACCACTGCCATTTGCCCCTGTGATCAAATTCAGTTGCCCTAGGGGCAAGACGATTTCACGCAGAGAGCGATAATTGAAAATGGCGAGTGTGGTCAGCATAGAATATCCAAGACTGAAACGAGCAGATAAGCCCGTAAATTTTTCGACAACGTAAATTAAATAGGGCGATAAAACAATGCTATTTACAGTAGTACTTTATTGAGCACGCGTTGCCAGTTGCCACCCATAAAGCGGTCGCGGTCGGTGGCTTTAAAGCGCGCCTTGGCTAAGGCATCATCGATACGGCTCATGCGATCGATATGATTTAGCTCGGGGATCACGACATGCCTTGGCTCTGCATCGAAACCTAGCACGCCTTTTGCTCTCAGGCTGTACCACCATTCTTGATATTCTTTAATGCCTTTGGCGTTGTCATTACCGAGTGCCAGTAGGTTTTCTTGGCCACGCAGCGGGAAGTCGTTGGCAATTGCCACACTATCCACACCGCCGACACGCGACACATATTCCAGTTGGCGAATATAGTCATCGATCGTGGGCACGGCATTATTGGTGAGCCAGAAGCTCATCATAAATATGCCGAATACGCCGCCGCTATCGCCGATGGCGCGGATCACTTCATCGGGGGAACAACGGGCATGGTTAACTATGCCGCGCGCTGCACCGTGACTCTGCACTATGGGAGACTTCGTGATCTTAGCGACATCTAAAGCGGTTTGGGCGCTGGAGTGACTCACATCGACCAAGATATTGGCATGATTGAGTTTGGCGATAAGTTCGCGTCCATGGGCGGTGAGTGGCTTGTTGAGTCCGCCATTGGTATCACTGTCTAAGGCGCCGCCAGCGAAAGTGTTGCCATAGTGGTGGGTGAGCTGTAATACGCGCAGCCCTTGTTGATGGAATTCATCCACCCGTGCCCACTGATTAGCTTCACTGTCTTCTTCGACACAATCTGCGCCTTGGATTTGAAAGAATACCGCAGTGCGCTGGCTGTCGCGGGCACGTTGAATATCTCGTCCCCTCAGGCCTTGCAGTAAAATATCGGGATGATCGCTCACTCGTTTAGCGGCCTGCTTAATGCTTTCCATGCAGGCTTTATAGGTGCGTTTGTAGTTTTGAGTGCCATCGGCTTGTTCTATGGTCTCAATCGCCGAAATATCGCAAAGATAGGCATCGAGTTTAGAGGCGGTTACATCACTTAAGTCATCGGGAAGGAAGGATAAACCATCGACATATATCCGCCTTGGTTTGGCGGCAAAGCTTGGCATACTGGCGAGTGGACTTAATAGTGTTGCTGCGCCAAGACCTTTAAGAAGAGTACGACGGTGGTGATTGACTGCCTTGATGGGCATGCTCGGTTCCTATCAATAACTCAAATGTAACTTCTTTATACCTTTTTAGGGCGTAGAAGTCTTTGATTAAATCCCTTTTTTGGCCTTTATCCCCGAGCTGGAGTTGTGATGATTCGTTATTGCCAAGCGGTTTCAATTATCGCTGGTCGCAGTAAATGAAAACCCTTGGCCTGTGGCTATCGTGAAGCTATAGAGTGGCTTCAACCATTGCTTTTGCGAGTGAATTAAGGCCGTTGGTGCGTGATGGGCTGAGCTGACCTTCTAACCCCAATTGTTTGAAGTAAGCTGTAGGATCAAATGCTTGGATCTCATCTCGGCTTTTGCCATGGCAGGCACCAAGTAATAAGCCAATCAATCCCTTAACGATGCGGGCATCGCTATCGGCTAAATAATAGTGCTTCCCAGCCTGTTCGAGATGATAAATCCACGCATCACTTTCACAACCTTTTACTTGAGCGGCTTCGACGCGAAGTTCTGGGCTTAAACTCGGTAAGTCTTTCCCTAGCAACATAATTTGGCGATATCTTTCCTGCCAGTTAGGTGCCTGGGTAAAACGCGCTAGCAAGGTCTCGGCATCTTGCACTGAATAGTGAAAATCGGTCTCGCTTGGCATAGGCATAGTCGAATCAGTCATAGGGCTAAATCCTGTCTCACTTATTTGAGCGTAACTTTTCTTGAGCGTAACTTGTCTTGAGCGCATGAGTCGCGTGGTTAAGTCGTTAAATACTGGATCACAGCAGCAAGTCTTTTACCGAGGCCAACGCAGCAATAAAGCGGTCGATATCGTCTTTATTGGTGTAGATACCGATAGAGGCGCGGCAACAGCCCTTAAGATTCAGACTCTGCATTAATGGCATGGCGCAGTGATGGCCGCAGCGCACGGCAATACCTTGTTGATCCAGTAAAATACCCACATCTTGATGATGTTCATCGGCAAGATTAAAGGCGACAACGCCAATATTGTCATCAAAAGCGCCGTATAAATGCACTTCACCGAGCGCGCGCAATTGGCTTTGTAAATAGTTAACTAATTCAGCTTCATAAGCTTGAACCTGCGGTGTGAGCTCGGTTTGTAAAAATGTAATGGCCGCGCCTAAACCTATAACTTCGGCAATCGGCGGTGTACCCGCTTCTAAGCGATTCGGTAGGCTGCCAAATTCAGTCGCCTCAAAACTCACGCGTTTAATCATCTCGCCACCAGTTAATAGTGGCGCGAGATTATCTAACACGTCGAAACGGCCGTAAAGCACACCAACGCCAGTGGGACCATACATTTTATGCCCCGAAAAAACGTAAAAATCACAATCGATTTCTGCCACATCCAGCGTTAAATGCGCCACTGCTTGCGCACCATCAACTAAGGTTATTGCACCTTGTGCTTTCGCTAACTGAACTAACTGAGCCACGGGATTGACTGTGCCTAGGGCGTTGGAAACATGGCAAAGCGCGACGATTTTTGGCTTTAACTCGAGCAAGGTTTTATAGGCGCTGACATCTAAGCGGCAAGCTTGATCGAGAGGGATTGGCTTAATCACAGCGCCCGTGCGTTTTGCCAGCTCCTGCCAAGGTACGATATTGGCGTGGTGGGCGGCGGCGTCGATTAATATCACATCACCAGCGCTTACGTGTGCAGTGAGTCCAAAGGCGACTAAGTTGATTGATTCTGTGGTGCCGTGGGTAAAGATGATTTCTTCGCGGCGTTCGGCCTTTAAAAATTGCTGCAGTTGATCGCGCACTTTTTCATAACTTAAGGTCGAGCGCGCCGATAACTGGTGCGCCGCGCGGTGCACATTGGCATTGTCGTTAGCGTAAAATTGCGCCATGGCATCTAACACCATTTGTGGCTTCTGGCTGGTGGCTGCGGTGTCGAGATAACACAAGGGATAGCCATCAAGCAGTTGATTTAACGCTGGGAATTGCGACCTAATTTTAGCATTGCGCTGCTCCGCTTCTAATGAACAAAGAACCACAGTGACATCAGGAGAGGCACTTGCCGAAGGATGTGAGGTAACAGTATTCGTCGCTATGTGAGTCACAGTATTTGGCGTAGGCGATGCAGGTTGAGTCATAGATGAGGCTAAAGGCAATGAAAAAGGCCAAGGGATCTTCTGTGATCTGCCATGTTAATGCAAGTTTTAGCGGTTTGTTGAGGTGCAGGTATTGGAAGGCGCTATTGAGCGTCTAATTGCACCAACGTTTGTTCAAACTTCTGCCCTCTGGTATTTCGCGCGCCTTAAACGGGTTTTGACTTTCAAACATATCATCGAGCTTAGCTATGATGCGATTTTTCTAATGTTTAAGTTTTTCTTTTAAATTCAGCTAATACTTTAGGCTCAATTCAACCACCTAAAGTGAAAACTGCGACTATTCTCAATGGGACGTCCTTTGATATCGGTGTTTGTTGGAGACCCGTTTTATGGTGCAGTTTTTAAAAGATTTACGGATTAAACATAAGATGATCGCCCTCGTTGGGGTGATGTTAGTGCTGATCCTGATTTTGTCTGGTTTTAGTCTGTTGAAGATGCAGCGAGTTTCTGAGGAAATCCAAGGCATTGCAAAGGAAAATATTCCACTAGTGAGATTATCAACCGACGTTACCATTAAGCAGCTCGAAAGCTCAGTCATTTTAGAAAAAGCGTTTCGTGCGGCGGATATTGAAGCCGCATCGAGTCAGCCCATTTTAGCGGCGTTTATTGCGGATGTGATTCAGCATAAAGATGAAATTAATAAGGAGTTACTCTCGACTCAGTCTATGCTCAATGCGGCATTAAAAGAGGCTAAAAATCCGCTATTACATGAAAAAACGCAGCAGTTAAATCAAGATATTAGCACGATTATTCAACGTTTTGGTGACTATGAAGCTTTACTTGCTACTGTCATCACAGGTATCCAGCAAAAAGAAGAACCAGCCGCTTTAGCTAAGCGGGTTGAATCCTTAGAGGTTGCGCAAAACGAGTTTAATACTGAGCTAAGTCAGTTCGTTGAGCGGTTAGAGCAAATGACTCAAACCGCGGTTTCTGTGACTGAGGACGAAGAGCTTAGGGCGATTTATGGCTTAACGATTATTTCTATCGTGTCTTTAGTCATAGGCTTATTGATTGGCATCGCTTGCAGTCAATACATGGTCAAATCTATCAATCGGTTACGTAATTCTGCCGCTAAGATGGAACAGGGTAACTTTAACCAAGAGCTGCGCGTCGATTCTAAGGATGAACTGGGCGAACTTACCGTCAGTATGAATCAAATGGCGTGGACCTTAAGTAAAACTGTCGGCCAAGTGATTGCTCGAAGTGAAGAAATTGCCTCTATGGTGACTGAGCTTAATGCGGTGGCCGAAAATAATCGTGAGGCCATGTTAAGGCAGCAAGATAATACCGACCAAGTCGCCGCCTCTATGACCCAAATGGCGGCAACGATCACTGAAGTGGCGAGCAGTGCAGAAACCGCTTCATACTCAGCGGGACAAGCCGAGCATAAGGTGAAAGAAAGTTGCGAAGTTGTCGATGCGAGCGAAAAAATTTCCAAACAGTTAGTCGCCAGCGCCCAGTATTCGAATCAACTTATTCAACAGGTTCAAGCGAGTACCGGAAAAATCCTCAACTTTGTCTCTGTAGTCGATGCGATAGCGGGGCAGACGAACTTGTTGGCCTTGAATGCATCGATTGAAGCGGCGCGGGCGGGAGATCAAGGACGTGGGTTTGCTGTAGTCGCCGAAGAAGTGCGGGCGCTGGCAACTCGTAGCCAAACCGCCACGCAGGAGATCAGCGATCTTATCCAAACACTCGTGAAAGATGCTAAGTCCTCAGTCGAATCCTTCGCTAATAACGACAAGCAAATCAGTGAGTCGTCACTGCTCGTTAATCAAGCCAAGCAGCACCTATTTGAGATTTTAGATGCCTTAACTGAACTGACTCAGGCCAATGCTCAGGTCGCGACCGCAAGCGAGGAGCAAGCCGTCACCGCTGAGGATATTAGCGAGCGGATTAATGAGATTCGAGATTCAGGGGAATTGGTACTTGGCAGCGCCAATGAAACTGCAAAAGCCAGTGAGTCACTGTCTCAGCAGGCCAATTCATTAAGGGAAACCATGCAGCAGTTCAAGGTACGTGCTGTTTAATTGAAAAATAAAAGCGAAGTCTAGGACTTCGCTTTGGGCTTAATTTATTGTCTTTTACAACTCTTGTTTTTTAGAAGTTATAGGTGACACCTAACATAAAGTTGCGTCCCATCAGTGGGGCGTAATCTTTGAGTAACGAAGTGTGTGGCCGCGCGTCTTGGTCGAGTAGATTCGTGCCTTTGACATAGAA
The DNA here is from genome assembly GCF_900456975.1 of Shewanella baltica. NCBI lineage: Bacteria > Pseudomonadati > Pseudomonadota > Gammaproteobacteria > Alteromonadales > Shewanellaceae > Shewanella > Shewanella baltica. The sequence goes on from NZ_UGYM01000002.1 coordinate 503,295, forward strand.
CAGCATGTCACCCGCAGAAGTATATAAACGGTAGGTGACGGCGGCATTCACTAGCGCATATCCTGCTGTTTCGGTTTCATTTTCGGCCGTATCCGTTTGTTTGGCATAGCCAATCGCGCCGACTTCAGCGTGCCATTGTTGTTGGTCAAAGTTTAAGGTCGAACCGATACGCATGGGCGAAATAAGTGGCAAGTTACCACCATCGATCAACTTGCCGCGGGTGTAATCGCTGAACATATCCAATGACCAAGTATCGTTGAACGGAATGCTGGCTTGGGCCTCGAGGGAATAAAGCTCTGCATCGCCTTGGGTGTATTGGTAAACCGGTAAATCACCTTCAGCATCGCCGTTGACTATATCAGAGGCGATTAAGCCCGTATTTTTCTCGTAATAGAAATTATTGACTCGGTTGTAGGCCATGCTCAATGAGCCTGTCCACGCACCCTCTAATTTGCGCAGGGTTAAGTCGATATTGTTGGCGACCTCTTTATCGTTATTGCCACTGTTAGTGATGATTTGACCATTTTCAACGCTGAACTGCGAACCAAGTTCAAAGCTTTGGGTGGCATCGTGGGGACCGTAGCTGTAAAGCTCTTCGGCGGTGGCCGAACGTTGGGCGCGGGTGAGCGACAGTCCTAAGTTATAGGCAGGATCGAAGTCCCATACCATGCCCGCCGATACGGTGAGATCATTATCGACTAAGTCTTCGGCTTGGTAGGTTTGTTCGCCATTTAGTGTGTCTAACGTCATGCTGTCTGGCGCTAAGCGGTAATGCTCTAAGCGGCCGCCGAGTTCGAAGCGAAAATCTCCGACCTTACGCTCTTGCACGATAAAGGCGGCTAAGGTATCGGTTTTGCTGTCTGGTGTCAGCGCTTCTTCACCTTCAACGGCAAAGTCACGGTGTACAGCATGCAGCCCCATAGTGCCTTGCCACTCACCCCAAGGACGATTGTTAAGGCTTAAGCGCGCTTCACTTTGCTTGTTAAAGAAAGTCGTGCCGGCAACCCCATCTTCTTCCTCAGCATGTTGATAATCGGTATAGCCCGCATCAAAACGCAGTTTACTGAAGCCCGCAAATGGATCTAACAAACCACTGTGCAGCTGCCATGCGGTTTTCTTTAAATCTATGGTGATATCGGGTGCATCGGCTTCGCCGCGGCCGGGAATACCGTAATTCGATTCAGTGCGCGCGCCGGATACGCTGACAAATCCCGTGTCACCGGTATAGCCAACCCCCGCGGCATAGTCGTCGAGTTTTTGGTTACTGTTCGCCAGTTTTCCATGGGTTTCGGGCAGATTGGCAATGGCATTTCCCGGAATATCAACATCGTCGGTAATGCGGTGGGTGCCATCTACATGCCAATTGAACTGACCATTGCCGCCATCGATATCACCGTTAAAGGTGCGGCCATTGCTGGCCGTGTCGTAGCGAGTGCCAAATTGCCCCGACAGCTCATCGACTGGGCTCTCGTGGTAGCGTTTATCCACCACATTGACCACGCCGCCAATGGCGCCGTTCCCGTAAAGCAATGTACCTGGGCCGCGCAGGATCTCAATTTGCTGCGCCGAGGCGGCTTCCGCTGTTACCGCGTGATCGGCCGATACCGTTGATGCGTCACCAACAGACAGACCATTTTCAAGCACTTGCACTCGAGGACCACCCATGCCGCGAATGATGGGGCGACTCGCCCCCGCACCAAAATGAGAAGCCTGTACGCCGGGCAGTTTTTCTAAGGTGTCACCCAGCGTCGGCTCGATATTGAGCTTGAGTTGATCTTCGGTCAGTACACTAATTGGCGTAGTGCTTTCGAGCGCAGAGCGGGCGAGCGGCGATGCGGTCACGACAATGTTTTCCATCGCCGTTTTCGTCAGTGAAATATCCTGCGTCATCGCGCCAGTGGTTATCTGCAAATCCCTGTCAACATGCTTAAACTCGGCATCGCTAATGTGGAGATGGATATGACTATTGTCGGCCACAGTTAACTGATACTGGCCCTGAGGATTGGTGCTTGTGCTTGTCCCACCGTCGATACTGACAAGGGCGCCAGCGATAGGTGCGCCTTGCAGATCGGTCACTTGACCTTGTAATTGAGCGGCCATAACCGGTGAACACACGCCAGCCACTGCTAGCGCTATTGAAGATAGTGCAAGTTTCATTGTGCCTTTCCTTTAGATAAGCAAAAATAGATTTTTTAAATGATTGAATTTGCTTAAAACAGGAAGGGCGGTGCACGCACGTTGAAGTGACGTAACCAAGGTAAACTCGGTTGTTGATAAGGTTTCTGCGGGATGCTTTCAGCTTGCTGCAATCCCATCGGCGGCATAAGCACAGACGATGGACCTGCATTTTGCTCATGACCAAAATCGCACAGGAAACAGTGGGCATGCTCATGTTCTAAACTGTGTTCAGCAGAATGCGACAGCGCAACCGATTGGATGACAATCAGCCACACGCCGAGTAGTAGCCAAAGCCACTTTCTGTGAGTTGGGGAACTTGAGTGAGTCATTATTCTTCTATGGGTCAGATTTATCTTAGCGTCGCACCAGTCGTCGAGCGCGAGATACAGTTGATCCTAATTTGTGACCCGACCCTACTTGAATAGTCAGTATTGGGTCTAGTTAACCTTTGTTAATAAAGAATGTTTAATCGGTTTCGATGATGGGATGATTTAATCTATTAATTTGTTTTTATTATGGATTCTATCATCCTGATTAATGTTGAATGACGAACATGAAGGTTTTAAGACCTTAGTTACATCCTCAATCGTTTCAGCGGATAAGCGTATTAGGCGCGAAGTTTCCCCCTCGCTTAAGTTCACTTCCTTGCGCTTTGCTGACTGTACTTGTTATCTGACGATATTATCGTCGCAAAAATGTCACTGCTTGTGCAGTGGCGGATAAAAAGACTAGGGCGTGTTGACGTTTCGAGATTGAATTTTGTTCGCTCTGGCAAGCTCGTGATCGCGAAACGAGGAGTGAAGTGTAGTTATTCTACTCAAATGACGAGTGACAAAGAGCAAGAGCTTGCCAGACGAACCCTTCGGGCAGCGTTTGGCTGGCATTTCTGCCGCGTTATCGCCCGTTTATGTAGAATAACTACACCACACGGGCTTTGCCTTGCATAAAAGCCAGCCAAATCGCTGCAAAAACAACCCTGAAACGTCAACACACCCTAACAAACTGTTGTAATATGTAGCGCTAAATAACGACTAGAAATGTGGATTAAATGGGCATGCGTATTCTTTGGCTTTTTGTGTTAACGCTCAGCATGCTTTCCGGTACCGCTGCCGCATCGGATATTGCCAGCAGTGTCAACGGAGGCACCAATCGTCTAGCCGATGGCGGTGATTTTGAACTGGGTATAAGTGTTTACGGGATCAATCAAATTGATGTTCGGCAAACCGGTTCTGGCACTGCGCAACTGTCGTTGTTGATTAGTGGCATGTATCAGTACAAAGGCATGTTTGTTGAGATGATCCACCAATCTCAGGATGGGGTTAATCTTGGGGTTAATCTTTGGAGTTCAGAGGATTGGTCCTTTGATCTGTTATTGGCGAACTTACAAGGTTCATGGTCTCGTCCAGATGTGGATCCCAGCACACTCGATGAAGCTGGCCGCAATGCTTATCTACTATCGGAAGATTCGCTCTATATTGGCGCAGGTTTTCGTGCGACGCGTTACTGGGGCGATAACTACGTTTTTCAGTACAGATTAGTATCTGATTATTATGATGATCAGGGTATTCAGAGTTCCGCCAGATTGGGTAAGTCTTGGCAGGTACGTAATTGGAATTTTCACGTTTTGGGAAGCGTAGGCTACTCATCAGCCACCTTGAATCGTTATCTTTTTGGTGTCAGCAAAGAAGAAGCAACTGAACTCTTTCCCGAATATCACCCGAGCAGTTCTTTTAGCTACGGCATGGAGCTCGGTGTTGCCTATCCGCTGAGTGAAAATTTTGTCTTCCGGGCCATGTATCGCTTCAATGTATTATCCCAAGAAGTGACGGACAGTCCCTTTAATCAAGCTGGCTATGCATCGTTTTTTAATGCCTCTATCAGCTATGTGTTTTAGGGGCGTGGGCATGAAGCGATTTTATTTATGGCTAGTGTTACTGAATGCGCCTTTTTTTGCTTGGGGTCAGGACGATTCGGTGATTTTTACTGCGACCCCAGAGCGCTGCATTGCGCTCCATAAAGGGCAAACTTGCTATCAAGATGTGTTGTTTCGATGGCAAACACCGACGAGCGGCGAGTACTGCCTCATACTGACAGACCGCCAACACCAGCTAATCTGCTGGAGCGGCAAAGCTATGCAAGAATATCAATATAGTTTTGAAGGCGATAAAACGGCGACCTTTAGTTTGATCCGTAATGATGATGTGCAACCACTGGCGCAGGTCAAAGTGGTAGTGACTTGGGTTTATAAGGCCCCTAAACAGAGTCAGTCAGGTTGGAGGTTATTCTAATATGTCAGTTGAAAAGCACATCTTAGTGGTCGAAGACGATATCTCGCTGGCAGAGTGGATCAGTGATTATTTACTGGATCACGGTTACGAAGTCACGGTTGCCAGCCAAGGCGATTTTGCCTTAGAGATGATAGCCGAAGAGATACCTGACTTAGTGTTACTCGACGTGATGTTACCCGTTAAGAATGGTTTCGATGTCTGTAAGGAAGCGAGGGCATTTTATGCTGGACCCATTCTCTTTATGACGGCTTGTGTTGAGGATGGGGATGAGATCCGCGGATTAGATGTCGGGGCAGATGATTACCTGACTAAGCCGATCCGGCCACAGGTGTTGTTAGCGCGGATAAAAGCCCTGTTACGCCGTGTGGGTGATGAGGAGCAAAAACAACAGTTAGTGTTTGATTCGCTGGTACTCAATGCGACGGCAAAATCGGTCACTATCGATAAACAGCCGCTGGATTTGAATGCCAATGAGTTCGATGTGTTGTGGCTGCTGGCATTGAAGGCGGGCACGATAGTGAGTCGTAATGAACTGGTGGCTCAGCTGCGAGGCATTGAATACGATGGCCTAGATCGTTCAGTTGATATTCGCATATCGCGTTTACGCAAGAAATTGCAGGAAGCCTTGAGTCAGCCCTATAAAGTGAAAACCATTCGTGGCAAGGGATACCTTTTTTGCCGCGATGAGGGTGAGCAAGCTTTATGAAGAAGTTGATGACTTCTCTGGTGTTGGTGGTGCTGGTGGCCATTGCGAGCCTAGGCTGGTCGATAAGCGAGTTTGCAACACTTTTAGACTCTGAAAAAGAAACGCCCAGTCCTGCAACTAACCTCGCCGCATTAAAACTACTGGGTGGCACACTGGCGCAAACGCTCGATAACGATAGCGTTAACAATCAAGGTTTTATCGCAAGCTGGAACCAGCTAAATTCAGAGCAGTTATCTTTAGCGAGTGAAGCCGATTTCGTTTTACCCTCTGCCCTAAAAACCGCTTTTTATGCCGGGGAATCACTGCTGCTGGAGTCCGATGACGGCATCTCCTTGCATTATTTACTGCCAAAAACGGGGAAGGTATTAAACATCAATACTGATATCGTCACGCCCACCGATGTCAGCTTTGACTTGAATAAGCTGTATACCATGCTTTTTTATGGCGGCGTGGTGCTGATTTTGTTGGTGTGGGTGTCGCCCTTGATCCGTCAACTGGTTAATCTCAGTAAGGCAACCCAAGCGTTTGGCATGGGGGAGTTGCAGCAGAGAATTCCTGTTAGAAAAACGTCGTACATAGGTGCTATTGAAAGCGAATTCAACCGCATGGCGGATCGTATTCAGCAATTGATCGATGACAATAAACTGCTCAGTCGAGCTGTTTCTCACGATTTAAAAACTCCGATCGCACGGCTAAGATTCGGCATTGAGGCGCTGGAAGAAACCCAAAGCGAACAGCTCAGAGTGAAGTATTTCCAGCGCTTGAACCGCGATCTAGACACGATGGAAGACTTGGTGATGACGTTGCTGAGTTATGCCCGCCTCGATGAAGCGAATATCCAGCCCGATTGGCAGTCGATTGAACTCAATGCTTGGCTACTCGAAAAGTATCAAGGCCAAGTGTACCCCGATTTTTCAGTTGAACTGGTTACCTATCCCACAGCACTCAAGATCAAGACAGATCCCAAGTACTTATCAATGCAGGTGAATAATTTGCTTAATAATGCGCTGCGTTTTGGTAAGGCAAAGATTCGGCTGACGTTGGCAGTCGAGGAGGGCGCGACCTGGTTACACGTTGACGATGACGGTCCAGGCATAGATGAACTGGAGTCTGCGCAGGTGATTAAGCCTTTTGTGCGTGGTCAGCACAGTCGTGGAAATTCCGGTCATGGCATGGGGTTGGCGATTGTCGACAGAATTGGTTGTTGGATGAATGCCCCATTACGTATTGGACGCTCCCCTGAGCTCGGTGGCGCTCGCATGTCACTAAAATTCAAGGCTGAAGTTTAACGCTGAGTTTAAGGCTAAAGTTTCGGACTGGAGATTTAGACCGGAATTTAAGGCCGAATTTTAAAGCGGAGTTTATAGCAAGAGTTTAAGACTGGATTTTAACGCTGGGGGCAGAGTTGTTTTCATCGGCTGCGTAACGCTGCATAACCATCAGGCAAAGCGAGCAATGTCGCGATGTAGCGATAAAACAGCACCAGCCTAGGAGCTAGGCTGGTGCACGTTTGATTTGCAATTAACCTTTCACATCGACATTGTTAAGTATGTAATCCGTGTCGTAGATACGTGAGTTCGTATTTTCTGGTTTGCTATGTAAACCTGTGACTTCGACCATGACAGAAGTTTCTTGATTCATCGTCGAACTCCCCCACAAAATATCGTTACTGCTGTTCTTTCCTACCCCAAATTGGCCCACTGCGTCACGATCGGTTTGTTCGCGAGTGAAAGTGAAGTAGCTATAACCAGCCTGTTTGCATAACTCAGCCGATTTACGCATGACGTACTTTCGGGCCAATGCGCGGTCAGTGTTGGTATTGCCAACAAAGCTAATCTGCCAGCTATCGGGTGCAATCTGTGCGGTTTCAAAGCCTTTACCGAAAGACCAAAATTGTTTTTCGGTATCGTATGAAGTGGCGCAAGCTGAAAGCATCAGGGCTAATCCAGCACATAAAAACGTTTTTTTGATCGATGTCATGGTCTTGTCTCGTCAGGTTAGTTAGAAGCTATAGCTCACGCCAAGAGTAGTAACCCACTGGTTGCTACTGTCGATTAGCGGAGAGTCAGCCATGTTGGCAGCTATGTGCGAGTAACCAGTGGCTTGAGTAATGTCTAAATGCTTAGTGACTGGAATAACCAAAGCGTAACCCAGCTTATAGGCGAAGGTGCCGTCGGCTTGATAAGCAGGGCGCTGCGCCGTTGCTTCAGATGACGTCACACCTGTGTAGTAGTTTGCGAAGTCTTTACTGAAATAGTGCACACCTGCATAAGGCACCAGATCCCCAAAGCCCAGATTTATTGGATGGTAGTAGGTTATATCAGCTTGAAAACCATCATAAACATTTGTTACATCGTGTTGGAATTTGGTTGATAACGTGCCTGTGCCTAAATGAATGTCGGCGTTTAAACCCAGATCGCCACTGAATTTACGATCCTTCATGCCAGTTAAAATATCGGCGTCATTGGCATCAAAGCCGGGATTGGCAACCACAAAAATGCTGAAGTTGACGGCACTATCGTTGGTGCCTAAAAAGCGGTAGTTGATACCGGACAGATCGGCGTTGAAGTCCTCACCGTGGTAGCCGCCATTGAGGTAGATACCTGTTTGGTGATCTTGACCCTTATAAAATTGACTGCCAGTAGCAACACCTGCGCCAGCAAAGAACTGATCTTGATGACTATAGATATTACCGTTACGAATGTAGGTATTGCTTTCAGCAAGCGCGTGGCTCGACATCAAAACACTTGTGATTACAAAGCAAAGTTTTTTCATTTTTTGATCCTTAAGACATCTGTCTAGTGACTGTGGCGCCACTATATTTCAGTTCTTAACAGGACTCTGTATCCGAATGTAACCTGACGCATTTTGCCGGAGGACCGTCGAAGGGTATCGGGCTGAGTATGCTGCTGCGAGTTTAACGGGGGTAATACGATAGCTTTGTACTTGGTCAGTGCAAGAGAGTTTGGGCTGAGGGCTTGCCGTTAACCTAAAGCGAGGAGCGAAAAGGGATTGTATTTGCGCTTGGCAAGGGACGTTGAGCTGAATGAAATCAATAGCATCAGGTGTATTGCCTGATGCTATTGGTTATTCAAACGACTCGCCGACTAAGCCTAGGGGCTAAGGGCAAGGTAATCTGAATTTATCGGACAGTTCGTTTAATCGCACTAATAGCTCAGGCGATAAGGTGACTTTCAGGCTGTCGATGTTTTCTTTCAGTTGATACAAGTCGGTGGCGCCTATGATATTGGAGCCGACAAACTGACGTGAGTTAACAAAGGCTAACGCCATTTGCGCTGGCGTGAGTTTGAACTCGTGGGCTAAATCGACGTAGGCTTGCGTGGCCTCCAGTGCCATTTGCGAACCTGTGTAACGGGCGAAACGCTTAAACAAGGTCAGGCGTGCACCTTCAGGCCATTGGTCGTTGCAGTATTTACCGGTTAAGGCGCCAAAGGCCAAGGGTGAGTAGGCGAGCAGCGGCAGGTTTTCACGGTGGCTGATTTCGCTCATGCCGACTTCGAAGCTGCGATTGAGCAAGTTATAAGGGTTTTGCACACTCACAATACGCGGTAAGCCGTGTTTTTCGGCCAGTTGCAGGTACTTCATCAAGCCCCAAGGTGTTTCGTTCGACACACCGATATAGCGCACTTTACCTTGGCGGATCACTTCGGCGAGGGCTTCTAGGGTTTCGAGGATCGGGGTTTGATGTTCTTGATCCTGTTGATCGTAAAACAGTTCACCAAAGAAGTTGGTATTTCGGTCGGGCCAATGGATTTGATAAAGATCGATAGTGTCGATTTGCAGGCGCTCGAGTGACGCATCGACCGCTTGGTGGATATTGTTCCAGTCCAGCGCCATATTCTTGCGAATATAATCACTCTTACCACCCGGTGCGGCAATTTTAGTGGCAATCACTAAGTCGTCACGGTTGCCGTGTGCCTTGATATATTGACCCAGAATACGCTCGGTTTCCCCTTGGGTTTCGGGCTTAGGTGGGACGGGATACATTTCCGCCGTATCGATAAAGTTGATGCCATTTCCTATGGCGTAGTCCAGCTGTGCAAATGCTTCGGCTTGGGTATTTTGTTCGCCCCAAGTCATAGTGCCCAAACAGATTTTGCTGACCTCGAGATTAGAATGCGGTATGCGTCTGTATTCCATCTATTTCTCCTACGAAAACTCTCTTAGTTTGAGGCTACCAAGCTTTTGCTGTAAAGCAAAGGTTAAACCATAGGTTGAAATGTTAGTGCGCTAAAAATAGCCAGCCCGCTAAACGGTATTGCGCCCTGTTGAGGCATGCCATTGGTTGAAGTTTGTTCTCTGAGTCGCGCTTTTAACGGTTTTATCGCTTTGCTGCACTGAGATGGGGATTTTGGCTTATTTTTGTAAACCTTAGGTATGACTAAATCAGCAATAACGTATTTATGAATAAATTGTTATAAAACTACATTTATAGATCGCGGCCAGTTTGGAAGTGAATCTATGTCACAAAACGGCGTAATTTTACGTATCTAACTTACGAATTTGCGGCGGAATGTGACGCCAATATCGGAAACTGGGTTAACAAATCTCTACCCTGAATTTATCTAAAAATTTTTCATGGTTGATATTTGTGATGGCAGATTTTTCAAACCAAATTGTAACGATCAAAAAAGGCCTCGACTTGCCGATTGCTGGCGAGCCGCGACAGGTCATTGAACTCGGTGCTAAGCCATCCCAAGTGGCTGTTCTGGGTGAAGAATTCGTTGGGCTTAAGCCGACGATGTTGGTCGAAGAGGGCGATTGGGTTCAAAAGGGCCAAGCCCTGTTTGAAGATAAAAAAACACCGGGCGTGTTGTTCACTGCACCCGCTAGTGGCCAAGTCGTGGCGATTAACCGCGGCGAGCGCCGAATTCTACAATCGGTTGTCATTCGTTGTGATGACGGCGAAAACCGCGATGGACAGATTTCCTTCGAGATCCATCAAGACATCGCCGCTTTAGCAAGGTCAACCGTTCAGGCGCAATTAGTGAAAAGCGGTCTATGGACTGCACTGCGTACGCGGCCTTTCTCGCGCGTGCCTGCGCTCGATAGCACGCCCGCAGGGATTTTTGTTACCGCAATTGATACTAATCCACTGGCCGCCGATCCGCGTTTGATCATCGCCGAGCAAACCGAGGCTTTTAAAGCTGGCTTGCTGGTGTTGAGCCGCTTAACCGAGGGCAAGGTTTACCTGTGTCAGGATAAGGGCGAAGCTATTGTGAAAGAGGCATTGCCGCAACTTGAGCTGCGCCGTTTTGACGGGGTTCATCCTGCAGGTTTAGTCGGCACTCATATTCACTTTATTCTACCTGTGAGTTTAGAGCGTCAGGTATGGCATATCGGCTATCAAGACGTGATTGCCTACGGCAAGTTATTCCAAACCGGTGAGTTATATACCGACCGCATCGTCGCCTTAGGTGGCCCGAGCGTGCTAAATCCGCGTTTACTGCGCACTCAGTTGGGCGCCGAGTTAAGTCCTTTAGTCAGTGATGACATCAAACCCGGCCAAAACCGCGTGGTATCGGGCTCAGTGTTATCAGGCCATACGGCGGTTGGTGTGCATGACTTTTTAGGTCGATTCCACAACCAAGTGTCAGTGCTGAGCGAAGATGCGCAGCACCATGTGCTTTCTTGGGTACGGGGTGGCTCGGATAAATTCTCTATTACCCGAGCAGTGACATCACGTTTGTTTGGTGCCACTAAGCTGTTCGAATTCACTACCCATCAGGGCGGTTCAGCCCGCGCTATGATGGCCTTTGGTCAGCTAGATCGCGTGATGCCACTGGATATTTTACCCACTTTGCTCGTTCGAGACTTAGTGGTGCGTGATACCGATGAGGCGCAGGCCTTAGGTGCATTGGAGTTAGATGAAGAAGATCTGGCGCTGTGTACTTTTGTGTGTCCCGGCAAATATGACTTTGGTAAAGAATTACGTGCCTGTCTAGATGTTATCGAGAGGGAAGGTTAATGACTAAGCAAGTTAAAAAGCCTGATTTACAGCAAGCCGCAGATTTACAGGAAGAATACTACGCAACGGGTAAGTCGATGAAGGGCTTTTTGCGTTCACTCGTCATTGCCAGTGGCCACAGCACTAAGGGTAAAGTACATGTGCGTGACGCGATTGACGTGAAACGTACCATGACGCTAGTCGGTTTGTGTTTACTGCCCGCCATTTTATTCGGTCTATATAACATTGGCCTACAGGCACAGCTTGCGCTCGCGGGCGGCTTATCGACCCCAGATATTTGGAAGTTAGAAATCTTTAATACCCTGTTTGGCGGCCTTAGCCAAGACACTGGGATATTAGGTCTATTCCTCTATGGTCTTAGTTTTTATCTGCCGATTTACCTGACGGCGCTGCTGACCAGTTTGTTTTGGGAAGTGGTGTTTGCGCGGGTTCGCGGCCAAGAGTTGCACGAAGGCTTCTTCGTTACAGCCCTGCTATTTACCTTAATTTTGCCAGTATCGACACCGCTATGGCTGGTGGCCATGGGGATTTCCTTTGGTGTGGTTGTGGCTAAAGAGCTGTTTGGCGGCATGGGATATAACTTCCTTAACCCTGCGCTGGCGGGCTTGGCTTTTATCTACTTCGCCTATCCCTCTGAAGTTTCAACCATTAAACAGCTGGTTGCCGTTGATGGTTTCTCTGGTGCAACGGCGCTGGCACAAACCGCAGCGGGCAAGCTGAGCTTTACCGATTACGCTTGGTTTAGCGCCTTTAGCGATCCTAACTGGTGGAACAACTTTTTTGGCTTTACCGTGGGCGCGATTGGTGAAACTAGCACCTTAGCCATTTTGATCGGCGGTTCACTATTGCTGATCAGCCGCTTAGCCGACTGGCGCATTGTGCTTGGTGTGCTGCTGGGCATGATTGCGACTGCAACCATCTGTAATTACATCGGTTCTAGCAGCAATGACATGATGGCAATGCCGTGGACTTGGCATCTGGTCACTGGCGGTTTTGCGCTGGCGATGATGTTTATGGCCACCGATCCTGTGACCACTTCCTACACTCGCCAAGGCAAATTTGCCTACGGTGCCTTGATTGGTTTTATGACAGTGCTTATCCGTGTCGCTAACCCAAAAATGCCTGAGGGCGTGATGTTAGCCATTCTGTTCGCCAACCTTTGGGCGCCGCTGTTCGATTATCTGGTGGCCCGCGCCAACATCAAACGGAGATTAAAACGTCATGGTCTTTAAGAAAGATACTGTGGTGGGGACCATGATCTTCACCATCACGCTCTGCCTCCTGTGCTCGTTTATGATCACAGGCACAGCAGGCATATTGAAAGAACGTAAAGTCGCCAAAAAACGTGACGAAGTGAAGCGTTATGTGTTGATGGCCGCTGATGTGAACTTAGGTCAGGACACTGACTTTAGAGAGATTTTCGCTAAATCGGTTAAGCCATTATTGATCAACTTAGACACAGGTAAGGTGGACTCTGACGCTAACGTGCTCGATTTCGATGAGCGTATGGCGGCGATTAATCCTGAGACCTCAAGCGCACCGAAAAAGGACATCGCCAAGATTAAAACCCGTGCGAACGATGCGCGCGTATTTAAAGTGCTCGATGCCGACGGCAAGTTAGACAGTGTGGTTGTGCCTTTCTACGGTAAAGGTCTGTGGTCGATGATCTACGGTTATGTGGCGGTTGAACCCGATTTCAATACCATCAAAGGGTTAGTCGTGTACGAGCATGGCGAAACCCCAGGTATCGGCGACTTTGTGACCGATCCCCATTGGTTATCGCTATGGAAGGGTAAGCAATTATTTGATGAAAAAGGCAAGTTCTCGATACGTCTTGTTAAAGGCGGTGCCAAAGAAGGCGATGTTCACGGTGTGGATGCGGTCAGTGGCGCGACTATGACAGGCCGCGGCGTGCAGCGCGCGATGGAGTTTTGGTTTGGCGTTGAGGGATTTCAAACCTTCTTCAATCAGCTGAAAGCGTCGGCCGCGCTGGGTGAATTGCAAGGTGAGATGGGAGAGGCAAAATGAGCAACACTTTATCCATGCGTGACATGCTAACGGGGCCAGTGTTTGCCAATAACCCCGTCGCCATGCAAGTGCTGGGCGTATGTTCGGCGCTGGCGGTCAGTAACTCAATGCAAACCGCTGTGGTGATGACACTGGCAGTGACCTTTGTGTTGGTATTTTCCAACCTGATTATCTCTGCCATCCGTAACTTTATCCCAACCAGTGTGCGCATTATCGCGCAGATGACGGTTATCGCCTCTTTGGTGATTATCGTCGATATGGTACTGCAGGATGTGGCCTACGAGTTATCTAAACAACTTTCTGTATTCGTTGGGTTAATTATCACTAACTGTATCATCATGGGCCGCGCAGAAGCCTTCGCCATGAAGTATCCACCGCATTTAGCGGTCGTCGATGCGCTGGGTAATGCGACAGGTTATGGCTTGATTTTGATCAGCGTCGCCTTTGTACGCGAGCTGTTAGGAACGGGCAATTTATTCGGTCATAGCGTGTTTACCACCATTGAAAATGGCGGCTGGTACTTGCCAAACGAGATGTTCAAGTTACCACCGAGCGCCTTCTTCCTGATTGGCGTGCTGATCTGGACTATCAATGTGATCCAGCGGAAACGGGGTTAAGGAGCAGATATGGAACACTATATAAATCTATTTTTGCAGGCCACTTTTATCGACAACATGGCGCTGTCGTTCTTCTTGGGCATGTGTACTTTCTTGGCCGTGTCTAAAAAAGTGTCAACCGCCTTTGGTCTAGGTGTCGCCGTGATTGTGGTCATGACCTTAGCCGTGCCGTTAAACCAGCTGATTTACGTCAAAGTGCTCGCACCTGGTGCATTGTCTTGGGCGGGATTACCCGGTATCGATTTAAGTTACCTGCAGCTGATCACTTTCATCGGTGTGATTGCGGCGTTAGTGCAAATCCTTGAAATGTTTTTGGATAAGTACATTCCTAGCCTGTATGACTCCCTTGGGATCTTCTTACCTTTGCTCACAGTAAACTGCGCGATTTTTGCTGGGGTGATCTTTATGGCGAACCGTGATTACAACTTCGGTGAGTCAGTGGTGTTTGCTATGGGCTCGGGTTTTGGCTGGGCGGTGGCAATTGTGCTGCTGGCGGGGCTGCGTGAAAGAATGAAATTCAACGCGATTCCCGAAGGCTTACAAGGTATTGGTATCACCTTTATCACAACAGGCTTGATGGCGCTGGGCTTTATGTCTTTCTCAGGGATCTCGCTGTAAAGCTACAGTAGGCGAGCCAAGAATTGAGAAAGTGAAACCAGATTCTTTTTAGAAAAGAGCTAGAAAAGGGTAATACGATGGAAATGGCAATTGGCATAGGCATGTTCACGCTAGTGGTCTGTCTATTGGTGATAGTGATTCTAATCGCCAAAAAGCAATTAGTGGCTACGGGTGAAGTGACAATAAGCATCAACGAAGATGCCGAAAAAAGCATTCAAGTTGCGGCGGGTGACAAGTTGCTCGGCGCTTTGGCGAGTCAGAGTATTTTTATTCCGTCAGCCTGTGGTGGCGGCGGAACCTGCGGTCAGTGCCGAGTGAAAATCAAATCGGGCGGCGGTGACATTCTGCCGACTGAAATGGGCCATATCACCAAGAAAGAGGCTAAAGAAGGGTGTCGTCTCGCCTGCCAAGTCTCAGTGAAAACCGATATGGAGCTTGAGCTCGACGAAGAAATCTTTGGGGTGAAAAAGTGGCAATGCAAAGTGATCTCTAATGATAACAAGGCGACTTTTATCAAGGAGTTATTGCTTGAGTTACCCGAAGGTGAAGATGTTCGCTTTAAAGCGGGGGGGTATATTCAAATCGAAGCGCCAGCCCATGTGGTGAAATACGCTGACTTTGATATTCCTGAAAAATACCGTGGCGATTGGGACAAATACGGCCTGTTTGATATTGTCTCTACCGTTAATGAAGAAGTGTTGCGCGCTTACTCTATGGCCAACTATCCCGATGAAAAGGGCCGCATTATGCTGAACGTGCGGATTGCGACGCCGCCATCGGCCAATGTGCCAGCGGGCAAGATGTCATCTTACATCTTCAACCTGAAAGCGGGCGATACTGTGACGATTTCTGGGCCATTCGGTGAGTTCTTTGTGAAGGAAACCGATGCGGAAATGGTGTTTATCGGCGGCGGTGCGGGCATGGCACCTATGCGTTCACACATTTTCGATCAGCTTAAGAGTAAGAAAACCACACGTAAAATGAGCTTCTGGTACGGCGCACGTTCGACCCGTGAAGTGTTTTACCAAGCGGATTTCGATGCCCTAGCGGCCGAGAATGACAACTTCGTTTGGCATGTGGCGTTATCTGAGCCATTGCCTGAGGATAATTGGACTGGCTACACTGGCTTTATCCATAATGTGATTTATGAGAATTATCTTAAAAATCATAAGGCACCAGAAGACTGCGAGTACTACATGTGTGGTCCTCCAATCATGAACTCTTCAGTGATAAAGATGCTTGAAAGCCTAGGTGTTGAGCCAGAAAACATCCTACTCGATGATTTTGGTGATTAGCCGTTAAACTTAAGCTAGAGCTTAATCAGAGCTTCAATTAGCGGTTAAAGCTTGAAACTCATAACTCGCGTTAAGGCAACTTAACGCGAGTTTTGTTTTCTGAGGTGTTTTGGGGGATTTGGCGTATTAGGTGGGGGAAGGCCTTAAATCAAACGTAAGTCGCTTTTGGATAAAAGAGTGTTGGAAAATTGTGTAGTGCTAGTACAGCTGAGTAACCTGTAACTTCAGTTATTAGGCATTTTACGTTCGCTGATTTCCACTCATACAGGTGCGCCATGGCATTCACTCATCGACACGCAGCTAGTCCATCCGTGGATGCTCGACCGCCCCGTCCATGGGGCGGACGGTCGTCTCGCCAATCACCATGGCGCACCTTTCGAGCATTCGCGTAATCTGTAGATTTATAAGACATACGCAACATACTTTGGGACATTTCCAAGTTAGACTTTTAGTTCGAATTAGTGAGTTTCGTATGAAGATTTCTATGGGGAACGCCGCGTTAAGCGGGCTAACATAGTGGGTGGAAACGTGTAGAGGGCTTAAGTGTAACAAATTGTTTTAGTTTGATTTAAATGCCTTGTTAGCACTTTTTGCGAATGCGGACTCTAGTACTTTTTCTTGTGCAAGTGAAATCATTTTCAAAAATATGGTGCAGTCTAAATTAGGGAACAAAAATAAAAATTTAGAAAATGTAATTAATGACGATAACATTGCAAGATCAATCGGAGTCTCATATCCATAATGACTTGGACCTACAACAAGTACGGCATTATTAAGTTCTGAGGCCGCGAAATTTGCATAATTAGATTTGGATGGTGCATGGATTTTCTCGCATGCTAAGGTAAAGTAAGGTCGATAGTGATCTAAACCAACTCTTACTTCTAAATCATATAGGTTAGGACGATTTCCTTTATAACCTTTTTCTACCAAAAATGGCATTGCCCAAAAATAATCTGAACTTTTATAATCATCGCCTAGTTCTGTAAGCGCAGCGGCTTTTAAAGAAGCAATTGAATCTAATTCAGATTGCGTATATGGCTCATGATTTAATTTAACTGCATGATCGCTATAACACTTTGCACCTTTAGCATTCGTAATATGTTCAGACAAAAGATAATATTTAGCTGACTTTTCTGATTCAAAAATAACACAAGAGCATACGGCTAATTCATGGAGTGTACGCCACCGAGTCATTGCGCCATCAGGATAACCAGCCTCAATTAAGGCTTGAATTTCTCTCAGAACTAACACAGATTTAGCATGAAGCTGAGTCAAAGCAACGAACCTAAGATCGAGGCAATCATCCGTTTTTAATACAGACTCGCGATACATTGATGCAATGTCTAGGTAACTGCCAATATAAAAATCAAAGAGATTAAAAGTAGCTCCCCAATATTTCCATATCTTACTCTGTAACGCTCTTCGACTTTTTAAACCATCTTCCAAAGCATATAAGCTGTCATTTAAGAGTTCGCTTGCTACTCCCGAAATAAAGCTGTCAATTTCATCCTCTGTCTTACTTTCAAATGATTCTTCTTGCTCTATTTTTCTATGAATTTCGCCGAACGTATATTCCACTAGAATTGCTCACTAATTTAGTTAAAGAGAATAGTGCTAACGTCTTAGTATTTATGCGCTGTTTGCAGGGCATAAATCGCTTGTTGGACTTCAAAAAATCTGGCCATCCATTTTAGATCAACAACATGATGCACTTTCAGTTTGCCTATAACCAATTCTGGTTTGTGAACTATCAAAAATCGCAGCGGCTGTATATAAGGCAACAAATAGCGCTAATTCATTCAAACATTGAGATTGGGTGTCTGAGTTTCGTTACGGGCGGCTAAGTCAGCTGGTGTGAGTCTCGAAAGCATAAAGCCCCAAAGTTAGGGCTTTATGCTTGGTACTCGTTGGCAGTTAAGGTGCTAACCGCTACCCAAAGTAGGTGCTAATCGTTACCAGAAGCGCTTTCTCAGTGCGGTTTCAATTTCGATATCAACCTTAAAGTACTGCAAAATCGTCCAGACTGAATCGACTAAAGCTTCGGTTAGGGCGGGATAATCATCCTCGATTAACTTGTTTATCTCATCGACCGTATCATCAATATATTCCTGCACGCTTTCTTCAAACTCCGCTTGGGTGGCCTGATTGCGGAAAAAGCTAAAATCATTCAGTTTTTCAATCAGCAGATCGAGCTGTTCTTCTATGCCTTTAAATTGGGCAACAGTGATATCGGGATCCTTTGCGATAAGTTTAAAGAAGCTCTGCACTTTGGTTTTGAGATCGAACAGCGTTGGGATTTGGTTTTTATCTGAAGCCGCATTACTTACCTCTAATTTGGCCTTTTTAGACGCTATATCTGGTTGGCCAGTAGGAGCGTTATCATCCGCAGTCTCGGTTGTCTGCATATTTGAGATAGGTTTAGTTTCAGTCTGCGCCTGAACTTGAGTCTGCTGTTGCATTGTTTCGCCATTAATATGTTGTAGCAGGCGACGGCTGAAATAGCTTTCTGGCTCCGCGACTTCGAGTGCTCGCTCAAGCTGAGTTTCACTGTAGGAGGCTATTTGCAGCAGCGCTTCGAAAATCTCCTTATATTCCTGCTCTATAGCTGCGACCAGCGGGCTATTGCCGCGGCAGTTCTCAGTTGTTAAGTCGGCGCCATATTGTTGCAATAGCCTTAAGATCCGCACCGCTGTTGATTCAAAGCGAGGAAACTCGATTGAACTGCCACCTATCACAGCGCAAAGGGCGGGGGTGGTGTCTTCGGCATTGATGGCATTGGGATTGGCGCCATGTTCGAGTAGCGCCTCTACGCAGGACTGTGCGCCGTAGTAACTGGCGCACATGAGTGGCGTAAATTGCTCATCTACTGAGAATTCTTCAATTTTAGCTCCGTGGCGCAGTAAGAGTTCCACGGTATTGCGCCGCATGGGGCCAGAGATTTGATCCCACCAGTAGGTCGAAATCGCCTTGTGTAGAATGGGCGAGTTATCGTGGCCGCAATGGGTAAAAATATCCCCGCCTTGGTTAATAAGCCATTCAAGTATTTGGGTTCGACAGGAGATAGCCGCCGCAGACACATAGTTAGTGTTGTAGATATTGGTGAGGCTTAAATCCAGCCCCTTGGTGAGCAGATATTCCATCACTTGGATAAGTGTTGCTTGATCTTCTTTACCTGAACCACGCTGGCAGAGAGTGAGTAAGGTCGGTTCATCCACCGCACCAAATTTTTTATTGATATCCATGCCATATTGCAGGAACAGATCGAGGAACTCGGGCAGAAAGGTTTTGTTTTCGACCATTGGATAAATCAGTAGTCGTAAGCTCGACCAGACTAACATCTCATAGGCTTTACCCGTATTCACAAATTCGGCATTAGGATTAGCGCCATATTTGAGCAAGAGTTCAAGGGCTTGATAGATGTAACTCCGTTTGTTTACATCGGTAAATTTAGCAAGATCAAGATATTGGTTGAGCAAGGGGGAATGGTCGGCCTCGGGCGGAGTCATCCTATAGATGCGATTGATATCGACGGTGGCCTTAAGTAGTTTTTCGATAATCCTAAGGTCAAATTCTGAGGTCAATGCCGCATAGACTAAACTTTTGGCGTGGGAGTCAGCTTTGAGCAGCGGATAATGGTCTAGCAGATATTCAGTATATTCTTGTGATTTGGCATAAACACAAAGCTCGAGTAAATTGGCATCGTCCCAGAAGCTGCTGTCGTTGGCCATAATATAACGGGACTTTTTAAATTCAGGAAAGCGTTTTACTAAAGGAGCAAAGGCTTCAATCCCCCAGAATCCGCTCGAGGAAATAATATTTTCAATTAGACTTAATTTACCTATTTCTAATGGGATGTCTTTATTGATGATATGCAGGAATAGATCTTTACTTCGTTCATCATATAATATTTCTAGCGGGTGGTTTACTTCACCATTGGTCCAAAAACTCACCGGTTTATTGATGTCTAACTTAGCTGCAAGTAGAAGATCTATCATATCTCTACGTTGATGATCCTGATAGATATACTGCGGATTAGGATGAAATAGATAGTTGAGCCAGCAATTATTGTATTGATTTTGAAAGTAAAGATTGGCACCAGAGTCTAGGTATAGGGTAACGAGTTCAGAGTTATTATATTCAATAGCCGAATGCAAGGCACTGAAACCATTGCATTCGATTTTAGCGCCTTTGTTGAGCAAGTATTTTATAAGCACTAAATCGGACTGAGGACGGCAAGATAGTGGAACTAATATGTTACAGGGCGAAATATTGAGATCAATAAAATTGAGATCTCCACTATCGGCAAGAAATTGATCAACTTTCTTTATTTTAGCCGAGGTCGAAAGTGTGTTATCTAGGCATATTTCCCGAAGAGTGAGTTTCTTATTACTAAAAATCCAACTGAGCATAATGTTCCCTATTTAATGCCGTTAACAAAATGGTATCAAATGCCTTTCAATTTATTAAAAATTGAGCAAGGTAAAATTGCCATATTTTAATGCAATTAAGTTAAGAAAAACTATGCCCTAAGACTGATAATTAAAATCATCTTGCTGAATAACATTTGTTGATACAAATTGATAATGCCAAACAAGTTGAATCATGGCTGTTTGGCATTGTTACTTCAGTTTGAATTCCGCTGTGTATTCTATTGATTAAGTTCTAGCAGCATTGGCATTTCGCAGGCGTCGTGGCCTGTATTCCCTAGGGGAGCGGATAGATGTACAAAGCCCAATTTCTCATAGAGTTTTACGGCTTCATTTAACGCGGCTGTGGTTTCTAAATAGCAGCTTTGATAACCCGTTTCGCGGGCGAAATCGAGTGCCATTAACGCTACGCGTGTTGCAAGTCCTTTGCCGCGAATTTCGGGCATAAAGTACATTTTCTGCAGTTCACAAACACCCTCATTGTTGGCTAACGGCGCAATACCAGCGCCGCCTAAAATGCGCCCCTCTAATTCAATAATCCAATAGTTGGCACCCGCTTGGGAGTAAATCTGGCTGAGGCAATCTAAGGTCGGGTCGGCCACGCTATAACCTTTATCCGCGGTTAAGCCGTATTCGGCCGAGACATCGCGGATGACTTTGGCAATCGCGGCATCATCTTGGGCTGTGGCTTGACGAATGTGACAGCCACTTTGGTGTTTGGCGTTATGTACGGCTTGGTTATATAACATGAGTGCCTCTTCGATTTGTGAGGTTTGTGCTGGGGTCAGTTGGGCTAAGATCTCTTGAAATAATTGATTTTGTTGAGTATCTAATTTCAGGAGTAACTTCTTCCCCGCGGGCGTGAGTTGTACTACTAAACAGCGACTGTCCCGTGGGTGTATTTGACTCTGGGCAAGATTTTTATCAATCAGATGCTTAATGGCTCGGCTCGCATTGGACTTATCTATGCTGAGTTTGCAGGCCAGCTCTTTGATGGTCAGCGGCTGCTTGCCTATCTCAAACAGGGCGTGGGCTTGCACGGGCGATAAGGGGAGATCCCCAAAGGCGGCATTGAGCATGCCTAAATTCCTCACCAGATAGCGAGATAAGTGCCTGAGTTGGGCGGATGAGCCTGACTCCGCCGTTTGCTTAGCGTGAATTACAGGCTTGACTGGATCTGGAGTCGATGGTGCGTCTGTTTGAGCCATAGTCGAATGGGTTTGGTTGCATGTCACAACTAAGTTAGCGGGCTTCAACTGCGCTTGCAACATGTTACTAACAAGTTTGTGCGTAAATATCGGGATTTAATAGCGGCGCCATGGCGAGAATAATCGCTTGGGTGTAATTACTTTCACGGGTCGCGTGGCCGTGGGTGAGCAAACCTATGGCACCGCCTTTTTGTTTGATATTGACAGTATTGAACAATCCATCCATCACATGCCCGAGTTCTTCACCTGCTTCTAATGCCCGATAAACCTGCATTGGCAGAGGCAAAATTGCGCTGCGGCCAATGGCAAGTTGGTCTTTATGCCCAATGGCGATATAGGCGAATGTGGCTGGGCCAAAGTCGAAACAATCGACACCGCCTTCCATCGCAAAATAGTAGTCGGCTTGAGTATCTTGTTGATCCTGTTGTTGACAGTAGCGCACCCGATTAATCGCCCCTTGGCGAGTGTCTTTATCTGTCATTGGCTGCGCCGCAACACCTGAAGGTGCATCCATACCGCTGGCTTCTATGATGCTGTCAGGAAACAGTTGTGCCATCGCTTTGGTTGCCGCGTTGATTTTTACTGGGTTTTTAGAACCCACTTTTATCTTGATAATTTTTTGTTGCATATAAGTTGTTTATTTCAGCTTTTAATGTGGACGCTCGTTTGAATCATTGCTTAAATGGTCTGAGGTGTCTAAGCGTTTGGGTTTTCTATTCTGCCACAGTCGTCGGCGAAGCTCAGTAAAAAGCCAACAGTAGGGGAGGCAATAGCCAGCCTTAGGGACTAGGAAGCGACATATGACTATTGCTCCTTCAGTAATGTAGGCTGGGATAAGCAGTAAGGTATATACCCAAACAACCTGAAGATGCAGGATTCAGCGGGAATGTAACGCATTTTAGGCAAGGCAGTTATTTGCAGACCTAGTGGACTAAGTTAAAAATAACCAACACAGCATAAAGTGCGTTAAAACCCGCCGGGACGGAGCGCCTAGGGCACTCCACTTCCGTGTTGCACCAATTCAAAAGATGGCCGATATTCTTTCATTGATGCGCCTTGAATTGAAGTACCCTAGACGCTCTGAAACTCGTCTCTTCAGGTAGCTTGGGTATACGCAATTGAAGGAACCAAAACCAAGAGATAATAATAATGAAATTCAACAAACTCGTGATCGCTATGGGGATGGCCTGCGGTGTAATACTCGCCGGCTGTAACGATAGCGAAGATAGCACTACGCCCACCGAACCCGAAACTCAACTGCAAGCTTTTGCTCCCAACGGTTTACTCAAAGCCAATATTCGCCGCACCACCTACGGCGTGCCACATATCCAAGCCGATAACTTAGAAAGCTTAGGTTTTGGTAGTGGTTATGCGCAGGCACAGGACAATTTATGTGTGTTAGCCGATGGCTTTATTAAGGCTAACTCGCAGCGTTCCATGTACTTTGGCCCCCATGCGTCGATTGACTTCACTACGGGCCAACCCACAGCGGAAGATAACGGCAACTTGATCTCTGACTTTGCCTACAAAGCGTTAAAGATCAGAGCACAAGCCGAAGAAAAATGGCCACAGTTTAGTGAAAACTCTCGGGCGCTGATCCAAGGTTTTACCTCTGGTTATAACCAATATCTTGCCGATGTTGAAGCGGGTAAACAAACGGCAGAACCTTTCTGTAGCGGTCAGCCTTGGGTCAAACCTATAGTGCCAGAGGATGTGGTGACTTATCTGTTTTCAATCGCTTTGTTACCGGGCGCCGCCAACTTCCTCGATTTGATTTTTTACGCTAACCCGGGGGATGCGCAGGAATATATGCCGCGTATCGTAGGGCCTGCGCCCAGCCAAGACCAAACTGCATTTGTGGCCGATATGCAGTCTAAGTTGATTGCCCGTGCGGCCCACATCACCACGCCAGAGACCAATCCCCGAGGATTAGGCTCTAACGGTTGGGGTTTAGGTAAAGATAAAACCGAAAACGGTAAAGGCATGGTGCTCGGCAATCCGCATTTCCCACACACGGGTAACCTGCGTTTTTGGCAATCCCATATTACGATCCCTGGGCATTTAGACATGATGGGCGGCTCGCTTGTGGGTATGCCTGGGCCGATTAATATCGGTTTTAACAAAGATTTAGCGTGGACTCATACCTTCTCAACCGCCGAACATTTTGTGATGTATAACTTAGAGTTAGTCTCGGGCGATCGGATGCAATATCTGTTCGATGGTAAACCTATGCCGATCACCAAAGAGACGGTATCGATTCTGGTGAATGCTGGTCCTGCCGGCATGTTAGTGGCCGAGAAGGATATTTACACCACGGCAAAAGGCCCTATGGTTGAAGCGCCACCTGCTTTAGCGCCTTTTGGTTGGGATGATGGCAGCGCCTTTATGATCCAAGACGCCAACATGGGCAATATGGACCCCGTTGACCATTGGTTAGCGATGGACATGGCGACCAATAAAGAAGAGTTCCAACAGGCCTTCAAGGATTACGACGGCGTCATCTTCAATAACACTATGTACGCCGACAAAGAAGGTAATGCTTTCTACATCGACGACTCGACAGTCCCGGGATTGTCTGAATCGGCAGTGGTGTTGTTAAAAACCTCGCCAGACATTAAAGCGGCTAAGGCGCAGGCCGGATTTACGATTTTACCCGGCAACACATCGCTGTTTAGTTTCGATGGCCCAACACCCTATGCCCGCGCGCCAAAGCTTGAGCGTACTGACTTTGTGCAAAACTCCAATGACTCATTCTGGTCGACTAACTTGAATGAACCGCTGTCTTATTTCTCGCCCATGTATGGGCCAGAAGCGGGGCAGTTGTCGCTGCGAACACGCATGGGCTTGAGCTTAATGCAAGATGCGGCGGGGGCAGATGGCAAGTTTAGCTTGGAAGAACTCGAAGCGGCGGTGTTGTCTAATCGCAGTTATCTTGCTGAGTTAGTGCTGCCTGATTTGATTGCCCAGTGTGATGCCCAAGGCAGCACGCCTGTTGTGGTGTCGGCGAGTTTATCTAAGGATGTCACTTCGGCGTGCACGGCGTTAAAAGCGTGGAATGGTAAGCAAGATAACGACAGCAAAGGCGGTGCTTTACTGCGTGAGTTTGCCCACCAATTCAGCCAAACGACCATGTTGACCCAAGGATTCGATCCCGCCAATGCGGCGACGACACCTAAAACCTTGACCACAGATGGCAGCGCCTTAGTGGCCTTGGCCCATAGCGCACTGAATCTTGAGGCGGCAGGTTTTGCCTTAGATGCGCCATTGGGTGAGGTGCAATTTGTGGAGAAATCGCTGCCGGACGGTACGCCAAGCGGGTCGCGTTTACCTTGGCCGGGTAGCCACAATGCCGAGGGTGGATTCAACGTGTTCTCGACCAGTCTGTCGGGTGACGACACTTTAATCCCGCAGCACAAGTACGCAGCTGTGATGGACGTGGTTACAGGCAAGGCGATGAGTTCTGGCTTAACGGCGAAGGGATACCAAGTGCGTTATGGGTCGAGCTGGATGATGGCGGTGAACTTTACTGACGAAGGGCCAGTGGCGCGGGGAATTTTAACTTACTCTGAGTCGAGTAATATCCTAACGCCAGCGTTTGCCGATCAAAGTATCTTGTACTCAAGCGAGAAAAGTTTCCGTCCGTTGTTGTTCAAAGAGGCCGATATAGCGCCAGCCGTGGTGTCGACCACTGAGCTTATGCTACAGAAACCTTAAGTCTGATTTTGCGCTAATCGTTAACGGCTCACTTCGGCGTTGGTTCCGCAGTGAGCCGTTTTTTATGGCGTTTGCGACTGATAGCGATTTGTAAAAATTTAACATTATTGGATGTGATCTTGATCGACTTTAGCTATCGATATGCGGCATTGGATCTCGTTTTATGGCTTTTTGTGATCTAGATCCAATTCGGTGTTTTTCTCGGCGCTTATGCTATGTCGCTGCTTTTGGTTTAAGGTGAAAATATTGTGTCTTTAAGCGGTTTTTTATGTGTGTTTTTTGCTGCTGCATTGAAAACTTATTACATTAAATCAGCGATCTAGATCTCAATATCAGTTTATTATGAAATTCCCTTACATAAAGCAGTGTCAGATCAACTTTTATGGGCTTTTTTTGGTTATCCTTACGACGAATTTATTATGCTAGTCACACCGTAAGGTAACTTTTATATGCAAAAAGATGCGACCAGTGTTCTTGGAACACCTCAAAGCACACAGAATCTAGATTCAACGAAACACTTACCTTGGACTCGCCAAGATACGACTTGGATGTTGAGTTTATTTGGCACAGCCGTTGGCGCTGGAATTTTATTTTTACCCATCAATGCGGGCATGGGCGGCTTTTGGCCTCTCGTACTCATGGCAGTGATCATCGGTCCTATGACCTATCTTGCCCATCGCGGTTTATCTCGTTTTGTTTGTTCATCAAGCATTCCCGGCAGCGACATCACCCAAGTAGTAGAAGAACATTTTGGTGTGGGTGCGGGTAAAGCCATTACCATACTGTATTTCTTCGCCATCTATCCGATTGTATTAATTTACGGTGTGGGTATTACCAACACAGTCGATAGCTTTATCGTCAATCAGTTGGGCATGGCATCGCCACCACGCTTTATTTTATCGGGTGTATTGATCCTCGGTATGATGGCTGTGATGGTTGCGGGCGAGAAGTTCATGCTGAAAGTGACACAATTGCTGGTATATCCGCTGGTGGGTATTTTGGCCTTTATGTCGTTCTACCTGATCCCAGAATGGAAAATGGATGCCTTACAAGTTGTGCCAGAAGCGGGCGCTTTTTTAGGCACAGTGTGGTTAACGATCCCTGTATTGGTGTTCGCCTTTAACCATTCTCCTGCGATTTCACAGTTTTCAGTGTCACTGAAACGTGACCACGGCGCCAATGCTTCTCGCAAAGCTGACGTCATTTTACGTAACACTTCGATGATGTTAGTGGGCTTTGTGATGTTGTTTGTGTTCTCTTGTGTGCTGTCGTTATCGCCAGCCCAATTGGCAGAAGCGAAAGCGCAGAACTTACCGATTCTGTCTTACTTAGCCAACGTGCATTCAAGTGGTTTTGTGAGCTACTTTGGTCCGTTAATCGCCTTTATCGCGATTGTGTCCTCTTTCTTCGGCCATTACATGGGCGCGACAGAAGGCATGAAAGGCGTGATCGTTAAGCAGTTACGCTCAAGCGGCAAATCAGTCGCTGACGCTAAGATCAACAAGTTCATCCTAGGCTTTATGTTTGTCACTATCTGGGCTGTGGCTGTGATCAACCCAAGTATCTTAGGCATGATTGAAGCCTTAGGTGGCCCAATTATCGCTGCTATCCTGTACTTGATGCCTATGTATGCCGTGTATAAAGTGCCAGCGTTAAAAGCCTATCGTGGCCGAATCAGCAATATCTTCGTGATCATTGCAGGTTTACTGGCGATGACGGCGATTCTGTTTGGTTTCTTCCGTTAAGTTTTGCGAGTGTAGTGAAGCTTAACGAGGAGTTAGCGTTAGGTTTTTAGTCTGAATCGTGACTCGTAAAAAAAGGATCGTGCCATTGGCCCGATCCTTTTTTATTGCGAATAAGCTATTGAAGGACTTATTTTTCTTCGTACATTAAATAGTAACTCTGCTTCATCCCTAAGGCTTGATAGGTTTGCTGGGCGGCGAGGTTTTCTTGCTCGACATATAAACGGAAGCTGGCAGCGCCACCATTGGCTTCGGCCAGTTGTTTGACTTCACTGTAGAGCTTGCCATAAATGCCTTGGCGACGATTTTGCGGGCGAATATACACACTCTGGATCCAGTAATAATCCTTGGCGCGCCAATCGCTCCATTCAAATGTCACCATAAGCGAGCCTACTATTTCACCTTCAATTTCGGCGACGAGGTAAAACCCTTTTTGCGGGCTCTCAAGTAGCGTGCCCACGCCGCGGGTTAGTGTCGCTTCATCTAAGGCTAAGCCTTCGGTTTCTTGGGCCATCGCCTGATTAAATTGGACTAAGGCACTGAGGTCCTGAGCCTTAGCTTTACGGATCAACATACAACAACTCCTAGGCGGTTATTGAGTAATACCGCTCTTGTTTAGTGAACAACCATTTTGTGGCTCACTTTAGCATGGAACATTGTGGGATAACGAGTTCGACAGTCGCGGTTTTGGCGGAGTGAGCTTAATTGTTGTTGCGGATTTTTGCACGACTAAAGTCTTATCTGCTAGGCTTATCTCTAGTGCCCTTTTTCTGAACTAAGTGAGCATATGATGGGATTCGTTAAGTCGACACGCCGCTATAAACTTAAGTTGTTGCCCGTTGCTGATCTGACTGCTGATGAGCAAATAAATCATCAGCTGCATTTTATCTTAACTTTGTTGAGTTTTGGTTTGTGGGGACTCGTTTGGTGGTGGTTGATCCTGAAAGCCAAGGGTAAGTCGGACTTTATTTTCAGTGGTTTTGATGACGATTACTGGAGTTATTTGATTGAACGTGAGCAACCGCCAGCAGCGCTTTATCGTCAGCAAATTGCGCCAAATAAAGTCACAGAATATTTTGATGCTTAAGCAGAAAAACTAACATTCCAGCGGCTAATTTAACAAAGTTCGTTTGGTTAATGTTACTGATTTTAAGACAGTTTAGCTCAACGTGACCCAGATCATCCCTCGATGAAAACCCCTCTGCTAGACTCGGCGATTGCCTCATGTAGACTGAGAAACTAGCGCGCTAGTTTTGGTCTTTGCCCCATCATAGTTTCGAATTCAAGGTTATGAATATGACAAAACCTAAGTCGTCGGCATTAGGCCGTGTTTGGTCTCGCTGGATGTCAGTGCCGCTGTGGCTGCAAATTGTTATTGGTATGGTGCTAGGCATTATTGTCGGCGTCATTTTTGGTGAGCAAGCCACTTGGTTAAAACCGCTGGGCACCTTATTTGTCAATGCCATAAAGATGCTGATCGTGCCACTGGTTTTTTGCTCGCTGATCGTGGGCGTTACGTCGATGCAAGACACAGGCAAGATGGGGCGTATCGGCTTTAAATCCTTTGGGTTTTATCTGTTTACCACGGCTATCGCGATCAGTATCGGCCTGCTTGTTGGTTATGTATTGCAGCCCGGCGCAGGCTTAGGATTAACGCTGGCAGAAGGCGCGACTCAAACCGCCAAAGCTGTACCTTCATTAGTCGATACCTTAGTTGATATAGTGCCGACCAATCCGATTGCGGCCATGGCAAGCGGCCAAATTTTGCAAGTCATCGTATTTGCCATCGCCTTAGGTATCGCGTTAGTGCTGATTGGCGAGCACGGTAAACCTGCGATTAAAGTGTTCGAAAGCCTCGCCGAAGCCATGTACAAACTGGCCGATATGGTGATGAAACTCGCACCCTACGGCGTCTTTGGGCTAATGGCTTGGGTGGCGGGAGAGTATGGTATTGATATGCTTTGGCCCCTGATCAAAGTCATCATAGCCGTATACCTTGGTTGTATTATCCACGTGCTGGGTTTCTATAGTTTTTTGCTGCGCGGATTTGCGAAGTTAAGTCCGCTGCAGTTTTTTAAAGGCATTAGCAACGCCATGTTAGTGGCGTTTACCACGTCGAGCTCTGCGGGCACGCTCCCTGCAAGCATGAAGTGCGCGAGTGAAAACCTAGGCGTTCATAAGAAGATTTCTAGCTTCGTGTTACCGCTGGGCACTACCATCAATATGGACGGCACTGCGTTATACCAAGGCGTTACTGTACTGTTTGTGGCGCAGGCGTTTGGTATCGACCTGACTGTCGTCGATTATCTCACCATTATTTTAACCGCGACTTTGGCTTCTATTGGCACTGCGGGTGTGCCCGGTGCGGGTTTAGTGATGCTGACGTTAGTGCTGACAACCGTAGGGCTGCCCTTAGAAGGGGTGGCATTGATAGCGGGGATTGACCGTATTTTAGATATGGTGCGCACTGTGGTGAACGTCTCCGGTGACTTAGTGGCGACGACTGTGATTGCTAAGTCTGAAGATGAGCTGGATATGGCGCATTACAATGCCGACACGGAGCAAAGCGCCGTACTCGCCGAGCAAAATATCGCCCTTGAAACGGCGGCTGAGAATAGCGCCAAAGTCTAGTTGGCTTCTGTTGCTGGCTGTGAAACGAAAAAACCGCCAATGGCGGTTTTTTATGCGGACAAATTTTACTTTGCGGAAGCTTACTTCACTGGGCTTACTTCAGTTGGCTCAAGATTAGCACTGGCTTGCCGTCGCTGTTGAGTAGCGTCAGGCGACCTTGCACTAGCTTAGCTTTAGCCACTAATGGCATTGCTTGCATCACTTTGTGCTCTTGCTGCATTAGCGCATCGACACAGGCTTTCATTGTGCTACCGGCAGGAGATAGCTTAAGCTCTTGGCCTTGCTGAGTATATTGACCGAAAAAGTTATTACAGCTGTTGTTGCCGTGTAATTTGCCTTCGGCCTCAAAGGTGATTTGCGCTGGGC
Source organism: Shewanella baltica (assembly GCF_900456975.1). NCBI lineage: Bacteria > Pseudomonadati > Pseudomonadota > Gammaproteobacteria > Alteromonadales > Shewanellaceae > Shewanella > Shewanella baltica. The sequence continues at coordinate 533,102 of NZ_UGYM01000002.1, forward strand.
TGTAATCGATAGTCGGTTGGCCTTGAACCATCTCAATGTGCCAGCTGCCCTCTAATGGAATGGTCTCATTTTGGGCGACATCGGTACTTTGGCAGGCGGTGAGTCCCAACAGTAGCGCACCTAAGATGAATGTTTGTTTTAACATCGTTACGGTTCCTTTTTCCATGGTTATGGCCATAGTGTGACAAGTTTTACTCAAGATCTAAAGAGGTTTATATGACGGACTCATTTAAAAGTACTATGAATTTGTTGAAGTTTTTACATTGGTTAGGTGTATTGATGCTAGTTTGTGGACTTGGGTTCTATATGTTGACGCAATGGAGTCTAGAGATAAGCGGCATGTTACTGATCTCAAGCCTGATTGGCTTAGGGTTGGTTCTAATGTCACCCTATCCCGTGGTGCTGTTTATCCAGTGGGCGAAGCGCCAGGATGAGCAATCTAAGTGATTTCTTGCTGCGTAATTAAACCAAAAACTCGTTAACTCGCCACTTCGTTAAATCAAAGCTCGGTTAACCTATCGTTTCGTTAAATCACTGCTTCATTAACTTAAAGCGCCGCCGAATCTGCGGCGGGGTTATCGTATAAGCTTGAGTCTATGGCGGGCTTAACTGGCGTGTCTTCAACCTCAGGCTTTGGTGGTTGCATTGAATCGAGTTTACCCCGCGCAAGTTCCATCATGGGCGCGAGTTTGGCGCTGGATTCTGGAGTGAAGAAACTGTAACTCGCATCGAGTTTAAGCTGGTGGTTTTGCTGTTCTAACTGTTTTTCTACCCGCTTCATAATATGCTGAATATCCCGCTCACCATCGACAAAGGCCAGTACCACAAATTGCGTGGTGTTGTAGTGGGCGGCTACGTCGGCGGTCCGTATCGTATCTTGGATCAACTTACCCAACAGCCTGTGGTGATTATCTTCTAGGGGGATGGGCGTGTTATCCGGACTCAGTAATTCAAAGAAGATGATGCCTGCATGGGCACCAAAGCGGCGGCCTAAATTGAGTTGTCTTGGCGCCATCATCAAAAAACCATAATGATTGAGCATGCCGGTTTCTTGGTCGCGCATCGAAAGGGATTCAATGCGATGGTTCTGGCACAGCAGAGATAATTCCTGCTGCAGCAATATCTGAAACGGTTCGAGCATAGCGGCATTGGCTAGCCGGTCTGCCATATGTGGGTTGAGTACGCACAGGGCGCCAAATTGGCTGCCATCAGGCCAAGCAATAGGGCGCGAGAGAATGTGCTGAATACCATCAAAATCCCGTGGTAAATCATCCAACATAAAGCTGCCAAGGTTTTGATATAAACCGTCGGGTTGGCTGTTTTGTATCTGTTGAAAAAGTTCGAGTTCTGCGGGGTACAAAGTACCTGCGGTAAATTGTGGTGTTTCAGTGATTGCGCTGACAATGATCTCAAATCCTGCGCTGGTCTTTTGGAATATAAAAACCGTGTTAGCGTTGTAATAGCTGTTGATTAGCTCACATTGGTGCATCCAGCGAGTGAGATTCACTTGTTGATTGTCGCTATCAAGTAAACTCAAGTTGGGATTAATGGTTTCGGGCAACATACAAACGCCTAACTAGGGCTAAATATTCATTAAGTTTGGGAAATAAAAGGGGATTTAGCAAATCAAGGCACTAAATAATACCTTGTTCTAGCTGTGCCTATTAATCCAACCGAGTATACTGACGGCCTTAAATTGGGCCTAAAGCCAAGATGATGCCGTGAGAACACTGTGAAGATTAGATTAGCCTTACCCCAAGATGTTGATTTATTAGCGATGCTAGAGAAAAAACATCTCAATGACGAATTAGCTTCCGCCAATATGGGACTGCAAGGGCAAGCTTTTTCCCACAGTGAATTGAGCGAATTAGTGCAGCATCATTGGGTCGTAGTGGCGCAGGTTGAGCAGCAGATCGTCGGTTATGTGATTGCCGGTCGCTGGGGATTTTTCGAACATTGGCCCATTTATCGCACTTTGTTGAATCGTTTGCCGCAACTCGATTGGGATGGGCCTAAATTAACTAAGACCAACTCTTGCCAATACGGGCCGATTTGGGTGCAGCAAACCTACCGTGGACAAGGGATTTTTGAGGCGTTAGTCAGTGAAATTCGTCGCCAAGTTGCTCCGCATTTTAGCTATATGTTGACCTTTATTGCCGAAGATAATGAACGTTCCTTTGCCGCCCACTCGGGAAAAGCGAACATGCAGGTAGTGGATTTTTTTACTGTGTCGGCGCGGGATTACTATTTAATGGCGGCAAAGACCCAAGCTTAGTTGTTCGATGATAGAAATTAAGGATTCAATCTCTACTGTGTAAATAACCCGAGTTCAGGTTAAATAACGGAGATAAATACATGAATGTACAATTTGTTGAGTCACTATTAACGGCCTATGCCGAAGTCAATTTATCGGCTTGGGACAACTTGAGATTGGTCTTATCTGAATGCTCCCACCATGAATGTGAGGCGAGGGGATTTGAAGTCGAGTTTGTTTCCGATTCAGGGCAAGCGCAGCATTATTGGGTACAAGTGGGGAATATTTGGCTCGATTGTGGCCGAACCAATGCCTATTCGGCGACGATAACGCAACTGAGCGATGCGCAAGTCAGCCGCGCGAATACAAAAATGGCGCTAGAGTGCGCCATTTTATCCCAAGAGCAGATTGGTCTACTGTGCATGCAAAACGCCCATTTCGACCATTGCTAAGTGCGCTTATTCTGCCCCTGCCTCAACCACTTTTTTGATCAATACTTCTTCATCAGAAAGATGCGCTGAGGGGTAGTGGTGACTGTACCTATGATCTCAAACCCTTGTTTTTCATAAAACACAGGGGCTTGAATCGATAAGGTATCCACTTGAGCTACCAAGCAACCCCGTTGTTTCGCCTCAGCTTCGGCAAGCGCCATCAGTTTATGCCCAAGCCCTGTGCCTCTGGTTTGGTCATCAACCCAGACAACATTGATTAAGAAGTTTTTATAGATAGTCCGTCCACCCACACCCCCAATCAACTTGCCATTTTCATCACGTGCTATGACAGTCAAAGGCACTGATTTCTCAGGCCCTAATAGCCCAGCATTAAATTGCCTAACGCCGTCTACCAGCGCATCCACAATCGCGTTATTTTCTTCATGAATAACTTCAAATTTCACTTAAATTTCTTCCTTAAAAATGGATTTTTTGCTTTTAAATCATATAGCAACTATCAGTAAACTCAATATTGGACAGAAATGTGTTGGAAAGTAGTGTCGGGGGAACTGTCACTTTAGTTGTTAGCAGTTTAGCGTTTGCTGATATCCACTCACACAGGCTTGCCATGGCATTCGCTCGTCAGTCCTTGGATGCTCGACCGCCCCGTCCATGGGGCGGACGGTCGTCTTGCTATCACCATGGCTCACTTTTTTGGTATTAGCGGAACCTGTGGATTGAAAAGATTACACAACATACTTTTGGACAGAAATGTGTTGGAAAGTAGTGTTTTGGGAGCAGTAATTTCAGTTGTTAGAAGTTTAGCGTTTACGGGTATCCACTCACACTGGCTTGCCATGGCATTCGCTCGTCGACTCGCAGCCAGTCCGTCCTTGGATGCTCGACCGCCCCGTCCATGGGGCGGACGGTCGTCTCGCCAATCACCATTGCTCACCTTTTGGGCACTAGTGTAACCAGTCTGTATGAAGGAGATACCCAGCAAGCTTTTGGACAAAACCTTGTTAGATAATTCACTCTTATGAGCCAGATTCGGATTAGCTATTCTATTAGCAATGCTTCGTTTGGCTACAAACTAATCAATAAACGATAAAACCAGTCGGAATAGGCATAACAGGGACATGAATCAGTTCTCTAGAGATTTGATTCATCTAAAGGGAAAAAACCGCCCCAGAATAGCCGCAAACAGGGCAATAGGACGAGGTTTAGCGGCTGACGTGAATCAGTCTGGTGTAGAGTGATTCATGAGCTCACTTTGGGATATAAATGAGTTACCTCAATAACTCTAACTCGTTAAATTCGGATTAAAATATCTATGGATTTATCTTTTGCAAAATAGTAAGAGCCGCAACGTGGCCAAGTGAGCTATAGCAGACTGGTTAGGCAACTTATATTAGATGCACTATTGCTTCACAGGCCCAACATCCATTCCATCGTAGTTATCCAAAGCATACTTATTTGCAAAGATGTATAGTTCATCGTTTCTTTTATCTAGTGTCTTAGGTGAATGAATTTCAACCTTTTCTACATGTAACCAATAGATATCTGGCTCATTAGGATCATCTTTATCAGACAAGTATATATCTACGTATTTATATCCTTGTTTTATTAATTCTTCGGCTGCTTGCTCTAATTTCTGTGGTTCGTGATGTGTAAAGAAATACCCCCAGAGCATGGGGCCAGATATATTCCATGATGTTTCATTTTTTATGTTCTGGAACATTTCGTTTAAGGAATCAAGTGTTATTTTTTTCCCCGGGATATCTCTCATATCTGCCCCATATGCATATGAATTGGCAATTATCAAACCTAGTAAGAATGTTCTAATATTCATTTTCTTCTAACATTTTATCTGTGCACATGCGCGATAACGGTTAACGTTGTTGGACCAACACAGTTAACTATCTGTATTGTAATGAACTTATCAGCTTCCGATTAAATATACCATCTGGGAAAACGCGAATGCACGTTTTCAAAACCAATTAACTAATCCATATCTCTAATAATTACTTGATTGTAAATGCTTTTTCAATAAAGCAAGCTAATGAGCGAAGACACGTAGCGGGGCAAATGCTCATGAACCAGACTAGGTAAGTCTGATTCACTGTAACTATTTTTGCAATTCCTCATGGTCAGGTCTTTCTTTTGGGTACCCATTACTTTAAGTATCTCAAATTATCAGATAACAAAGGGCTGTTCTTCGAGCCGTGGCGCACTTAGGGGCAAATAGCTTTTTTAGCTGAACGAACAGCGATAGGGTTAGTAAGGATTGGCATTGTTGCAACAGTGACCGTTGGCGGCATGGATGCCGTCGTCGAGCCTATAGGGATATATTTACGGCGAGTCACTGGGGAAACAATGACAATTCATGCTGCATAACTGACGATAAAGTTATCTTGCTTTGGGGTAATAGCTTTTTAGCTGAACGAACAGCTAGAGGGTTGGGGAGGATTGGCATTGTTGCACCTGTGACCTTCTAAAACAGGATCTTTTAGTTGAGCCCTCAGGGACGCTTTTTGTTAAACAAAGAGGTGGTGAGTCATAGGGGAAACAATGACAATGAATGCTGCACAACTGAAGATACCTTTATCTTGCTTTGGGGAACCAAATTGCAGGCATAAAAAAACCGCTGGGTAGCGGTTTTTATATTTTGCAATATTAACGGGTTTTAATCGAAACCGATTATAGACCCGCGTCAGCGCGCAGTGCTTCAGCTTTGTCTGTTGCTTCCCAAGGGAATTCGTTACGACCAAAGTGGCCATAAGCGGCAGTCGCTTGATAAATCGGACGTGCTAAATCGAGCATGGCCGTTAAACCGTATGGACGCAGTTCGAAGTGTTGACGTACTAACTTGATCAGCAAATCTTCAGACACTTTACCCGTACCGAAGGTTTCGATGCTGATAGAAGTCGGCTCTGCTACACCAATAGCGTAAGACACTTGGATTTCACAGCGATCAGCAAGACCTGCAGCAACGATGTTTTTTGCCACATAACGGGCAGCGTATGCCGCGCTACGGTCAACTTTTGATGGATCTTTACCAGAGAATGCGCCACCACCATGACGGGCCATGCCGCCGTAGGTATCAACGATGATCTTACGACCGGTTAAGCCGCAATCGCCTACTGGTCCACCGATAACAAAACGGCCAGTTGGGTTGATAAAGAACTTAGTGTCTTTGTTTAGCCATTGAGCCGGTAATACTGGCTTGATGATGGTTTCCATCACGCCTTCAATTAAGTCGGCTTGTGATACGTCATCTCTGTGCTGAGTCGACAATACGACAGCATCAATACCGACAATTTTGCCATCATCATAGGCAAACGTGACTTGGCTTTTCGCATCTGGGCGTAACCAAGGTAGCGTGCCGTTTTTACGCACTTCAGACTGACGCTTCACTAATGCGTGGGCATAAGTGATAGGCGCTGGCATTAGGACGTCGGTTTCGTTGTTGGCATAGCCAAACATTAACCCTTGGTCGCCTGCACCTTGCTCAGCAGGGTCAGCACGGTCTACACCTTGATTGATATCAGGTGATTGCTTACCAATGGCGTTTAATACCGCACACGAGTCTGCATCAAAACCCATATCTGAGTGGGTATAACCAATTTCACGCACCGTTTTACGGGTGATTTCTTCGATATCAACCCAAGCAGAAGTCGTGACTTCGCCACCGACTAATACCATGCCAGTTTTGACATAAGTTTCACACGCCACGCGTGCTTTTGGATCTTGAGCCAGAATTGCATCTAGCACAGCATCAGAAATCTGATCTGCAATCTTATCGGGATGACCTTCTGAGACCGACTCAGAAGTAAACAAGTGCTTTGCCATAGTAGGAAAATCTCGTCGTTAGCATTCAAACGTGTAGAAGCATCTACATCTAGACGGCTATTTTAGTTTAAATCTGATTGCCGATCACCCCCAGTGAGAAAAAATCCTCTCAGATTGTGACCTGAAAACGACTGTGCTCAGTCTTAAAGTGGTTATTTTACTTATATTTCATAGTATTAAGTTTGCTATGTTTTTGAGAAATTTATTTCTCCATTACAAGTGATCCTTGCGATGCCCACTCAAGTAAACGCCAGTAAAGTGACTAGCTTGTTTCTGCGAGTTTACGATACGGCCATCTTTTGCTGAGTGAATGATAATTTTAGTTTGCGTCACACTGGCATGTAGGGGAAAATATGCATCCAAATTGCCCGCTAGACCCCACAAACAAGCAGGAGAGAGCATGTCTTCCCGTAAAGTACTCGCAAACGCAATCCGTGCGTTAAGTATGGATGCAGTTCAAAAAGCAAATTCAGGCCATCCCGGCGCCCCAATGGGTATGGCAGATATTGCTGAAGTGCTGTGGAATGATTTCCTTAAGCACAACCCGACCAATCCTAAATGGGTAGATAGAGACCGTTTCGTCCTTTCTAACGGTCACGGTTCAATGCTGATCTACTCTTTACTTCACCTGACAGGTTATGAATTACCAATCGAAGAACTGAAACAGTTCCGTCAATTGCATTCAAAAACCCCGGGTCACCCAGAATACGGTTACACCCCAGGTGTTGAAACCACAACGGGTCCACTCGGCGCGGGCATCAGCAATGCAGTCGGTATGGCGATTGCTGAAAAAACCTTAGCGGCACAGTTTAACCGTGATGGTCACGATATCGTTGATCACTACACTTACTGCTTCGTCGGCGACGGCTGTTTGATGGAAGGTATTTCCCACGAAGCCTGTTCATTAGCCGGTACTTTAGGTCTAGGCAAACTGGTCGCATTTTGGGATGACAACGGTATTTCTATCGATGGCCATGTTGAAGGCTGGTTCACCGATGATACGCCAAAGCGTTTTGAAGCTTACGGCTGGCATGTGATTGCCGGTGTTGACGGTCACGATAGCGCGGCAATCCGTGCAGCTATCGAAGCGGCGAAAGCGGTGACCGATAAACCAACCATGATTTGCTGCAAAACCATTATCGGTTTTGGCTCACCCAACAAATCTGGCAGCCACGATTGCCACGGCGCGCCATTAGGCGATGCGGAAATCGCCGCAGCCCGTGAATTCCTTGGCTGGCCATACGCACCGTTTGAAATCCCTGCTGACGTTTATGCCGGTTGGGATGCCAAAGAAGCCGGTGCTGCCCGTGAAGCGGCATGGAACGAGAAGTTTGCGGCTTATAGCGCAGCTCACCCAGAACTGGCTGCTGAATATGAGCGCCGCGTACTGAAAGGTGAATTACCTGCTGATTTCGAAGAGAAAGCGCAGGCATTCGTGCAAGCATCACAGGACAAAGCCGAAGGTATTGCGAGCCGTAAAGCCTCACAAAATGCTATCGGTGCTTTCGGTGCTATGTTACCTGAACTGTTAGGCGGCTCTGCTGACTTAGCGGGTTCTAACTTGACTTTGTGGTCTGGTTCTAAAGGTATTCAAGACGATCCTGCCGGTAACTACATTTATTACGGCGTGCGTGAATTCGGCATGAGCGGCATTATGAACGGTGCTTCGCTGCATGGTGGTTTCATCAACTACGGCGCAACTTTCATGATGTTCATGGAATACGCGCGTAACGCAGTTCGTATGTCGGCGCTGATGGGCATTCAAAACATCTTCGTTTATACCCATGACTCTATCGGTCAAGGTGAAGATGGCCCAACGCATCAGCCAGTTGAGCAATTAGCTAACCTGCGTATGACGCCAAATATGGCCGTATGGCGCCCATGTGATGCGGCAGAAACGGCAGTTTCTTGGAAAGCTGCGATTCAACGTCGCAATGCCCCAACGTCACTGATCTTCAGCCGTCAAAATCTCAAAGCCCAAGCGCGTACCGCTGAGCAATTAGCCAACGTGGCTAAAGGTGCTTATGTACTGCAAGACTGTACGGGTACACCAGAACTGATCCTGATCGCAACCGGTAGCGAAGTACAATTGGCGATGGATTCTGCGGCTGCATTAACTGAGCAAGGTAAACAAGTTCGCGTAGTCTCTATGCCATCGACAACTGAGTTCGATAAGCAAGATGCAGCGTATAAAGAATCGGTATTACCACGTGCTGTGACTAAACGTGTGGCTATCGAAGCGGCGCATACCGATTTCTGGTACAAGTACGTCGGTTTTGAAGGCACTGTTGTTGGCATGACCACTTTTGGTGAGTCAGCGCCGGGTAACGTGCTATTGAATCACTTCGGTTTCACCGTTGAAAATGTGCTGAATGCTGCAAAATCATTGGGCTAATCGCTCAAGGGATTAGATTCAATACAAAAGGTTAAACTTTTTAAGTGTTAATCTGTATAATGCGGCCTGCAATCTTTTGCAGGCCGTTTTTGTATTTAGAGGAAATTGAGACCTCAATGATCCGAGTCGCTATCAATGGTTATGGCCGTATCGGCCGCTCTATTCTTCGTGCTTTGTACGAGTCTGGAAAACGGCAGCAAATGCAGATTGTCGCGATTAATGAATTAGCTAAACCTGAAGCCATTATTCATCTGACCCAGTACGACACCACCCACGGTCGGTTTGCGCACAAAGTGAAACTCGTCGATGATCACATGCTGATTGGCGACGATGCGATAAAAATTCTCCACGAGCCCGATCCCACAAAACTCCCTTGGCATGAAATGGACATAGACATTGTCTATGAGGCCACTGGTGTATTACTCGATCGTCAAAGCTGCGAAGCCCATATTCATGCTGGCGCTAAGCAAGTGCTGATAAGCCATCCATCCTCAGCCGATGTCGATGGTACGATTGTCTATGGTGTGAATCACGATTTACTCCGCGCCGAACACACAGTGGTTTCCAACGCTTCTTGTACAACTAACTGTATCGTACCTGTGATCGACGTACTCGATCGCCACTTCGGCGTTAAAAGCGGTGCCATTACCACTATCCATTCGGCAATGAACGATCAGCAAGTGATTGATGCTTATCATGATGATTTACGTCGTACCCGCGCCGCCGGCCAATCGATTATTCCAGTCGACACTAAGCTTGCCCGCGGTATTGAGCGGATTTTGCCGCACATGAAAGATAAATTTGAAGCGATTTCGGTGCGCGTGCCGACCATCAACGTGACCGCAATCGATTTGTCTGTGACGCTTGAGAAAACCGTCGATATTGCCACTGTGAACCAGGTGCTGGAGTCGGCCGCCAATGGGCGATTTAACGGCATTTTGGGTTATACTGATGAGCCCTTGGTTTCATGTGATTTCAACCATGATCCGCGCTCCAGTATTGTTGACGGTACCCAGACCCGTGTCAGCGCCGGTCAGCTGGTGAAGTTACTGTTGTGGTGCGATAACGAGTGGGGTTTTGCCAACCGTATGTTAGATACGAGTTTGGCGATGATCGCGGCCAAGCGAGGCTGATAAAAAGTAGATTATTCACCGGTGGGTCAATCAGTTATATGCCAATTCGACGGGATGTCGAGCGCCTAGCGGCAGTAAACTGATACCGGCCATGTGTGAAACCAGTTTGTTTTTTGATTATAAAAGGAAGCGTTACTATGGCAATTATCAATATGTCAGATTTGGATCTACAAGGTAAGCGCGTGCTTATCCGTGAAGATCTCAATGTGCCTGTCAGCAACGGCGTCGTCACCAGTGATGCACGTCTGCGCGCCTCTCTCCCAACTATCGAGTTGGCCCTTGCTAAAGGCGCCGCTGTGATGGTGATGTCGCACTTAGGTCGTCCGACCGAAGGTGAATACAATCCCGAATATTCTATGCAACCTGTGGTCGACTACTTGGCTAAAGCCTTGTCGTGTCCTGTGAGTTTAGCGACCGACTATTTAGACGGCGTCGACGTTGCTGTGGGTGAAGTCGTGGTATTCGAAAACGTGCGTTTTAACGTGGGCGAAGGCAAGAACAACGAAGAGCTGTCGCAAAAAATGGCGGCATTGTGTGATGTCTATGTGATGGACGCCTTTGGTACTGCACATCGCGCCCAAGCATCGACCCATGGCGTGGGCATGTTTGCCCCCATCGCCTGTGCTGGCCCATTACTGGCGCAAGAATTAGATGCTTTAGGCAAGGCATTAGATAATCCTGCGCGTCCTATGGTGGCGATTGTCGGTGGCTCTAAAGTGTCGACTAAGCTGACCGTGCTAGAAAGCCTTTCAGGTATCGTTGATCAGTTAGTGGTTGGCGGCGGTATTGCCAATACTTTCATCGCGGCGGCGGGCTACAATGTCGGTAAATCACTGTATGAAGCGGATTTGATCGACGAAGCTAAGCGTTTAGTGGCCAATGCTAAGAGTCGTGGCGCCGATATTCCTGTGCCGACAGATGTAGTCGTGGCAGGCGAGTTTAGCCCAACGGCTGCGGCAACCTTAAAATCAGTTAGCGAAGTCGCTGATGGCGAAATGATTTTTGATATTGGTCCAGATAGCGCTGAAGCTCTAGCTAAAATCATCGAATCTGCTGGCACTATCGTGTGGAACGGCCCTGTGGGCGTGTTCGAATTCGACCAATTTGGTGAAGGTACTAAGCGTATCGCCCAAGCGATTGCCGATTCAAAAGCTTTCTCTATCGCAGGCGGTGGTGACACTTTGGCTGCGGTTGATAAGTACGGTATTGCCGATAAAGTGTCTTACATTTCTACTGGCGGCGGCGCTTTCCTCGAGTTCCTCGAAGGTAAAGAATTACCGGCTGTGGCTATGTTAGAAAAGCGCGGCGCTTAATTATTAAGTTTTAAAATACGCGGCGCATAAGACGCCGCGATAAGCTCTGATATCATCAAAGCTTGATAATAAATAAAAGAATTATAAAAAAACCGCCCGTGTTTATTTTAGATATTTTTTCAGGTACTTATTTTAGGTGCTTGTTTAAGGTATCTATCTGAATACGGGTATAAAAATCCATCCAAACGATAGTGACCTCGGTGACCAAGCGTTGCAGAATGTGACAGTCACCCTATTATTGGAGTTACAAAATGGCGTTAATTTCCCTACGACAACTACTCGACCACGCAGCAGAACATGGATACGGTGTGCCTGCGTTCAACGTTAACAACTTAGAGCAGATGCGTGCCATCATGCAGGCCGCTGAAGCAACAGACAGCCCTGTTATTGTGCAAGCTTCTGCTGGTGCGCGTAAATATGCTCGCCCACAGTTCTTAAAATATTTGATGGCTGCAGCCCTTGAGCAGTACCCAGATATTCCTGTGTGTATTCACCAAGACCACGGTACCGATCCTGATATCTGTCAGCGTTCTATCCAATTAGGCATGTCATCAGTGATGATGGATGGCTCTTTGATGGCTGACGGCAAAACCCCTGCATCTTATGACTACAACGTCGATGTCACTCGTCGCACAGTGGCATTTGCCCATGCGTGTGGCGTGTCAGTTGAAGGCGAAATCGGCTGTTTAGGCAGTTTAGAAACTGGCCAAGCAGGCGAAGAAGACGGTATTGGTGCAGTGGGTACATTAAGCATGGATCAAATGCTGACCACTCCTGATGAAGCGGCGCGTTTTGTTGCCGATACCCATGTTGATGCACTTGCCATCGCTATCGGTACTAGCCACGGTGCTTACAAGTTCAGCCGTAAACCTACGGGCGATGTACTGCGTATCGACCGCATCAAAGAAATCCATGCGCGTATTCCTAATACTCACTTAGTGATGCACGGTTCATCTTCAGTGCCACAAGAATGGTTACAGATCATCAACCAATACGGTGGTCAGATCCCAGAAACCTACGGCGTGCCATTAGAAGAAATCGTTGAAGGTATCAAGCACGGTGTGCGTAAAGTGAATATCGATACTGACTTACGTTTAGCATCAACAGGTGCGGTACGTAAGTTCTTAGCGGAACACCCAAGTGAATTTGACCCACGTAAATTCTTGAAAGCGTCAATGGAAGCCATGGCAGACATCTGTACTGTTCGCTACGAAGCTTTCGGTTGTGCTGGTCAAGCATCTAAGATTAAACCATTGTCTTTACAAGCAATGTATAAAGCGTATCAGTCTGGCGCGTTAGATCCTAAGATCAACATGTAAGCGTTATCGCTAAGACAAAAACCCGCTGATGCGGGTTTTTTTATGGACGAAATAGCGGTCGTTTTCATTTTTTAAGCGTAAATGTTAATATTGCGCGGATTTTCAGGGGAAAAAACTAACCCATATTAATATGTGCTTATTCAGCTTCGCTTGGACGAACAGATATTTATAGGGATTGGATTTAACGGAACAGGAACGATTAAACATGAAAAAAGTACTGACCGCAGCACTATTAATGACTGCACCTTTTATGGCAACTGCTGGAGCCGATTTTGTAAAAGGCGACAGAACGTTCGCTGGTGAAGCAGAGTTAGGTGCCACCTTAACTACAGGTAACACTGAAACTTCCTCATTTAAGGGACGTTTAAATCTTAAGCATGAGCTAGGCGATTGGGAAAATCAGTACTTACTAGAAGGTTTATACAAAGAAGATACCGGTTCTGTCACCGCGAAACGTTATTTAGCGGGTGCACAGGGTAACTATAAGATGACAGATAGTAGCTACCTGTTTGCGAATGCCAGTTATGAAGTCGACCCGTTTACCGGTTATGACTATACCCTATCTGGCGCAGCGGGTTATGGTCATAGACTGTATGATACCAGCAAGACCTTTTTAGATGTTGAAGTGGGTCCCGGTTATATCTATCAACGTCTGGATACTGAGCAAGCGCTTATCGAAGGTTATGATACCAACGACAGCGTTGTTGCCCACGGCGTGATTAACTTTGAAACTGAAATCACTGAAACCTCTAAATTCCAACAGCGTTTCGTTGCCGATTACGGTGACAAGTTAGATGCCCGTTCTGAAACCTCATTAACGGCAAATATTATCGGCGCATTGGCGATGAAGTTTGCCATTATTGTGCGTTACAACAGCGAGCCGCTGGATGATAAGAAAAGCACAGATACCGAAACCAATATGACCTTGTTATATGCTTTCTAATGCTGTGACACTGATTTAAAACAAAAAAGCACCTTCGAGGTGCTTTTTTATTGGCTGTTTTTGGACTAAGTTGAATATACGTTAAGCTTTTCTTTATTAGTAACATCTGTAGTTATACAAAAATTAATGTTTTAAATGCCTTTGGTTATAGGGTAATGCATAGAAAGTTGCGTTTTATCAACATTTGCTATGCCGAAGCTATGGTAATTTTCGACTAATTTCCTACGTAGAGATGAACTTTAATGAAATTACAGCGGTTGTTTAAAGGCAGTGGAATGGCGTTGTGGAGTCTATTCTGCGTTGCAATATTGAGCGGATTCTCACCTGCAGCATGGGCTATGACAGAAGGGGCAGATCGGCTTAATTTAACCGCCGCGAGCGTGGGTTATGTCGCTGTCTGTGTGTTTGTGCTGGCTTACGTATTGGTGATGGCCGAGGAGACATTACATTTACGCAAGTCGAAACCTGTGCTCGTTGCGGCAGGGATCATCTGGGGCATGATAGGTTTTGTCTATATGCAAAACGGCATGTCCGAAGTGTCGGAAGCGGCATTCAAGCAAAACTTGCTCGAATACGCCGAGCTACTGCTCTTCTTGCTGGTGGCGATGACCTATATCAATGCCATGGAAGAACGTAATCTGTTCGATGCGATCCGCGGCTGGCTGGTGGGTCGTGGTTTTAGCCTGCGAACTGTGTTTTGGTTAACGGGCTTTATGGCGTTTTTCATATCGCCTGTGGCCGATAACTTAACCACAGCTTTACTGATGTGCGCTGTGGTGATGAAGGTTGGGGCAGGGCAACGCAAGTTTATTACCCTTGCCTGTATCAACATTGTCGTTGCCGCCAACGCGGGTGGCGCGTTTAGCCCCTTTGGTGACATCACGACCTTAATGGTATGGCAAAAGGGCCTAGTGCACTTTGGCGATTTCTTTAATCTGTTCATTCCCGCCCTCGTTAACTTTGCCTTACCCGCCGCCATTATGAGTGTGTTCATCCCGCATTTTGTGCCTGAGCCTGAAAAAGAGCATGTGTACACTAAGCCCGGTGCTAAACGCATTGTAGGGCTGTTTTTACTCACTATTGCTACGGCAGTGTGTGCCCATTCCTTCTTAGGTATGCCGCCTGTACTGGGCATGATGACGGGATTAGGCTTTCTGCAATTCTTTGGTTTTTACCTGCGTAAAACCTTCAATCGTTCCGTTGCTCGCGAACGTGAAAAGGCGGAATTAAGACAAGACAAATTACGCCTGCAGCAACTTGGCAGTGTGGTGCCATTTGATGTGTTCAGCCGCATTTCCCGCGCCGAGTGGGATACTTTGCTGTTCTTTTATGGCGTAGTGTTATGCGTCGGCGGCCTAGGTTTTATGGGATATTTGAGCTTAGTGTCTGAGGCCATGTACTCACATTGGGATGTCACCTATGCCAACGTTGCCGTGGGTTTACTTTCGTCTGTGATTGATAATATTCCTGTGATGTTTGCGGTATTGACCATGAATCCCGATATGGCATTGGGACAGTGGTTACTGGTAACGCTGACCGCTGGGGTAGGTGGAAGTTTGCTCTCGATTGGCAGTGCGGCAGGAGTTGCCCTGATGGGGCAAGCGCGCGGCATTTACACCTTTGGGGCACATCTGCGGTGGACGCCTGTGATAGCTTTAGGTTATGTGGCGAGCATTTTAGTGCACATGTGGTTAAACGCCGCGATGTTCTAACACTGCGTTAGCTTGATTATCGTTTATCGAGACAGGCTTGCGGCTTGTCTCACGAAAATTAACTATTTGCTGGCTTGGGTTAGCAAGATCACATTAATCATTGGTTGGCTTGCATAGACTTAACTCCGTGTTTTTATGGAGTTGAGTTAATGTGTATGCAATTGGGAGACTGCAGGTTTGATCGAGAACGAGGCATGCTGATTGAGTTGTCTCGCGATGAATCTTGGCATCTTTCTCGGGCCGAGTTACAAGTGCTCACGTTATTGCTTGAACACCAAGGTCAGTTAGTTTCAAAGCACATGCTAAAAACGGGGGATGGACAAGGTCCGCCATTAACCGATGCCTCTGTGTCCCGCGCCATATCCACGCTCTGCTCCTTTCTAGGCCCTCAGCACGAGGGCTTGATCGAAACCGTTAAAGGCCAAGGTTATTTATTGCGGCCATCAAACGGCAGCGAATATCGAGGCGTCAATTACCTCAGACTACACACTGTGCCTTTGTGGAGTGCCTTAGTGTTATTTGGGGTGATGTTGGCGTTTTCGGTGTTTTATCTGAAACACACAGATCACAGCAAGCCGACCCAAGCTTTGATGACGTCGATACTGTCGTTAGCCTCGGGTCAGCAAGTGCGCTTGAACTTATATGCCGACTCCAGTGCGAGTAACACCTTACTGTTCGAAATGGGCGAGCGCTTAAGCGCGGGCCTCATTGCCTGTGGCAAGAGCGATTGGGCGGATGTTTATGCGTCTTTATCCCATGACAAACAAGTGCTTAATATGACGTTTCGCGGTGAAAAACTCGACCAGTCAGTGCTCCGCAATATTAGTATCAGCGATTTTTCTCGCCCCAAAGCATTCATCGACTCTGCCTGGCTGCGCGAGGTGGATATCTGTGGCTAAATGGCTCAAGTGGACCATCAATATTGTTATTTTGTCGGCCTTGATTGCGGCTTGCGGGGTGATTTATAAACAGTCGGCAACGAGCCGGACCATGATGTTGAGTTGCAGTTCAGAACTGTTTGATCGCCACTCGAGTGCGAATCCCAGTATCAGTGCCAGCAGTGACAATAAATTTTACCTGCTTGTGGACGTATTGATTGCCGCCGACAAAGCGCAAATCAACTACCGTTACTTTAATTTTGATGGCACCAGTGCGGGCCATATTTCGATGCGTGGCAAGGTCGACAGTATTGAGGCTAATAGCATGACCTATAAGGTGGCGGTGGAGGCGAAAACTGAATCGGAAATGGAAAAGCAAAAAAATTGGCCAGAACATATGAAATACCTTTCTAACATCAGCAGTTTACCGTTTCGCGATTCTGGGGTGAATAATTTCAGTATTGAAGTGTTAGATATGGATGACACTAAGGATTATGCCGTGGTGTTATTCCAACCCAGCAATACGATTTGTGGATGCCGAATCGTAAATAGTCGAATTTAATCAGTGAATTTGAGTTTATTTCAGTTAAGATTAGTGCTCATTGATTTATGTCTACTGCGATGAGTCTCTGTGAGGGCTCATGAAAAGGGTGTTGTGTCTAAGATACGTGTAAAGCAAGAAGAATCCCTGTCGATTAAGTTCAGCCACCAGATGGAAAAGGGCGATAATCGTCAACTTGATCTCTATTTCTTTTTACCAAAGGAAATGGGCATAGGCTCGCACACGCTCAATGAAGAAGAGTACTACTACAGCGCGATTGTCGGCCGTCGTTCTTACTATTCAGAAGGCTTACACTTACCTTTGGTACAGGGACGCTTTGCCAGTTTAAATCGCCGCACCGTTGAAGAATTCAGATTGTACTTGAATCTGTTCGCCTATCAGTTTGCCGTTGCAGTCGAAAACGACGTTAAAGAACTCAATCAAATCACAGATGTAACCCATTTTTATTTTGCCCTCGACGAATTACGCGAACAAGTTGGCCAGTTGCTGAAAAAGTTTCGCCGTAACGAACCTGGCGATCCTAAATGGAAATCCTACTTCGAAAATGCCGACAACTACCTGTCTTGGTTCTGCGAGCAGCAGTTACTAAAAGTACTCGCCCATGCTACACGTACCAGTGATTTCAACGATATCCAAGAACGGGTGCTAACACTGTGTCGCAATGAGTGCGCCTATCGGGATGAGCATAACTACAACTCGGCGCAAACTAAGCAAGATCCTAACCGCATCTCAAACAAGATGTTGTTGTTACGACGTTTAATCCAACAAGGTGTGGTACTAAAAGAAGAGTTAAAACCCTTAGGGATTGGCCTTAAAAAGTTCACGACGGGACTGGCGACGGCGTTAGTGATGCTGGTGGTGTCGGCGTTGATTATTCAAGCGCAGGGCGCCTTCAGCGGCTTTACCATTGCCTTAGTGCTGACCTTGGCGGTGATTTACGGCTTCAGGGAAATCTTTAAGGATGACGTGCGTAATGCCATGTGGCGTTTTATTCAGCGGGGCAGGCCACGCTGGAGCCGGATTTTGCGTGATACCACTAGTCAGGCGGTGATTGCTAAGCAGTTAGTATGGCTTGAGTTTATGCGCCAGCAAGATCTGCCCGATAAAGTCAGCGAAATTCTAAAGCACAGGCATAGCCAAAATAAGGTCGATGCGGAAATCCTGCACTATAAAATTGCCACTAAGGTGAATCAGAGTGAGTTCCAAGCGGGATACTCCACCATTCAAGAGCAAGTGAACTTTAGTTTAGTGCCCTTTGCCCGCTACTTAGAGCGGGGTAAGGCGAAGATTTATAAGGAAGTTGAAGGTAAAATCAGCCATGAATCGGTTGAGCGGCGTTATCAAGTTAACTTGATTTTAGTGCTACGCGATGGCCGCGAAGCCCCGCAGTATATTCGCTACAAAATCACCATGAACCGCTCGACGATTATTGAGATTACCCAGAGCCAATTGCCCGATTCTGTCAACATGCCCGAATCTACGATTGATGACGAGTAAAGGCCTGACCGATATTTTGATCGTTATTCTGTTTCGCCCGTTTTAGGGCGACTTCGGCATTATTCAGATACTGCTCAAGTGTTTGGCCTTCTTGATAACCCGCAATCCCGATACTGATCCCTTCACCTAAGCCATTGCCATTGAGCTTTTCCATCATATTGAGGGCAAAGTTGTGCGCATGGGTCGCATCTGTGTCAGGTAACATCACAATCAGTTTCCCGAGTTGCCAATGCAAAATCTGATAATTGGCAGGAATTTCAAGCAGTAATTGAACTTCGACTTCCTGCTGGCGGTTCGCCAGTTGGTCGATGTCACTCATGTGGCTCAGCAAACCTTCGGGGTTGATATCCATTAGCAGTAAGCTTGAACTCAGGCGGCTTGGCGGTGGCAGCGAGTTAAAGTAACGCTCTAAATCAACTAAGCTCAGCAGAATCGTACTGCGATGGGGCACAAGGCTGCGTTTCTCTGTGCCTCGGCCGCGTTCGGCGGCTTGCTCTAAGGTACAGACGATATAATCAATCTCACCATCGGCGGCCACATGGCCCTTCAAGGTGGCCTGTAAACAATTGGAGTGCGCCTGTTTAGGTGAGCACAGAATTTGCCCCTGCCACTGACCTTGCATGGCAATTTGAGCGCTAATTCTTTGCCATTGATTACCTAAATCGTTGGCGAGCAGCGAGGCTAAATCTTGATTTAAATCGCCATTGAGTTGCATTAGTGCATCAAATACGGGGTTGATTTTAATCAATTTACCATTGGCATCAGTTAGCGCTGTCGCCACTGTGCTATCGCATAAAAGCTCACTGAGAAATGCTTGTTCTTTACTGCTGACTAATTCACTGATGTCTTCAAGGGTGATCAATAGATGCGGTGACCCTCGGCTCGCCCTTGGCGCTTGGCGGATATGCACCCGCAGCGTGGGACCATTGATACTTTCTAGACTGATTTCACCAGACCATTGACCCGTTTTATGCACTTGCTCCATCAGCTCGGCATAGGTTCTGTCATCGAGGCATAAGGTGCGTTGTAGGCTGCGGTCTGTGAGTTCATCGAGTGGTACTAAGGTCGCTTCTGCCGCCTTGGTGTTGGCGCTGATCACTCTGGCGTTTTCGTTGACCATCATAAAGCCGATGTCACTGTTAAATAAGCCATTGGCGACATCGATACTGTATTGGCGTGAACGCTGTTGTAAACGATACATGTGGCTGAGCAGCACAACCCAAGCGGCGAGAACGGTTAAGATTAGCGATGCCACTATGACAATGTTTTGCCACTGGGAAAAACGTGCGGCTATGTCGGAGTTACGCACATAGGAGAGTAAAAAGTATTCTCTGCGGGTTTCTGGCTGGGCGGTAAGCTCGATCTTAAGGTAAACAAAGGTGGCTTCTTCACCGTGGAATTGACCAAAATTACTCATGGACATATCACGCCACAGAGCAGGATAACTTTGTCTCAAACTTGCCCCTAAGGTTTCCGGCATATTGCTTAACGGGGCGAGATCGCTCGCGCCAGCATAGAGTAATCCCTGCGTGTCGAGCACTAACATAGGCGATTTGTTACTCGAAAAAGCCGGCTTTATGGCTTCGAGCATTTGCACCATAGAGTTGTATGTCACCAGATAACCCATAGAACTCTGATCAGGCTTTTCGAGCCACGCCATTTGATACATATAGGGTTCTAGCATGCCTTCAATCGGAACAAACTCCAGTGGTGAGGTGTAAACCTCTTTACCACCCATATTACGACTCGCGCCAAGCAAGGTTGGCGGTAAGGCATCTTTACTGAAATTAGAAGGGGTAGAGAACTTATAATTGCCTTGGGGATCGTACAGCGCAATGCCGAGCAGTTCAGGAATATGCTTCACCAGATCTATCCAGGCTTCCTGTAATTTGAGTTGCTGCTTGGCGGTAGGATTGCTCAAGTACTGCTTTAGCTGCTCACCATTGGCAAAAATTTGGGTGCGAAATTGCTGGAAAGACACTTTATCTGTGATCAGTGTGCCTATGGTCTGCAGTTCACTGTATCTCTGCGTCGCCCATTCTTCCTGTAGACGTCGCTCACCCAAGGTAATGATTAAATTGGTTAAAATGATCATGCCAATCACCAGCATAGAGAGCTGGCTTGCAACGGCTAATAAGCGTTGATGCGACCAATGGATCCCTTGAGTTAAAGAGAGCAGCGGCGCTAGGGGATACGTGCTTGGGTTATTCTTCAGCATGAACCGATTATGAGTGGGTGATCTGTTAATTTCGCTATGTTAACACGAAAGAATTGTTACGACAGTGCCAAGTTACTAAGCAAGATTTCCTTAGTAAAAGTTAAGACGATCACACATGTACCACTCACGTCATCGACAGTGTTATTTGCTTGGGTATTTCAGTCGATTATGGCTTTTTAGAATGCCGTTTAGCCTAAAGCGCCAAGCACCCTATGTTTAAATTCACAGCCGTAGGACTCCACTTGTTCACGGCAGATATCGATATCGACGCCCGTTAATCCTTCGATGGCGGAGACTTGCACCGTTTCAATATAGTGTGGCGCTAAGGCAATAAAGGCATGCACGGCGGCGTAGGAACCGGCGAGTTTTGGGCGGCAATGTTCAATATAGGCAGCTTCATTATCCGCATTGAGTGAAATCGATAAGCTATCAACGCAGTCGGCAAGTTCTGGTAGAATATTGCGTCTATGGACCAGATTGCCTAAACCATCGGTATTAATCCGTACTCGTCCGCCCCTGCGTTTGATCTCTTTTGCCACAGTGAGTAGCGTTGGAAGATTTAAGGTTGGCTCGCCATAACCGCAAAACACGTATTCTTCGAAGTCTTTAACATCGCCAAGCAGAGGGATAATTTCCTCTGGCTTAGGTTGATGGCACAGGGCAAGTTGGTATTCGTGGATTTGTTTACTGCCATTATGTTTTGGGCAGAAAGCGCAGCGCAGGGTGCAGCGACCAGTGATATTGAGGTAACGACTGCGGCGAATATCATAGACTAGCGTTTCGGTCGCACAGGTTTCATTCGTGCAAACTTCATCTGTGATGTGACCGTTCGCTAGGGTTTCAGTGGTGACAACGTGCGGGTTATCAAGGTTTTGCTTATGCAGATGCTCAGACATAATGATGGCTTCATTCTAACGATAACTGACGACTTGAGCACAGTGTAGCGAAAGCCCGATGGCATAACTGTCAGCTAGATCGCAACTTGAAAGCTCAAACTAACTCACGGCAAAGTGACTTTGATGCTGATGTGGAATTGAATGAACACAGGCAATAAAAAAGAGAGCCTAAGCTCTCTTTTTAAGGATAAGACATTGATTAACTGTCTGTCGCTAACTGTCTGTTGTTAACAGCCTATAAATAGTCTTTCTTATAGTCAGTCGTGACAGCTTGCTCAAAATCCGGATGCTTAACGTCCTCATCATTGGTTTTTTTAGGCTGCCACCACCAGTTGAAGAAGCGGCTGCTAGAGCGGCTAACATCGTCGAGTATAATGTACAGCAGCGGCACTAAGATCAGCGTCACTACGGTCGAGAACAGGATACCGAAGGCGAGGGACGTCGCCATAGGGATCACAATTTGCGCCTGCAAACTGCGCTCGAGAATAATAGGCACTAAGCCGACAAAGGTAGTGAGTGACGTTAAGATAATCGCCCTAAAGCGATAACAGCCCGAATCCACTGCCGCCTGTCTAACCGATTGGCCTTGTTCCCGCGCACGGTTAACAAAGTCGACCAAAATCAAAGAGTCGTTTACCACCACACCCGCGAGTGCCACTATGCCGCAGAGACTTAATACGCTCATCGCGAGTCCCTGAATCAAGTGGCCGAACAGGGCGCCGATAATCCCGAAGGGGATCACCGACATGATGATCAACGGCTGGCTGTAGGATTTTAGTGGGATTGCCATCAGGGCATAAATGGTAAACAGCGCAAAGAAGAAGCCTTGCATCAAACCGACCATAGCATTCTGTTCATCTAAACTGCCGCCATCCAGCGCGGTTTGGATTTTAGGATACTTGGCCTGTAATTGTGGCAGGTAATCTTTTTGGATTTCCTGTACCACTTTTGAAGGTTCGACTATGTTTTTGTTGGCATTTGCCGTAATCGTGATCGCTCGCTTACCGTCAACACGGGTAATTGAGGCGTAGGATTCGCCTTTCTCAATTTGTGCCACAGTCGAGAAGGGAACCGAGGTGCCCGTTGGCGTGCGGATCAGCATGTTTTCCAGATAACCCACAGTGCGGCGTTGCTCTAATGGGTAGCGCACCATCACCTTGATTTCTTCTTTATTACGTAAAATACGTTGGGCTTCATAACCATAGAAACCATAACGCACTTGGCGAGCTAAATCGGAAAGGGTCAAGCCAAGGGCTTCCGCCTCTGGACGTATCTTTAGGCGAATCTCATGGCTGCCCGAGGAGAAGTTGTCGGCAATATCATATACGCCTTCATAGCTGGCGAGTTTTTGCTTCAACTCTTTAGAGGCCGCGGACAGTTCATCGAGATCGCTTGAGGTCAATCTGAAGGATATATCGCCACCGGCATCGTTGGTGCTCGCGTTAAAGCTGAGTTTTTTGACCGATAGAAGCTCGGGCAATTGTTCACGCCATGCGGCAGCAATCGTCACACCATCGACTTCGCGGTCTTCGCCTTTCGTCAGTTCGGCAAAAATAAAGGCAGAGGTGCGGGAGCTCATATTGATAAAGCTGTGTTTCACCACTTGATAGCCGTTATCTTTCTCCATTTTGTCGTTCATCTTGTACAGGGCTTCTTCTATGCTCTGCACCACTTTCAAAGTGTTCTCTTCCGAGCTACCTTCGTCCATCTCAAGCTGAACTTGAATAAAGTCCGATGGAATATCTGGGAAGAATACCCAACGCACTTTGCCACTGGCGACTAAGGCAATGGAGAGGATCAACACACCGATAAAGGCCGCGACCACGTTGTATCTTTGCTTGATACAGCGCTCGAGGAAGTTGCGATAACTGTGGTGAATAAAGTGCTGCACTCTGTCGTTAAAGTTGGCTTTGAGGCGACCAAAGAATCCCCTTGGCGCACCGGGCTTTTTAAACTTCATGTGCGCTAAATGCGCAGGCAGGATGAACTTAGATTCGACCAAGGAAAAGGCCAAACAGAGGATGACTACCATGCCGATGGATTTCCAGATAATCCCCATAGGGCCAGAAACCATTAACATGGGTATAAAGGCCGCAATCGTGGTTAATACCCCGAAGGTCGCGGGCATTGCCACTTTTTGCGCGCCGCGGATCACATTGTCAACCGAATGACCGTGGCGTTCGACTTCTGTGTAGGCGCTCTCGCCGATGACAATCGCATCGTCCACCACTATCCCTAGCACCAAGATAAAGGCGAACAGGGTCAACATGTTGATCGTCATCGAGAAAGGTTCGAGCGGCATGATCAGCATAGTGCCGAGGAAGCACACCGGCAGACCCATCATGACCCAAAACGCCAACTTAAGATCGAGGAACATAGCTAGGATGATAAACACCAGCAAGGCACCGTAAAACATGTTCGACATCATCATGTTTAAGCGGCCCTTGAGGTAGTGAGTCATATCACCCCAAGTATCGAGTTGCGCGTTGGCAGGAAGCGTCGCGCGGCGATCCTCGACGTATTGTTTTACTTGAGCGGCAATGTCTAAGGCATTTTGATCATCAACACTGGTGACTTCGATAATCGCGGCTGGTTTACCGTTAAAGCGGGTGTATTCCAACCGTTCTTCAAAGTCATCTTTGATAGTCGCCACTTGCGGCAACATCACCCGGCTACCGTCGGGGCGAGTGGTGACGACGATATTGGCAAAGTCATCACCCGTGTAGGCTTGGCCTTTGGTGCGCAGCAGGATGTCGCCATCTTGGGCGCGAATCGAACCGCCGGGTAAGTCAAAAGAAGAGTTTTGCACCGCTAACGCGACCTGTGTAAATGTTAGGCCGTATTCGCGTAGTTTATCTTCTGATACTTCGATGGCGATTTCATAATCGCGCACCCCAGTCACCTTGGCACGGGTCACGGCTGGCAGTTGGGTTAAATCGTCACGCACCGACTTAGCCAACTCCTTCATATCGTGCAGTGTCATATCGCCATAGACAGACACCCAAATGACGTTATTTTCAGGTTTAATCTGATAGATATTGGGTTTTTCGATGTTCACTGGGAAGGTCGAAATCGCATCCAATCGCAGTTTGGCTTCATCGAGCACGGTTTGCACTTCGTAACCGTCTTCGACTTCAACCGTAATCGAGCCTACCCCTTCACTCGCCACTGACGTGACCTTCTTGATACCGTTGATATCTTGGATGGCTTCTTCAATCTTGATGTTGATGCCTTCTTCGATTTCCTGTGGCGCCGCGCCTGGATAGGCGACGGAAATATTCAGTAAATTGAGTTCGAAAGAAGGAAAAACCTCTTTATTGATCAAGACAGTGCTGAACAAACCGCCGACGAGTAATGCCCACATTAACAGGTTCGCGGCCACACTGTTGCGGGCGAACCAGGCTAAGATCCCTTTTTGAGTGTCCATTATTTCACTCCAGTGGCCGCAAGACTCGACTCAGGCGTGTCTTCTTTTGGCGTTTCAGTCGGCAATGCCGCTTCACCTAAGACTTTAACCAGTTGACCGTTTGCCATGCTGTTGAAGTGAGTGGTGGCGACGCGCTCGCCCGTTTTTAGACTGTCCTTGATATACACATTGTCGAGATCGCTACGAACGATATTCACATGGCGCATTTCAACAATATTTTTGTCGTTAACTAAGGCGACGTGATCGTTACGAACCACATGGCGGGGTAGTTTTACTATGCCATCGACGGTGCGACCTTTGATGACTGCATTGACGAAGCTGCCATATTTAAGCGGTAAGCTGCCAGCAACTTTATTGGCGCGCAGGTAAGGGTCTTTGATTTCAGCGACTAAATAGACCATGCGATTTTCAGCATCGATCACGCCTTCGCTGCGGATAATATTGCCATCCCAAGTATTTTCTTTACCCGCCAAAGAGGCGCTCAGCGTCACTTGGGTATCGGGATTATCGACCGACTCTAGATAGGCTAGATCGTCATTGGAAATCGGTAAGCGGATTTCAGCAACACTAGTGTCGTAGAGTTCTCCTAGATTTGTACCTAAGCTAACATACTGACCTAAATCGACATTGCGCGCTTTGATTATGCCATCGAACGGCGCGCGGATAACCGTGCGCTCAAGGTTACGTTGGGCACGTGCCAGTGCTGCCTGCGCATATTTAACGTTGGCTTGCTCTTTTTTAAGCTGTGGAATACGCAGACCTAACTCTGGGGGTAAACCTTTGTCGTAGCCTTTGAATTCGATTTTAGCGACTTCACCGCGGGCAATTTCTTCGTTCAGTGCAGCGGTGGCTTGGGCCAGTGTCGCTTCGGCTTGCATTAAATCAGCCTCGTAATCTGAGGGCTCGATTTGCGCGAGTTGTTCGCCTTTCTTGACTATGCCGCCCGCAACAAAATTAGGGGAAATGGTCAGCATTCTGCCTTGAACTTCGGTCACAAGCTGGGTTTTATATTTTGGGTTAACCACACCGTAGGAAGGTAAGTTTAGCGATACCGTTTGCTGAGTCACTTGCGTCACATCAACGATAGGAATGGGCATCTCTTCAGGTTTTTGTTCTGGCGCTTCCTTGGTTTGCATTAATATTTTTGCGCCTAAGCCAAATAGCAGCAAAATTAATAAAGGAGA
Organism: Shewanella baltica; assembly: GCF_900456975.1. Taxonomy (NCBI): domain Bacteria; kingdom Pseudomonadati; phylum Pseudomonadota; class Gammaproteobacteria; order Alteromonadales; family Shewanellaceae; genus Shewanella; species Shewanella baltica. The sequence continues at coordinate 559,116 of NZ_UGYM01000002.1, forward strand.
TGTTCTCCTCAGTAGAGTCTTCATCATATTATTGTTACATCCATGCTAATCGCGTAATGGGGTTAAAGTAGCAGAGTCGGCCGCGCCAATAAATTTATTTTTGTAAATTAAATGTGTCTAAAAGTGATGGTTTGACACATATGCTCACTAGGTACCGATGTTTTGGCGAAAATTAGAGCAGGTAAATGATGAAAGGTTCACTTAGGTGATTGGAATATATTGAAATAAGAATGAATACGTTTGTGAGCTTGTAGATCTAAATGGGCCGTATTTCATGCTCTATATTTTAAGGTTAGCTTTTACTCGTCAGTTGATTTATTGCATTGAGTTAAATTTAGGTAATAAAAAAGCCGCATATAGCGGCTTTAGTTGGATTATTTCAAGCTGGCGTTACTTCTTCTTGCGGGCGATTTTACTCGCTTTCTTTGCCGCTTCTTTCTTGCTGGTTTTCTTCGCTGCTTCTTTCGCTTTCACTTTGGCTTTTTTCTTACCCGGTGTCCGCGCTTCTTTGTTCTTTGGACGCAGCTCTTCGATCACGCGGCGTTTCAACGGTTGCTCGATATAACGCTCAATTTTACCGACGATACGCATGTCGTGGGCTTCGGCCAACGAAATCGCAGTACCTTTTGCGCCAGCGCGGCCAGTACGACCGATACGGTGAATGTAGGTATCGGCAGAGCGTGGCATGTCGAAGTTGATCACATGGGTGATATCGTCGATATCGATACCGCGTGCAGCCACATCGGTTGCCAGCAAGACGTTCACTTCACCTTTGGTAAAGCGGCTCAAAGCTTGGAAACGTTTTTTCTGTTCCATATCGCCACGCATGAAGGCGCAGGCAATACCGACTTTAAGTAACTGGCCTTCTAAGCTAGAAACGATGTCGCGGGTTTTTACGAACACGATAGTCCGTTTCACATCTTCTTGGCGCAGCAGATGACATAACAGGGCAAATTTATGCTCTTTATCATCGGCTAAGTGGATCCATTGGTGGATCTTGGCTTTTTCGCTGCGAGGTGCTTCAACATCGATTTCAATCGGGTCGTTCAATACTTCACGGGCAAAACGTTGCACACCGCCGCCTTCTAAGGTGGCAGAGAACAACATGTTCTGTTTGCGGCCTTGGGCTTCGATAGCAATCGCTTGCACCACAGAAGAGAAGCCCATGTCTAGCATGCGGTCGGCTTCGTCGATAATTAAGATATCGACTTCTTGGGCGTTGAAATTGCCTTTGTCTAAATATTCCATCAGGCGGCCAGGGGTCGCGACCAGAATATCGACGTTGCCCGCTAAGGCTTCTTCCTGCGGTCCGTAAGGCACACCACCGGTCACGATCGCTATGTCTAAACCTTGGCCAGTGGCTAAGTGACACGCATAACGGTGGATTTGGCTGGCTAACTCACGGGTTGGCGTGAGGATCAGGATACGTGCTTGCCCTGCGAAACGGCGGGGGAAGTCGATTAAATGTTGCAGCGATGGCAGTAAAAAGCTCGCTGTTTTACCTGTTCCTGTCGGGGCGCGCGCGAGAATATCTCTTTGCTCTAAGGCATAAGGGATAGTTTCTTGCTGAATAGTGGTGGGTGAATGATGCCCCATGGCATTAAGCGACTCTAATAAGCTAGGGTCAAGCTGGAAATCTTCAAATTGCATGCGCAGCGTCTCGACGGATAATAGCGAAGCATTATAAAGGTTATGGCGGTTAACTTAAATAACTTATCTAGATCTCCGGTGTTTATCTTCTCAGCCGGTAAAGTTTTATGGTAATAGGCATAAGTTAATTACTTTAAGCTCAATGTATTAGCATCTAATTTGGGGGGAATTAGCCCCTTCGTTACCTTTGCCAAACTTAGCGGCCTTTACTTAACGTGTCAGGGCTGGACTCGATATCAGTATTTAAGGTAAAAATCTCGGATCAATTGCACCATGGTTTGGGTGTATTGGCCTGAAAGTTCTCGAATAGTGATATCACTGATCTTAGGGGCAATTTGAGGGTGAGTCTTGTGTGCGAGTACGCAGAGTACTCTATTAGCGCTTTTCCCTACTATGCTAATAAGGTTAGTTATTTCAATCAGACTGAGCGGTGAGTGCGCTAAAATCTCATTGAAACGCGCCATGCTCTGCATGGGTAATATGAGGCTTGCGTTTCCTTGCGGTGCTAGGCACACATGAATGGCATCGAGTAGCGCGGTAAAACTTAAGCTATCTGTGTGACGGGCCATAGCGCGCTGGGATTGTATCGCTTGTGTGCCTTGCTCAAAATAGGGCGGATTACAAATGATGTGATCAAAATACTCTTGATACTCAATCTGTTGGCAAAAGTCTTGGATGCTGCTGTTGACTAAGGTGAGTCGATTCGCCCACGGACTATTGTGGAAGTTATGCTGGCAAGCCTCGGCTGCACTGGTGTCTAATTCGACACTGGTAATGTGTGCTTGGCTGCGCTGCGCTGCCATTAAACTGAGTAAGCCGCTGCCAGCACCAATATCTAAAACTGTTTTTGCTGCGGTCAGTTGAGCCCACGCGCCTAGGACGACACTGTCTGTGCCTACGGCCATGCCGCAATTCATATCATCGATATGAAATTGTTTAAAAGTGAATGCCATGGAGAGTTAATTTTTGCCGTTCTAAGGTGGTTAGGCCCAATATTGGGCGGGCAGTATTCTAATTCTAGCCCTCGTTTTTAGCCAATGCTTTTAAACAGAAGATGTTGCGCTAGATGTATGAATTTGTGTCGGCATAAGATTTTATTTTTTACGGCGCAACACAGATTTTACTTAATTAACGCTTTATTTTATTGCCTTAGAAACCTTTTCTTAGCAGTTAATTAGCATTATTTCGCTTTTTTTATCCTAACGGTCTTGTTGTCTTGTATTGGTGCTTTAAGTCTGGTATTAGTTTCGCCCCCATTTTTAATCACTTTTATGATTAACGGATAGGTAAACGAGTTTGGTGGTGAATTAGTAGTCAGTACGGCTGCACAAAAGTTTGTCATAGATTATAAACTCGACAGATATCGAACATATTTACCACGGAATTGTGTAAACAAAGATTTGCACTCCGGATGGGCTTTGTTTTAGCTATGGCTAATCGACACATAATCACTTAAGTTTGTAAAAAAACAATAAGACAAGATGGGGCTTCCAGTGCAAGACAATCAGATGAGTATCGCAGATACATTGGGCTTAGGTTTTATGACCTTCGCATTCTTTTTAGGGGCAGGTAACCTAATTTTTCCACCGTTCGCGGGAATGTTAGCGGGCGGTAATATGCCCCTCGCCATGTTGGGTTTTTTGATTACCGCCGTAGGTTTACCTTTAGTTGGACTGATTGCTGTCGCTAAGGCTCAAGGTAAGGTTATGGCTATGCTGCCAGTATTTGCAGCAACGACATTGGCTATCGCGATTTATATCATTATCGGCCCTGCGTTTGCTGCGCCGCGTACCGGTTTAGTGGCTTACGAGATTGGCGCTAAGCCCTTTATCGATGACACCACGGCCACATTTTTACTGGGCAGTTTAGAACTGAATCTGTCGCAACTGCTATACACCATGTGTTTCTTCACTGTCACTATGTTATTAGCGCTTTTCCCTGGCAAGCTGCTCGATAGCGTAGGTAAAGTATTAACGCCTATTTTATTGATCTTGTTAGTTGGATTGGCTGCATCTGTGATGTTTTTACCCGCATCCGAAGTGGGCCAAGCCGTAGGCGATTATCAAAACCATCCGCTGACCAAAGGTATTTTGGAAGGCTACAACACTATGGATACGTTAGCGTCCTTGATGTTTGGTATGCTGATTATCGATATCCTGCGCAAAAAGGGGATTGATCAACCGAGTGCTCAAACTAAATATCTGATCCGCGCCGCCTTTATTGCTGCCGCTGGTTTAGCCTTTGTGTATGTGTCGCTGTTCTTTTTAGGTGCGACCGCAGGCGATATCGCCATCGGTGCTAAAAATGGCGGCGAGATCTTAACAAACTATGTGACCCGTGAATTTGGTGATTTAGGCTCAGTCTTACTGTCATCGGTCGTGACCTTAGCTTGTTTAACCACAGCGGTCGGTCTTGTAAGTGCATGTTCAGAGTTCTTCAATGAGCTGATGCCTAAACTGTCTTACCGTTTCCTAGTGATCTTCTTAAGCGTGATTTGTGCTGTGATTGCTAACGTGGGTCTTACGCAGCTTATCGCCATCAGTATTCCTGTGTTAATGACGATTTATCCTGTGGCAATCGCCTTAGTGGTCATCACTTTCTTGACCGCTTACTTTGCGAATCCGCAGTTTGCACACCGTGCAGTACTGAGCGTGGCACTGTTTTTCGGCATCTTCGATGGCCTTAAAGTGGCGGCAAGCAGCCTGACTGGCGCTGATGGTCAAGCGGTGAATGGCTTAGCACAGGGCTTTATCCATGTCGTGGATGTGATGTCTCCCGTGTTATCTAAGCTGCCACTCTATGAAGAAGGCATGGCTTGGTTACTGCCAACGATTGCAACCATAGTACTGTGTTTAGTGTTCGGTCGTGGTCGTGATCAAACGGCTGCTGCTTAAGCCTTGTACTCGCGTTTTTACGCGGGACTCAGTTAAGCTGATGTAGGCTTAAATGTAGTTAAGTTAATATCAACGGCGTATCATTTGATGACGCCGTTTTTTTATGGAGTTTTTGTGCCTAAGACATATCAGCCCGATCCGCTCATTGATGTTTTTCTTGATGATCTCTGGTCGAGCAAGGGACTGAGTGACAACACCTTATCGGCCTATCGCACCGATTTGCGCCATTTTGATCGTTATCAAGCTCAGCAAGGGGTAACGCTGCTTGCGGTTTCTCAGGCCGATGTCAGGGCGTATTTAGCCTTTAGAGTTGAGCAGGATTTTGCGCGCACCAGTAGCGCTCGGCTGCTCAGCAGTTTACGGCGTTTCTATACCTATTTAGTGCAGACCAAGCAGATTTCAGCCGATCCTATGGCCCTAGTTGAGTCGCCTAAATTAACCCGCCATTTACCCGATTCATTGAGTGAATCGCAGGTCGATCGCTTGTTGTCTGAGCCCAATGTGGAAGATGCCGTCGAATGTCGCGACAAAGCCATGCTAGAGCTGTTGTATGCGACAGGCTTGAGGGTGAGCGAGCTCGTTGGCTTGACGATGGAGCAGATGAGCCTGCGCCAAGGCTTAGTGCGCATTGTGGGTAAGGGCGGCAAAGAGCGTCTTGTGCCGCTGGGTGAATTAGCGATTACCGAGGTCGAGAGCTACATGAAGTTTGCGCGCCAAGAGTTGCTCGGCAATAAACAGTCCGATGTGGTGTTTCCGTCAAAACGCGGGCAGATGATGACGCGGCAAACCTTTTGGCATCGGATTAAGCTGTATGCCCTGCGTGCTGGGATTGAAACCGCATTATCACCGCACACATTGCGCCATGCTTTTGCTACCCATTTGCTCAATCACGGTGCCGATCTGCGGGTGGTGCAATTGCTGTTAGGCCATAGCGACCTGTCAACCACGCAGATTTATACCCATGTGGCGCGGGCAAGGTTGCAGGAATTGCATCAACAGCATCATCCAAGAGGCTGAAAAAGGATTTAGTTACAGCATAAATTTGCTTTCCGCGCGGCTTGTCTGTAACTTTTTGCCACCATACGGGGTCTATTAAGTATATCGCGTTTGAACGACCCCAAAATCTCCTCGTCGAGACCCAATTTATAGGATGTCACATGAAGTTAACCCGAGCATTATCTTTAATTTTTGCCCTTGTTGTAGCTCCTCTTGCTAACGCCGCAACAGCGACCTCGCCAGATACAGCTGCTATTAAGCAAAAACTGACTGAGATGTTGGATGTTGAAGTCATTTCTATGCAGGATTCGCCGATTGAGGGTTTGTATCAAGCCATGACCAACCGCGGCGTGCTCTATATTAGTCGTGATGGTTCAAAACTGTTCCACGGCAGTTTGTATGACCTAGATAAAGGCATGAAAAACTTAACTGAAGCGGCATTAGCTGGCCCACGTTTAGAAATGATGAAGCCGCTTGAAGACCATATGTTGGTTTACAAAGCTAAAAATGAAAAACATGTGGTCACTGTATTTACTGACGTCAGCTGTGGTTATTGCCGTAAATTGCACAGCCAAATGGCCGATTACAACAAGCTTGGCATTACCGTGCGTTACTTAGCCTTCCCGCGTGCGGGCGTGCCGTCAGCCAACGCCGACGAAATGCAAGCCATCTGGTGTGCTAAAGATCCATTAAAAGCCATGACAGACGCTAAAGCGGGCAGCAAAGTGGCAGCAGCAACATGCGATGCTAAAATTGCCGAGCAATATGCTTTAGGCACCACCTTTGGTGTGAATGGTACGCCGGCAATCGTGTTAGAAGATGGCAATATGATCCCAGGTTATCAACCCCCTGCGGACTTATTACGCACCTTAGAAGCGCGTCAGTAACAGTCAGAATAGTAAAATTTATCCCACTAAAGGTGAGCTTAAGGCTCACCTTTTTGTTATCTTATCGCCACGATTTCATGAGAGTTTGAGTCCCTTGATCCATAAGATAGTCCGTCGCCCAACCGTTGATGATAGCCATTTACCCGCTCATCTTTCGCCGCTATTGAAGCAGCTTTACGCTCGCCGCGGTGCGCTCACCCACGAATGCGAACTTGTCCTTAAGGGTCTATTAAGACCTGAAACCATGAAAGGCTTACCCGAAGCTGCGGCGCTAATTGCCGATGCCATGCTGGCGAATAAGTCGATTCTGATCGTCGGTGATTTTGATGCCGATGGCGCGACCTCAACCAGCGTATGTATGTTGGCGCTACGGATGATGGGCGCGGTGAAAGTGGATTATTTGATCCCCAATCGCTTCGATTACGGCTACGGTTTAAGCCCTGAAATTGTTGCGGTTGCGGCGTCTAAACAGGCTGAAATGCTGATCACTGTCGATAACGGTATTTCATCGATTGATGGCGTTGCTGCGGCCAAAGCCTTTGGTATGCAAGTGGTGATTACCGACCATCATTTACCCGGCCATGAGTTACCTGCTGCCGATGCGATAGTGAATCCGAATCAACCCGATTGCCCCTTTGCGAGTAAATCGATTGCCGGTGTCGGTGTCGCCTTTTATTTGATGACAGCATTAAGGGCTGAACTGCGAACGCGAAACTGGTATCAAACGCGCGGTATTGCTGAGCCTAATCTCGGCACGCTGCTCGATATCGTAGCCCTTGGCACCGTTGCCGATGTGGTATCGCTGGATGCCAATAATCGCATTTTAGTCGAAGCGGGTTTGCAGCGCGTGCGAGCGGGCCGCTGCCGTGTGGGGATTACCGCACTGCTTGAAGTGGCGAAGCGAAATCCTGCGCGCATTGTTGCATCTGATTTTGGTTTTGCCGTGGGTCCGAGGCTTAATGCCGCAGGCCGGCTCGATGAAATGGCGCTAGGGGTCGAAACCTTACTCTGTGAAGACATGATGTACGCGCGGCGTATGGCGGCCGAGCTCGATGGGTTAAACCAAGAGCGTCGTGAGCTGGAAGTCGGCATGCAGCAGGAAGCCTTAAAAAGTCTCGAGCACTTAAAGCTCAACGAAGACGAGCTACCTTGGGGCATTGCGCTATTTCAAGAGGATTGGCACCAAGGCGTCATTGGTATTTTGGCCTCGCGCATTAAAGACAAATACCACAGACCCGTGATCGCCTTTGCCGATGCCGGCAATGGTCAAATTAAAGGCTCGGCGCGTTCGATCAAAGGCTTGCACATGCGCGACCTACTCGAGCTGGTCAACACGCGCCACCCAGGGCTGATTATCAAGTTTGGCGGTCATGCAATGGCGGCGGGCTTATCACTCAAGGCGGGCAGTTTTGCGACATTTGCCAAAGCCTATGATGATGCGGTGCGTGAACTGCTCAAACCTGAACTGCTAACTGGCGAGCTGTGGTCCGATGGTGAACTCACTCCCACGGAACTGAATCTTGAGATGGCCCAGTTACTGCGCAATGCCGGGCCTTGGGGACAAGCCTTTGAAGAGCCACTGTTTGATGGCTATTTTACGATAGTGCAGCAACGCCTCGTCGGCGAGCGTCACCTTAAGCTCGTGCTCGAAACTCAGTGCGGCACTGTGATGCTCGATGCGATTGCTTTTAATGTGGATTTACACACTTGGCCCGATGCGACCATTCACCATGCTCGTATCGTTTATAAGCTTGATGTGAATGAGTATCGCGGTAATTTCTCGCTGCAACTCATGGTTGAGCAGATTGAAGCTATGTAGTTGCTGTAATGAATAACGTGGTTATAGCCTAGATATTGAATGCCAAATGCTGCACTTAATTGGTGATAAAAGGGAGTTGAGTCATGCCGACATATAGTGTGAGTTGTGATCAAGCAGAAATGGATTTTGAGGTTATTCATGGTTTTATCAGTAACAGCTATTGGGCGCAGGGCATGCCAAAGGCATTGTTGCGTAAAGCGCTAGCCAATAGCCTGTGTTTTGCTGTGCTTGATAGTGAAGCTAAGCAAGTGGCCTTTGGCCGCTTAATCACAGATAAAGCCACCTTTGCTTACCTTGCCGATGTGTTTGTACTTGAGTCGCACCGTGGCTTAGGCTTAAGTAAGTTAATGATGACATCAATTATGGAACATCCTGATTTACAGGGATTAAGGCGGATAATGCTCGCCACCCGCTATGCCCATGGACTCTACGCCCAGTTTGGTTTTAACGCGGTCGATACGCCTGAAACCTTAATGCAAATTCGGCTTGAGAACCCCTACCTTTAGGCTAGATTTTATTGACGTAAATTCTATAAATATCAAGATAAGGACATCTGTTATGACAGGAAATACTCACCCAACGACAGTAGCTGATAGCGTAAAAGTGAAAGGCCCCGCATCATATTTCCCTTCTATCGAGAAAACCTATGGTCAGCCGATCGCCCACTGGCTAACGCTTTTGCAAGGTCTCGAAGGTAAAAAACATATGGAAATGGTGGCTTGGCTTAAGAGTGAACATCAACTCGGTCATGGGCATGCCAATGCGCTGGTGGCGTATTTTATTAACGAAAAAAGTCGATAGCAGTACCTAACATGACACCATTACAATATGCCTATCTTGCCAGTTTTATGGTTTCCTCCGCTTTTTTGAATTGGTTACTTGAGGGGCAAGTGCTTTGGGTGAGACTACTTTGCTTAATCTTGTTGTTTTCAACCTTCGTATTTGCCAGTTTATTCCATAGTTTAAAGCGTTCGATAAACTCACAAGACTCGATATAAATTCTCTTAAAAACAAGAAGCCAGCTTGCGCTGGCTTCTTAGCTTATGCGGTTAATGTTTAAAGATTAAGCCGCTTTTATATCTGTGGTTTTCGTTTCGGCGGTTTCTTCATCGCTGTGGCGAATGAGGTAATCAAATGCACCCAGTGATGCGGTCGCGCCGCTGCCCATGGCAATGATAATTTGCTTAAACGGCGTGTCAGTGACATCGCCTGCCGCAAATACTCCAGGGATGGATGTTTGACCGCGGGCATCGACAATGATTTCCCCACGTGGCGTCAGTTCAACCACACCTTTTAGCCACTCGGTATTCGGCACTAGCCCAATCTGTACGAAGATACCTGCAAGTGCGACATGGTGACTCTCGCCTGTTGCTCTGTCTGTGTAGTTCAGGCCATTAACCCGAGTGCCATCGCCAGTCACTTCTGTGGTCATGGCTTGGGTAATAATCTTGATGTTACCCATAGACGCCGCTTTACGTTGCAGTACATCGTCGGCGCGTAGGGTTTTATCAAACTCCAGCACAGTGACATGTTCTACTATGTTGGCAAGGTCGATAGCTGCTTCGATACCTGAGTTACCGCCGCCAATCACCGCCACACGTTTGCCTTTAAATAACGGGCCATCGCAATGTGGGCAGTAAGCGACACCTTTGCCGCGGTATTCTTTCTCGCCGGGGACGTTCATTTCACGCCAGCGTGCACCTGTGGCTAACAATACGGTACGGCTACGTAATTTAGCGCCACTTGCCAGTTCAAGCTCGAACAAGCCATCTGTTGATAACGACACTGCCTTTTGGTTGTCCATGATGTCGACTTCGTAGTCTCGTACATGGGCTTCAAGGTTTGCCACTAGCTTGGGACCTTCGGTCGCTTTGACCGAAATAAAGTTCTCGATACCAACCGTTTCAGCGACTTGGCCGCCAAATTTGTCGGCAACAATACCTGTGCGAAGGCCTTTACGTGCTGCATAAATAGCTGCCGCTGCGCCGGCTGGGCCGCCGCCCACCACTAAGACTTCGAATGGGGCTTTTTCATTAATTTCATCGGCCTTGCGGCTTGCGGTATTGGTGTCCAGTTTATTGAGGATCTCGCCAATGCTGATACGACCGGCTGCAAACACTTCGCCATTTAAGTAGACAGAAGGCACGGCCATAATGTTACGGCTCGCCACTTCGTCTTGGAATAGGGCGCCGTCGATCATCACGTTGGTGATATTCGGGTTAATCGCCGCCATCATGTTCAGTGCCTGTACTACGTCTGGGCAGTTTTGGCAGGTCAGTGAGACGTAAGTTTCAAAGGCATATTTGCCCGGCAGATTGCGGATCTGCTCGATAATGTCATCGCTGAGTTTGATTGGGTGTCCACCCGTGTGCAGTAAGGCCAACACAAGTGAGGTAAATTCGTGACCCATAGGCAGACCAGCAAAGCTGATTTGCGTATTAAGTTGTGGGTTTATCACTGTCATCGCCGGGGTGCGTTCGCCCTGAGTTTCTTTCAGGCTCACCAGAGAAGATAGGCTGACAATGTCTTGCGCTAAGCTTTTTAATTCTTGAGACTTTTTGCTCTCATCTGCAGACACGACAAGTTCAACTGGTCTCTTGAGGTTTTGCAGATAGGTTTGCAGTTGATTTTTTAAATTCGCATCTAACATGTGATGACTCCAAAATCGCGTAAAAGGGAGAGATAAGGGGGCCAGTCTAGGCCCTTGCAGGGGCGGGCTTAATCCTTTGCTGCGTGGCGCTACAACTGTGTTGGCTGTAACGCCAATCAGCTTGGGACGCTAGACTGGCGGGGTTGACGCTTTGGGCTAAATTAGATTTTGCCAACTAGGTCTAAAGACGGTGCTAATGTGTCGTCACCTGGTTGCCATTTAGCTGGGCAAACTTCGCCATCGTGAGTCGCAACATATTGAGCTGCTTGAATTTTACGAACTAGCTCTTGAGCGCTACGGCCGATGCCTAAATCGTGAACTTCGCTGACCTTGATTTGGCCTTCTGGGTTAATCACGAAAGTACCACGCAGTGCTAAACCGTCTTCTTCAATCATCACGCCGAAGTTACGGCTGATGGTGCCTGTAGGGTCAGCCAGCATTGGGAAGTTGATCTTCTTGATGGTGTCTGACGTGTCATGCCACGCTTTGTGAGTGAAGTGAGTGTCAGTTGATACTGAGTAAACTTCAACGCCCATGCCTTTCAGCTGCTCGTAGTAATCAGCCATGTCGCCTAATTCAGTTGGGCAAACAAAGGTGAAGTCAGCAGGGTAGAAGAATACAACTGACCATTTACCTAACAGGTCTTGTTCCGTTACTGGAACGAACTCACCATTGTGATACGCAGTGGCTTTGAATGGTTTGATTGTGCTGTTGATAATTGATTGAGTCATTTTATGCTTCCATTTAGTTGATGATTGCTTAAGTTCATAACGAGGACATTTGCTTGCGTCCTGTCGATGTGAAGCATATTACCGACTCGCTTAAAATTAAGATAACGGATAAAAACTATTATCCTAATCGATTAAATCGAATGCTAATGCGATTCGGTCGGACTCAATCGGTTTTTCCACAGCAGCTGCGGACTTGGTGTGATTGGGGTTGGATCTGGATTGTATGCGATGACTTTTCAGTGGATAGGTTGAGCTAAATCTCAGGCATAAAAAAGGGATATCAATGATATCCCTTAAATATAAATTCAATTAAAACAAGGCCGCGTTGCGAATGCAGAGGTGTTCGGCAAGTGAGCTGTGATTACTTAACCTGAACTCGGGATAACGAGTGTCGAAAAATCTAAATTTAACAAAACTAAATCAATGCTATAAATGATTAGGGTCTGTTGATCTTTCGAGAGTGATTTTTAGACAGCATGGCAAGACGTTATAATTTGCTTCGCCAAAAGTAACCATAACCTCAAGCCATGCCAAGACTTATGCTAACCGATGCACGCTGGGAAAAGCTATTTCATTTAATGAAAAGCACAGGCCGTGTTTATGACAAACCTGAACATAGACAAACATTCGAAGGTATTCTTTACCGGCTTAGAACAGGTATCCCTTGGCGAGATTTACCTAAAGAGTTCGGTCATTGGAGCACGGTCTTTAGACGGTTTCATTTATGGTCTAAGAAAGGCGTTCTAGCACATTTATTCAAGGCCTTAGCCAACCTTGCTGATATAGAATGGGTCTTTATTGATGGCTCGATAGTGCGGGCTCACCAGCACAGTGCAGGTGCAGCGACGCTAAATAATGAGAGTATTGGTAAAAGTCGAGGCGGTAATTCAACCAAAATTCACTTAGCCGTCGACAGCGGAGGATTACCGATTTATTTCGAATTATCAGAAGGCCAAAAACACGATATTACACACGCCCCCAGCTTAATTGAACACCTGAAGCAGGTTGATACCGTCATTGCAGATAAAGGTTATGACAGCGATGCATTTCGTGAACTTATCGCAAATAAAGGCGGGAAATCTGTTATTCCAAGGCGCCGCTATAAGAATACACCTCAAGAAAGAGTCGATTGGTGCTTATATCGGTATCGACATTTAGTGGAGAATGCTTTTGGAAGAATTAAACATTATCGAGCAATATCAACAAGGTATGACAAGCTAGCAAGAAATTACGCCAGTATGGTGTCACTGGCGTTTATGTTAATGTGGCTGCCGATGTATTGCTGAACACCATTTGTACAGCAAAGATCAACAGACCCTAGTTTGAAAAGAAAAATCTATTTCCTGACTGAATGCGCAGATTTTTGCGCATATCAAGGCGCTCTGTCGTACGCCATAGCGAGCTATGGTTAGACAGAGCAACGCAGAGAGGCCCGAAAAGATGCCTATTCAGCGGCTCTGCTTATCCCGAGCTCAGGTTACTTAGCTTTAGATTGAGTTAACCAAGTGCTGAGTAAGCGTACGCCGTAACCTGTGGCGCCCGCAGGAACAACGGCGGTATCGGTGGCGGTTAAGGCATTACCCGCGATATCGAGATGTGCCCAAGGCTGTTCGCCCGCAAAGCGTTTTAAGAACATGGCCGCAGAGGAAGCGCCTGCGCTGCCTTCTTTTCCGGTGTTTTTCAGATCCGCGATAGTGGATTTAAGCTCATCATCGTAGGCTTGATCTAAGGGTAGACGCCACACTTTCTCGCCAACCTGTTGTCCCGCATAGGTTAACTGCTGAACCAAGGTTTCTGAGTCGGTAAACAATCCCGCATATACGCTGCCGAGTGCGCCGACTTTAGATCCCGTTAAGGTCGCGACATCCACTATGATGGAAGGCTTATAGTTTTCTCTGGCATACCAGAGGCCATCGGCCAGCACTAAGCGACCTTCTGCATCGGTATTGAGCACTTCAACGGTTAGCCCTTGGGCAGTTTTAATCACGTCCCCAGGGATCATTGCGTGGCCAGAGATCATGTTCTCCGCCATTGGCATAATCGCGACTACGTTGACTGGCGCCTTTTGGAGTGCCATGGCTTTAATGGTGCCGAGCACAGTGGCTGCGCCCGCCATGTCTGACTTCATCCGTGCGATAGAAGTGCCCGTCGCCTTAATGTTGTAACCGCCAGAGTCGAAGGTGATACCTTTACCGACCAGTGCGATTGGCGCATCTTTGCTGCCCGGCCAATGGGCAACCACTAACTTAGGTGGGCGTTCGCTGCCTTTACCCACTGCCGCCAAGGCGCCCAGTTGTAGGCGTTCGATATCTTTGGCTTCTAATACTGTGACTTTAACGCCGAGGGATTTGAGTTTTCTCGCCTCATTGGCAAAGCTGTCTGGATACATAATGCCTGCGGGCGCATTTGTGAGATCGCGCGCTAAAAACACGCCAGCTTCAACCGCTTGCAGATTTTTATGGTGTTTCTGGTTGCCACTTAAATCATCGACGGCGATTTGGTAGTTCTTCTCGGCATGGGTACTCGCCTTGAACTGAGTGTAACGATAGCTGCGCAGTTCAATACCGTGGGCCAACTCTGAGGCAAATAACGGCGCGGCCGTTAAACCTTGAGTGAGTACGCGTACTGTAGCTTGGGGAACCGTATCGAGTTTGGCTGCAATATTGCCACCGATTGTATTGATATCACCGGGCGTTAGGTTTTTTGCATCGCCAATGCCGACCAGTAAAACCCGCTTAGCATCGATTTCACTCGGCACTAAAATCTCGAGGATTTCACCTTGCTTACCGGAAAAGCTGTTATCTGCCGTCGCTAGGTTTAATTGGTCTTGGGTCGACTGAGGTAAAAAATCGATCCCATAGGTAGTAGCATCAGCGCTTTGGAATAGCACTAATGTATCTGAATTCAGTGAGCTACGAGTGTCAAAACTAAAAATCTCGGCGTTAGCATTGAGAGAGTTAAGGCACGCCAGAGCCATAACGCTTAACATAAATTTGTGCTTATTTTTCATGGTGACAGCTCATATCATAGGAGTGTGAGAAGAATATCAAAGCTCAGCCTTAGGGTTAACTAATTTAAGCTATTTTGCTGATATTAATATTAAATCCAAGGCCCAAAGCGTGTCAGTGATCGCTCAAGGGCAAAACCCAATTGTTGCGACAAAGATTGAGCCTGACTTTTCAGGGCCGACGTGCCTAAAAGCTGTGGCGATTGGCTCGCAAATATCACCCAATTACCGCCGCCAGTGAGGCAAGCATTCACATGGGCAAAGTGTTGTTGTAAGTCGGCTAATAATTCGCGATTTTGGCTATGTTCTTTCCAGCAGTTCAGCACTAAATAACCGTTGGGTTTAATGAGGTTAGTGCATTGCTCAAGGAATACTGGCGAAAGCTGTCCCGTTTCAACGCCTTTGGCTGTGTAGATATCGGCAAAAATCACATCGACTTTTTTATGATCGCCTGCGGCCAAAAAGGCGATGGCATCATCATTGATAAGATTGAGCTTTTTACCTATCGGCAGTTGAAAATAGCGCTTAGCTAACTCAATCACCGCGGGGCGTAATTCCACCGCCGTCAACTTTATTGCCGCGTCGAAATTGCGCAGAGAATGGATAATCGAGCCGCCGCCTAAACCTAAAACGATGGCGCTCTTAGGCTTACAAAACAGCAAAACCAACAACATGGCTTGCACATAAGTGTGCTGGGGAATATGGGGCGCAGCCTTGAGGATTTTACTCTGCTCGTCGTTATCCCCAAAGGACAGGATCCGTGAGTCGTCGTAATCGATTACGCGGATTGGGCCTAGTGCGTCTTGGGTTTCATGTAAGAGGGTAGAATCGGCCATATTGGATTTATTACTCGGTTTAGCTGTTTGGCTCGCTTGCACAGGCTATAACTGCTCGCGCAAAAAAGTTAGAATTCAGACAGTTTTAGTTAATTGAGCCGCTATTATGACAAATCAAATCCTGCTTGCCTGTATTTATCTTGCAGTGTTTCTCTTTTTACAGCGCGCCTTAACCCATTGGGTGAGAAAACTGGCGCAAATGAAGCAAGTGAGTGTGGCGCGGACCAGTTTAGTCACCCGTTTTATTTCCTATGTGATGTTTTTTATTACCTTGTCACTGATGGCGGTCTCGCTTGGGCTGGGCTATCAAGATGTGTCGCTATTTGTGTCATCTGCCTTCGCTGTGATGGGCGTAGCATTAGTCGCTCAGTGGTCAATATTGAGTAACTTAACTGCAGGCGTGCTGATCTTTTTCGTGTTTCCCTATCGTATCGGCGAGCGTATTCGAGTGGTTGATAAGGATGAAGATATTAGCGGCGTGATCATCGAAATTGCGTTATTCCATGTGCTGATCCATCGCGATAATGGCGATACTATTACTTATCCCAATAACTTGATGCTGCAAAAGGCAGTGTTAAAGCTCGCCGATCAGACTCCCTTGGCCGAACGTCAGGCGTTACTCGAAGGCAAGAAGAAGTTTGATCCTGAGTAGTGTATATAACGAAGCCGCAGTGTATTGATTATCGAGCTGTGTTGAGTGCTCGCGGGCGCTTAGTCCTATTATCGTGTCATTAGGTGTGTTTGCTTACGTACTCTTGACTAACAAATAGCGGCTGGCTAATAAATAGCAACTGACTAACCAATAGCGGTGCACGATGAGATGAAATCGCTTTTGCCGTTCTAGCCACTTAACTAACGCTTAAATAGCACTTAACTAACACCTGACTAAGACTCAACTCAGGCTTAATCGATAGCGCTTGAGTACAAGATTCTCAACAACCCAATACAGGCCAGATAGAGATAGCAACAAGGTCAGTATGCCAAACAGCCAGCTAAAGGGGTTGTTGAAGCTGCCTTGATTGAGGTAATCCATAAAGTGCAATTTAAACATCAAGTCGGCGATGTCTGTGTGGTCATTTTTATGGCCAACTAATTCGCCATTAACCGCATTGATGTAAATCCGCGTCGACAGGTCATCATCCATACCTATTTGCCACAGTGAATTGCACTGGGTTGGCCATTCGCTAATGGGGGCTGAGATTTGCTTAACTTGGCTAATCTTGCCCGGCCCGGTGTAACTTTCAAGCGCCAGTTGTTGCGCGCTTTGTTTATCAATAAGTAAGACATTGCCTGTATAAGCATCAATCAAGGTTTGCTGTTGGCACTGGTGTGCATAGCCCTGCACCTTTGCATCGAGTACATAAACGGGCTTACCTGCGATCGCCACTAATGTCAGGCTTTCTACTTGAGTGTGCTTCGCTAGTAAGGGGGCGATATCCACAAGCTTTTGTGGCTCAAACGCTTGCCTTTGCGGCTCAGGATGATGGCTCTGTTGGTACTCCATTCCCTTGAGTTCATCATGGGGCGTTAAATTGAAATAGACCCCAGTAACAAGCCAAAGTAGCAGTTGAATGCTAACTATGGCACCGAGCCAATAGTGAGCGATTTTGACCCAACGTTTGAAGCGTTTACTTTGAGGCTTAGGCTTAAGTTTAAGATTCGGTATCATCTCAGATACCTCCTTCTGCGCTGCCAAAGTAAAACGAAGCCAGCTAATACAGCCACAATAGAGACTAGAGCCGTGCTCAGTAGTAGAAGATTGTCGATGGCTTCACCTTCGTCGTAATCCATAATGTGCCATTTCCAAAAGAGATCGAATAAACGCCAATAGTCATGTCTGCGCGTGACTAACTCTCCCGTTGTCGCTGATAGGTAAAGGCTTGTAGCAGCGCTATCGTTAAAATCCATTCTCCAAACGGGCAAGTATCGCGGCGCTAATTCCGCAGGGGCGATATCGGTGAGCAGGGTTGCACTAACAAGCTTAGCCTCGACGGCTAAAGACCCGTGATGCTGATAGTTTGAAGCTATCATTCGGGCTTGTTTCTCCGTTATTGAAGGCAATAACTCACCCGAATCAGCGTTCACGAGAATGGACTTATCGTTCAGTTTAATCCGGTAGTAGAGGGTATCAGTGACTGAGGTTAACGCGATTGCTTGAGCCTTGGGGAAACGTTCATAAACTGCTGCCATTGGGTAATGGATCTGGCTGGGATCGATATGCTGGAAGTATTGTTCTTTAATATGATCGCCACGGATAAACCCAAGATCCATTAAGACGAAATAGCTGCCGGTGACTGACCAGATCCCAATCGGCAGTACCAGCAATAGCATCAACCATCTGTGCAGAAAGTGCGCCGATGAGACTCGTTTAAGTGTGTTAACCCGCTTCAAGTTGATGACTCACCTTTTATTTTGAGAACTAATTTAGCCAGCTTGCTTAAGGGGGGGGCAGCCCCCTTAAGCCCAAAGCACTACAGAGCCCATTTCATCCCGACATAGTAACGACGTCCCATTAGGTCGTACGTCATAGTGTTGGTATTACCGTCGGTATAGCTTTGATGATATGGCGCTTGGTTGTCGAACAGATTATCGATACCTGCCGTTAAGGCGATATTGTTGTCCATTTGATAATGAACCTGTGCGTTATGGTAAGTGATCGCATCAACTGAGTCGCCTATCTCTCCGGCATTGGCATATTGATCATCCGCCGCGCCAATATACTGAATGTTGTAGCTAAAGCGCCAATTGTCATTAGTGACATCAAAATAGAGGTTTGAGCGCCATTTGGTGTAGCTACCATCATAACCAATAGTGCCTGCTCGAGATTCAACGGGGGCGCCGGCGTAGGTTTGCAGATCGTATTGATCTAAATAGCTCAGCTCCCAAGTCGTATTAGTCACAACGCTGCCCATTTCTTTCTGGTAAAACATCGCCATATCAACACCTGAAACCACCTCATTGGCGGCGTTGCCCAGTTGTGTTTGTAAATAGGTGATGTTGCCTGTCATTGCGTCTCGCACAAAGTGCTCGTCGCTACAGAAAGGATGCGTCATCCCTTTGCTGTCGTAACAGGCGGCTAATTTGCTCGAACCATTGACTGAGTTAATGGCGTTATTAATCTCTATCTTGTAGTAATCGAGCGTGATATTGAGCCCTTCAATAAATTCCAGATCCCAAACAATACCCGCAGTAAAGGTATTGGCTTCTTCTGGTTCAAGTTCAGCATTGCCACCACGGTCGGTTAATATTGTGCCTTCTTGCTTATAATTCGTTGGCACGTTTGATGCCATACAATTAGCGTATCGATTCGAGCTAGGATCGAGCTTAGCCCACTCGCTACAAGGATCTGTGGTATTCATGGAGCCTTGATCTATGCCGCCAAACAACTCAGGAATATTCGGTACTCTGAATGCCGTAGATTGGGTGGCCCGCAGCGTCACTGCGTCATTGACGACCCACAGCAGCCCCATTTTATAATTGGTATCGCCACCGAAGGTATCAAAATAGGAATATCGCAACGCCGCAGTTAATTCGACCGACTTAGCAAAGGGCAGGCCGCTTAAAATAGGTAACAAGGTTTCAAGATATATTTCGTCGGCAGTGTAACGACCATCAATCGGATCTTGCTGGGCAGTGTTTGCTTCACCACTGATTTTAAGTGGGTCAGGATCATTCCATCCTTTCTCGTTTCTGTGCTCTAGTCCTGCAGCAAAACTCATCATGCCCGCGGGTAACTGCCATAGATCGCCTGTGATATTCGTTGTGAGACTAAACTGCTCATTACCGCCGCTATCACGCATGTTAAACAAGAAATAGTCCAGCATTTCAGGTGTGAGTGAGCCAGCTCCCCAAAAGTTTGCGCAAGGGACATTAGGATCAATATTACAACTGCTATAGTCTGTCGCCTCGGCAAGACGAGACTTATTAATGATATTGGTCACTTCATAGGAACCACG
This sequence comes from Shewanella baltica, assembly GCF_900456975.1. NCBI lineage: Bacteria > Pseudomonadati > Pseudomonadota > Gammaproteobacteria > Alteromonadales > Shewanellaceae > Shewanella > Shewanella baltica. Next base: position 578,542 of record NZ_UGYM01000002.1, read on the forward strand.
GTTACTGCCGAAGTTAACTGCAGCATCCCATTGCCAACCGTTGTCCAAATCCCCTTTAAAACCTGTCACTAAGCGCCAAGTATCCGCTTGAATATTAAATTGTCGGGGCGCTTCAGCCAGTCTGCGACTCTGGAGCAGAAAGTCTGCATCGGTCGGATTTGACTCATGCCAAGCAGGAATGACTATTCCTGACACCGATTGCGGAGTAGCGGGTAATTGTGAGCTACGGTGAGTGTACATAGCCTCAGCAAACACTTGGCTGCTTGCCGTTAAGTCATATTCACCGTAGGCAAAAAGATTGACTCGCTCGTTAGGTTGAACCGCATTAAAATACTGATAAATATTGTCTTTATGGCTGCTTGTGTAAGGGGCACTTCCTGTTGGTAAAAGCATTAACGGATCGCCGATTGGATTACCATTGGTATCAATGAAATGGCCTCTGCCTCCTGGAAGCGCCGAGCTACCGCCACACACTAGCTCACCATTCACTTCCTCAAGCGGACAAGACGCGCGACTCAGCATATCGACTGCTTGGGTTTTATCGTAACTCATCGCCACATATGCACTGCCACGCTCACCGACATGACCGAGGGCAAGGTCGAGCTTGTACTGTTCACCATCATTTTGCTCGGTTATGCCAGTTCGTGCTTGAAACTCAACCCCTTCGATTTGCTGCCGAGTGATGATATTGACCACGCCAGCAACCGCGTCGGCACCATAAATGGCGGATGCACCATCTTTTAATACCTCGATTCGTTCAACCACGCTAATGGGAATTGTATTAAGATCTACGGAGGAGTTTGCCCCAGTGCCACTGTTCAGCATACGTCGACCATTGAGCAGTACGAGTGTGCGATTAACCCCTAATCCACGCAGATTAACTTGGGTTGAACCATAGCCACCTTCAGTCCAATAGGCATTCGTTTGATTACCCGCAAACCCCGCAGAGGCTGTCATTCTTTGCAGCAATACTTCAACTGAAGTGGCACCGGTTTTCTCGATATCTTGCGCGGTAAAAACGGTCATAGGCGCGGTGGAAGCCATCTCTTCCCTTTGAATTCGGCTCCCTGTAATGGCAATCCTTTCGATAGCCGTGGGAGTCGATACTTGAGGTTTAATTGCAGATGCTGGAAACATTGCTTCAGTTTCGGCTTCGGCTGCTATCCCTGAAAAAGTGGCCATGCTTACAAGGGATATTGCCATTGAAGTCATTACTGCGGAGCGGGTCATAATAAGCCTATGAAAGGTTTGTTTAAATAATGGTATGTTTTATATAGGATTAAGTGGGTATCTCAATAAAAACTCAACGACCTGCGACACTGTGTCACACCCCTAATGCGCGGTTTATAATAAAGTGCTGATATAATCGTCGCTCACTAAGGGTTTGGAAGTTCAACCATGTGTGCCTGAGCGTGTTTTTTGTTTTACAGATATGATGATTCGGCATGGTGTAAATGGGAGGATAAGAGCATGCAAGCGCAAGTGCAGAACAAGTTTGAACGCTATCCTGAGCATATAACGCCCTTGCTATTACAGATCCGAACCTTGGTTTTTGCAATTGCCGAAGCGCAGGATTTAGGCGCGGTGGAAGAGAGCTTAAAATGGGGCGAGCCGAGTTATTCAGTTAAAAATGGCAGCACAGTAAGATTTGACTGGAAGCCTAAATATCCCGAACAATATTGCCTATTCTTTAATTGTAAAACTCAGCTGGTTGATACATTTCGAGAACTGCATTCCGATGTGCTGCAGTTTGAAGGGAATCGAGCCATAGTGTTGAATATCTATGATCCCTTGCCTGAATTCGCAATTTCCCAATGTATTGAATTATCGTTGAAATACAAAAGTATCAAACATCTACCTTTGTTAGGTGCGTAAACCGACTGGGAACCAACTTGACAGAAGCTGTAGCACCTAAATCTTAATTAAGGTGCTACCTGTTTGCGGTAACGAAGCAGACTTATTTTTTGTCGATTGATTTGACAAAAAATTGCAGGATTGGATAGTTAAATCCAGCGTTACCTTTGATTGAAAAATATAACAACACAGCACAAATCGCGAGATATATACCAATATCAATGGCTGAAAGCATCGCAGAATTGATTTGTTGGCCAGTCGCAAGCAACAGGCTTACACTGAGTATTCCAGCTAGTCATCTAAAAATACGCTCTCTCATAATCACTTCCTTGTTGTTTATGTAACTCTTCTATCGCAATACTCGCTGAAAAAATGCCGTCGCTTGTAAGTACATTTGCAGCGCTAAAGCCGGATCGTATCTATCGCCTTCATCACGCATAAAGGCGTGTTGAGCGTTGACTTCAAGCCAAGTGAAGTTACGGTTCAGCGCCATTAATTGCTGGTGGATTAACACTCGGCCTTCCGCTGATACATGGGGATCTTGCTTACCAAACACTAACACTAATTCCCCTTGAATATCACCGCTGCGGCTCAGAGAGTCATTGCCGTAGGCGCAGGGCAGGGTGTTGGAGTGAATGTCAGTCGGATAGAGACAAAATGCACCTAAAATAGCGGGGTTGAGTGCGGCGCGGTAGGCTAAGTGGCCGCCGATACACACGCCCATGCTGCCCACTTTGCCATTGCAGTAGGCTTGTTGATTGGCAAAGTCGATGAGTGCTTGGGTATCGCTGTCGTGGTGTTCTAAAGGTTTCGCAAATTTATCGGCGTTGCCTTTGTCTTTACCCGGTTCATCGTAGGCGAGCACTGTGCCTAAAGGATTGAGTTCATGAAACACTTCCGGCACAAATACCACAAAACCGTGGCCAGCAAGAATTGTCGCAGTGCGCGCAATAGGCGCAGTTTGCTGAAATATCTCGGAATAAAAGATGATGCTTGGAAATTGCCCCTGTGCTTCTGGGCGGTAGATATAGGTGCGCATTAGCCCTGAAGGCGTGGAGATATCCTGAGTTTCCTGAGTGACTAACATATTTAGTTCTCTCTGTGAGGCTTCAAACGTTGAAGCCTCACTTTAGCAGTCAGGATTTTATCTGTCAGTTAAAACAATTCGTTACCTGAGCGTTCCCCTGCACATAGCGCTTTTACATTGCTCAAGGTTGTTTGGGCGATGGCGCCTAAGGCTTCTTCGGTGAGGAAGGCTTGGTGACCGGTAAAAATCACGTTATGGCAGGCAGATAATCGACGGAATACATCGTCTTGAATGATCTCATTCGATTTGTCTTCGAAGAATAAGCCTTTTTCGTTTTCGTACACATCGAGTCCGAGTGAACCTATTTGGCCGAGTTTTAAGGCTTCCATCGCATCAAAGGCATTGAGTAAACCACCGCGACTGGTGTTGATCACCATGACGCCGGGTTTCATCTTGGCGAAGCTGGCTTGGTTGAGTAAATGGCGGTTATCGGCCGTGAGTGGGCAATGCAAGCTGATGATATCGCTGTTGGCATAAATCGCATCGAGATCTTGATATTCAACATCTAGCGCAACAACCGCTGGATTGATAAAGGGATCGTAGGCGATGACTTTACAGCCAAAACCGAGCAAGACTTTAATGGTGGCCACGCCGATTTTACCCGTACCAATTACGCCGACGGTTTTGCCGAACATGTTAAAGCCGACTAACCCCTCAAGGGAGAAGTTGGCATCGCGGGTACGTTGGTAGGCTTTGTGGATTTTGCGGTTCAGCGTCAACATCAGCGCGACTGTGTGTTCGGCCACGGATTCCGGGGAATAAGCGGGCACATTGACGACTTGCATGCCTAAGCGTTTAGCGGTGACTAAATCGACATTGTTAAAACCAGCGCAGCGCATGGCGATAATTTTTGTGCCGCCCTTGGCGAGTTCAACGAGGACTTCTTCACAGAGTGAATCGTTAACGAAGGCACAAACGATTTCAAACCCTTCAGCAAGTTTCACTGTTTGCATGCAGAGGCGATAATCGAAATACTCAATTTGTGCACCAAACGCGGCATTTGTGCGGTTAAAATGCTGCATGTCGTAATGTTTTGCGCTAAAGAATCCAATTCTCATTTCAGTCACCTAACGGATTTTGATGTAGTTATCAGCCAAAGAGTGTAAGTGAGTTAGGGCTTTTTGTCCTCAGCCTTAGAAAATTGGCTATTAAAAGAGTGAGCTTTGTCATCAATTGGCTAAAACTGTTGATAAAAAAAGCGAGCCCTGATGGCTCGCTTATGGATTGACTGCCTGTGCTTGAGTTGTTCAAGCTGGACTCTCGCATTTAAAGACGTGCTTTGAGAGCCAAGGGTTAGTCCGTTAACCCTGATACGGTTTGTGACTAGTGATCTTTAGCGAATTTAGCCGCTTCAGCACCGGCGATACGGCCGTAGGTCACAATGTCAGATACTGCGTTACCGCCTAGACGATTAGCACCGTGAACACCGCCAGTTACTTCACCTGCGGCATATAAGCCTTGGATTGGTTTACCGGTTTTTTCGCTCTTCACTTCGGCTTTAGTATCAATCACAACGCCACCCATAGTGTGGTGAACAGCAGGTGCGATTTCTAATGCGTAGAAAGGTGCTACGGCTAATTCGCGTGGTAGGTTTGGACGTTCAAATTGCGCATCTTTACCTGATTTCACGAAACCGTTGTATGCCGTGATGGTTTTAGCCAGTTCAGCGGCGGGCACATCGATTTGTTTTGCTAACTCTTCGACGGTTTTGCCTTCTTTAACAATGTTCAGATGCACATAACCTTCAATCGCTTTTAAGCTCTTACGGATTGAGTCATCGAACACCAGATAAGCACTTTCGCCTTTTTGTTGCAGAATCGCGGCAGACGCTTTATCACGGGTAGTGATTTCGTTCATAAAGCGGTTACCTTCACGGTTAACCACGATAGCACCGTTACCACGTACCGCTTCGGTGATCATCACGCCACCTGCTGGTGAGTAAGTTGGGTGAGCTTGAATGAACTCTAAATCGCGAGTTGCTGCGCCAGCTTGTTGTGCTACGTCTAAGCCATCACCGGTTGCACCTGGGTGGTTAGTGGCTTTAAAGCCTTTTAACTTAGGATCGTATCTAGCTACGCGGTCGTTGTTTTTCGCAAAACCACCGGCAGCAATAACAACGGCATCGGCTTTGATTATGTAGTAGCCAGTGTATTCGCCTTTTACGAGTACGCCAGTCACATTGCCTTTCGCATCTTCAATAATACGGACAACACGGCTGTTTAAGCGGATGTCTGTACCACGTTTGACTGCGTTGTCCCACAGCACTTGCGCAACGTGTGCACCTACGCCAGCGCCACCAGTTGGGCGGTGACTGCGGTTAACACTTGCGCCACCCATACGGCCTACGTCGGTCATATCGGCACCCATAGAGGTTAACCAATCGATAGAGTCTGAAGAGTTATTCGCAAGCACTTTAACAAGTTCAGGATCGTTAATGTTACGGCCACCTTTCATGGTGTCGTCGATCATGATTTGTTTCTTATCTTCAATGCCTAACTTAGCTTGCGCCTTCGTTTCGGCAGCGTTCATACCGCCAGCAGCCAGTTTAGTGTTACCACCTGGGACAGGTTCTTTTTCGAGCAGGATTACTTTTGCGCCAGCATCACGGGCTGATACTGCAGCAGCAAGGCCCGCACCACCTGAACCGATAATAACCACATCAGTGGTTTCTTTTACGCCAGCGGCAATGGCTTTATCTTGTGCCGCTTTGTCAGCATCAACAGGAACAAACTTACGTTCCCACTTGCCGCCGTAAGGCATATCGAAGCCGAAGCTGTGGCAAGCATCGCAATAGGCGACTGATTTTTCATGACCTTTATGGCAGCTCGTACAAGCAATTTCGCCAATCAAGTGAGATTTATGGGGTGAGACTTTGTCTTTAGGTGCGGCGGCGGCCAGTTCTTTTAAATCGCCGTGGCAGCTAACGCATTGGGCATTTTCATGGCTAAGGTTGTCATCACTGACGCCACCTTTGTCTGAGACGTGGCAGCTGTCGCAACTGCCCATTTCACCGTGAAAATCGGCTAGCACTTCTGGTGCAGCATAGGCAGTTCCTGCCATTGCGCCAGAGATCAGCATGGCTAGTGCTGTTTTTTGAATCTTTCTTGTGAACATGGTAGTTCCTCCGCCGTACATTCATCTACTTAATAAGGGTTATTCATCGTGGCGTGATATTTATTTTTTACGTCATTCACGCATTGTTAGAGCATTCTCCATTTGCAAATTTATCACTATCTAAAGAGGTATATATGTGTTCAGGTCACATAACCTTTGTTACAACGGAAATAACATATTTAAAATGTGCAATAGGACGGGAAATATGAATCAAGTTGAAGCTAATCACTGATTGAATACGGTATAACTTGCGCGAGTTAACATGTTGAATGGATTGGATTTAACTTTATGAAATAAAAATGGTATTGATTGTGGGTTTTGCGAGGTATTTTATCTAGTTGTATTTTATAGATATTATAATGTGACTTTGCATATTAATAATTTCAATTATTTATTTTTGAGTATTCTATAAATAATGTTATTTATCCAGCCTTTATTGTATAGAATTATATTATTAGTTTAATTAAATGTTACATAGTTGATTCTTAAGGGGATGTAATGCAGAAACAAGGCATATCAGAAAAACGTTTTTGGATTCAACGTTTGAGTAAAACCAGTTTAAGGGCATTGCATATTTTAGGAATAGTCGGTGTTGGCGGTGGCATTTTATTAGGTGTAGATAAAACGCAATGGCTGAATTATTGGTATCTCGCCATGACGACGGGCAGCATATTAATGTTGTGGGAAATTGTGCGTGATTGGCGTTGGTTAATTCAGCTTAAGGGTGTGTTAACCTTGGTAAAAGTAGGCTTATTTGGTCTGTTTGTACCCCTAGCAAATTTCAAGCCTGAGCTGTTAATCGTGATACTCTTTTTGTCCGTGATTGTGTCCCATGGTCCTGCTGGACTGAGGCATTATTCTATTGTGCATCGTCGGCAAATCGACTCGAAAAAAGAAATTAAGGGCTAATGCTAATGTCTGTAATCCATGCGCCAATCGTGACACCCGCAGCCTTAATCACTGAGTTTGCTTGGCCTGTTTCTCGCTTCGATGGACTTAAAGTGCTCGATCTTGCCTGCGGCTCCGGGCGTAATGGCTTGTGGTTTTTAGCGCAAGGGGCTGAGGTGATATTTATCGACAGAGATTTGTCTGCCATGTCGCACATTGAGCATGTGAACGCCCGCAAATATCAATGGGATTTAGAAGCCGAGGCTGCGCCATCGCTACCGATTGAAGAGTACGACATAGTGTTAGTATTCAATTATCTGCATCGGCCATTATTGCCGAAAATTGCCAAGGCGGTTAAGACTGAAGGCCTTATCGTCTATGAAACCTTTACCACACAACAGGCTGAGAGTGGGCGGCCACGTAACCCCGATTTCTTACTCACTGAAAATGAACTCAAATCAGTGTTTGCTAACTGGCAACCTTTACATTACTTTGAAGGTCGATTATGTGATCCGCAGTCCACTCACAGCAGTTATAAAGCACAGTTGATTGCGCGAAAACCTAAAACGTAAGTTTACCGATTGAGACTCAAGAGGTCGTAGGATGTTTCCCTATCCAGAGCAATATCGCATTGCAACACCACCGCTAACGACCGCTGTCATGGTGGCTTGGGCTTTATTAAGTCATAGCCTGTTTTCCGATGCCAGCCCTGTCGCTCTGTATCCGCTATTAGCCCTGTTCCCGCTGGTGATTGGATTACACTTGTATTTGATTTGGTTAGCAAAAGGAATGGGACGACTCGATCAGTTTTTCTATGCCTTAGTGCATATCCCACTGGCGTTCGTGGTGTGGACATTTACAATTATGCATGTGAATGGCAACGCTTTTTCTTAAATTCGCCTGACGTTTTATAGAAAAATAACAAAAAAAAGCGCCCTGATAATCAGAGGCGCTTTTTTAAATGCTGTATTGCTAACAATTAGGCCGTAGTGTTGATGTTGTGGCCTGCATTACCTACCGGTTTTGGCGCCGCAGCTGCAATTAAATCTACCGCGATTTTACCTTCGGCTTTTTGCTGCTCTTTGGCTAATTGAGCAACCTTAACGCCAACTGCACCATTTTCTAGATTAGGTGCGATAGCTTGGGTGTTCAGTGAAATAGACATAACTAACCTCGATTGTAAGCTGGATCCCTTTATCGGCAAACCCAAGGTTAACTTTAGTCGTTAGCCATAAATTTACCAATCTTCCATTATTTTGCCAATTATTTCGCCGATTGTTTCGTCAATTACTTGGCCTTAGCCGAGAACAGTTTGCGGCCGATGACAATAATGGCTGTAATCCCCAATGAGCCTAAGATCAACCCCAGTGCCAGCGCCACATTTTGCAGTGCGGTAGGGTCGATAACCAGCGCGATACCCATACCCAACATCATCACACCTGACATGAGTTTTAGGGCTTGGCCTTCTTTTTCAGTCAGTTTACGTTTACCTAAGGTCGCGCTGAAGACGATAACGATAATCGCCAGCGGGATCACGTAAACAATGTTATATAAAACCAAATACATATAGCGTTCAATGTCTGGCAGATTGTGCATAGAAAGCACGCTGGTGTAGATCATTGGGAAGCCCGCGGTACAGAGCAGTTCATAGGCGTTGGCGAGGACTGCTAGTACGGTCGATCCAATAAGTAAGGCGCCTAAGCTACTCGAATTTGACAGTTTACCCATGCGCTTTATCAAGCTCGTCCGGTTTTCCGCCGACATCGACAGCGTCACTTCCCCCTTAGTAAAGAAGTAATCTTTAATGTTGATGACCCCTGCGATTAAGGCCAAACAACCCGCCGCTAAGATGATCATGCCACCATCACTGCCTGCGCCCAACAGCTGGAAGATGTTCAGCCATGCTGTCATAAACAAGAAATAGATAAAGCCTGAGAAGAACACGAAAATCCCGCCGACGAGCAACATGCGGCTGCGACTCTTGGCATTAACCATGATCGACAATAAAAACAGTAAAACGAAGAAGGCGCAGGGGTTAAAGGCATCAACCCCTGCAAGCACTAAGGTGAGCAGCGGCAAAGACATAGTCTCAGGTGTCACTACGCCCACTAAGGGCAACTCAACGGGCTGCACTTCAGATTGCACTGACGACGGTTCTGTAGCGTCACCCAAGCTGGTGGCATCGCAGGTGCCTTCACCTGTATCTGTGCCGCAGGTGCCAAATAGCGGCGCATCGGTTTCTGTACTCGCGCTCGTACTGACAACGCCTTTGGTGGGCAAGTCCGCTTCGCTGAGTTTACCGCCAAGGGATAAATAGCAATTTTTCAGTCGATTGACGAGAAACTCGCCCGTGACCGCTTCGCTCGAATAGCCCACCACGGCTTTTTCGCAACTGGCCATATAGGGCACAGAACGCGCCTCTGTCGTGGTTTTTGCGGCGATAGTTTGCCAAATATCCTGCACGCCTGGAGCGGACACCATATGGGATTCGAGTTCTATCCAAGGGTATTTTTGCGGTAATGAATCAATAAAAGGATGGGCCTCTGCACAATGTGGGCAGGTTTTGGACCAGAAGAAATACAGTTTAATTTTGAGTTCACCTTGAGCATTCACATAATGCCAAGTTTGATCCGCTGAGCTTGCTGGCGATGTTTCGGCCCAGCTCGGGATGGAAAAGGCAAAGAGGAATAATAGAGAGCAAAACAGCGAGATTTTAGATAGATATTTTGTCATAGCGCCTCCCACTGAGAGTGGGTTTAAGTATCGTCAAACGGTTCGATTAACTCTTACTCTACTTAAATCAATCATTTTGATTAAATTAGATATTAAGAAGTGTTAGTTAACTCGCGAATAACAATTTTTTGGGAACTGAAACAAGTTTATCTTTGTAAACGTTTAGCTAGGGCAGAAATTCTAGGACAGAAAGAAATTTAGGGCAGAATTAGGGTAGAAATAGTGTGCTGCACACTTTGGCTCATCACACTTTAGCGGGTCACATTCTGGGCCTCGAACTTGGTTTTACTATTATCAGGTTTGCCACTCTCAGGCTGATTCTGATCTGTGGTTAGCCGCTTTCACACCGACTTACACAGCGGCTTTCATATAGGCTTTTACAATCTGAGTAGTATTGACTCTGCCAGAATCGTTATTGATTAATAAAGATAAAGCACCCTATAAAATATAAGGTGCTTTATTGCTGGCTCGATGATGGGGTTAACCTAAGGCTACGCCATTTACGCTCAGTTTCACGTCGATGTTATTGCGTGTAGCGTTCGAGTATGGACAAACTTGATGCGCGTGACGCACTAGGGCTTCAGCGGCTTCTTGTGGTAAATCTAAGGTGACTTCTAAAGCAACCGCTAATGCAAAACCGCCGGCATCATTGGCACCTATGCCAACAACCGCACTGACTGGCGCTTCGGTAATATCCACTTTGCCGATTTTAGCAACATGCAAAACGGCGTTTGAGAAACAGGCAGCATAACCTGCGGCAAACAGTTGTTCTGGGTTAGTGGCAAGTCCGCTACCGCCCATGGCTTTTGGATAGGCTAACGCCACATCCAGTAAACCATCATCAGTGCTAACTTGACCATGACGACCCGCTTTTGCTGTGGCACGTGTTTCATAAAGTGTTTTCATAATATTGACCTTCTTAGATTAAGGATTAAGTAAATTGATTTGAATTGTGCGCAATTCAATTGTGGTAAACTATAATTCGATCTTTGGTGTGAATGCAAGTATATTGTGCGCAATATATTTAATTTGTCGGATCTTCCTATGGCAACAACTCAACCCAACACCCGTGTTAATCCTGTCGATATGGCCGAAAATACCAGCGCAGATAATGCCTTATGCCTTGAAAACCAAGTGTGCTTCTCACTTTATAGCGCCGCGAATGCTATGGTGCGAGCTTATCGCCCTTTGTTAGATAAATTGGATCTAACCTATCCGCAATACTTGGTCATGCTAGTGTTATGGGAAGAGCAGGGCATTAGTGTCAAAACCTTAGGGGATAAACTCTTCCTTGATTCAGGCACGTTAACGCCATTGCTAAAGCGGTTAGAATCCAAGGGATTAGTGACTCGCGGTCGCAGCGAACAAGATGAGCGTGTGAGAGTGCTCGCCTTAACGGCCGCAGGAATTGCGCTCAAAACGCAGGCAAGTGAAATCCCCCATTTAATGCGTTGCAAAGTCGGCGACGAGGCGAGCGAGTTAAAAGCCTTAAAGGCCATGTGCGATCAAGCACTTAAACAATTACATGCCAGTATTGATTAAACTCTTATCGTCGAGATTTGATCTAAGACTAACTTATTGACATATTAACGCTTATTAGCTGTTCGACTGAGCTTGATTGAATGCATGAGGCTCAGTAGGTCGGTCGTCTATGGAACGTTAGCGAGAGTGAGTTATGGCCAGTTTCGATATAGCCATTATTGGCGGTGGGATCAGCGGTGTCGGCATTGCCCAATATGCGGCAGCAGCGGGCTATTCCACCTTGCTGATTGAAAAGGGCGAAATTGGCGGCCAAACCTCGGCTAATTCCAGCAAGCTTATCCATGGCGGTTTGCGCTATTTAGAAACGGGGCAAATCAATTTAGTCCGTAAGTCCTTGCTTGAACGGCGCAATTTACTCAATCTTGCGCCCACTCTGGTTAAAGCTGTGCCTTTTTATATTCCAGTGTATGACAACAGTCAGCGCAGTCCCTGGACTATTCGCGCGGGCTTAAGCATGTATGCGCTGCTGAGTGAGTTTGATCCCTTAGGCCAATTTGTGTCTGTGCCTGCCGTGCATTGGCATCGCTTTAAAGGATTGAAACTCAATGGATTAAAGGCGGTGTTTCAGTATTGGGATGCGCAGACCGACGATAAGTTGTTAACTCAAGCGGTGGCGCGCAGCGCGCAGGCATTGGGCGCCGAAGTCTATGCCGAGGCTGAATTTCTTGAGCTGGAACATAGGCGCGAAACTTGTGAGCTGTGTTTTAGTCACAGGGGCGAAATCCATAAAACCGAAGCGAGTCTAGTGATCAATGCTGCAGGCCCTTGGGTGAATGTGGTTTTAAGCAAAGTCTTGCCTCCACTTGCGGGTGTTGAACTCGATTGGGTGCAAGGTGCCCATGTGCTACTGGATATTCCTGCGCCCGATGGCATCTTGTATTTAGAGTCTTGCTTTGATAAGCGGGTCATATTTGTGATGCCTTGGTATGGGCAAACCTTGGTTGGCACCACAGAAACGGAACTGGCGTCTTTAGATAAACCACCCCAAGCGACCGAGTCTGAAATTAATTATCTGCTTGGTATTTATAAGCATTACTTCCCGCTAACGCCGGAGATTGATGAGCTTAAGACGAAGATAACTCAAACCTTCTGCGGTATTCGGGTTTTACCTAAGCAAAATAGCCAAGCTTTTGAGCGGCCGCGGGATACCTTGATGAAAACATCAATTTCCCATCCGCGCATCCTCAGTTTATACGGCGGTAAGTTAACGACGTTTCGCAGCACCTCGGCAGAAGTACTTGAATGGATTGAAACGGCCCTTGGTAAGCGCGAGGCGATTGCCGATGTTGATAAACTCAGCTTGTCTTGAATAAACCTAAAATTGCGCCCTTGGTACTGGTTGAGTGCGTTTCGAGATGATTTTTACCCGTAAAACCGCTACAGTGTGGCGCTTTTTTACTGAATCTAGGATCTGTCGTGAGTGCTGCTATTGTGAATGCCGTTAAGCAATGTGGTTATTTTAATCAAGGTCAGTGCCTTTCTTGCCGGCATATTCAGCAGCCTCTAGCGCAGCAAGTAGCGGTTAAAACCCAAACGTTACAGCAATTACTCGCGCCTTTTATTCCCGCAAATTCGGCAGAACTTTTTCTGCCACCTATTACTGGCGATGACAGCGGCTTTCGTAATAAAGCCAAAATGGTGGTGCTCGGTGCCGCCCATGAACCCGTGTTGGGGATTGTGAGCCCAAGTGGTGATGCGGTAGATCTTTGCGATTGCCTGTTATATCCCGCTGATATGCAAGCCTTGTTGCACCGTTTAACCCGCTTTGTGCAGCAGGCGGGCCTTCCTCCCTATCGGGTTGATAAAGCCAAGGGCGAGCTTAAGTTTATTCTGCTGACCCGCAGCCAAGTAGGCGGCGAGTATCTACTGCGTTTTGTGCTGCGATCCCACAATGGCATTGAACGTATCGAACGCGAATTACCTGCATTATTGGCGGAATATCCGCAAATTAAAGTGGTGTCAGTCAATATCCAACCAGTTCATATGGCGATACTTGAAGGCGATGAGGAGATTTTCTTAACTGAGAATACTAGGCTTGAAGAACGTTTTAATCATGTGCCTTTGTTCATTCGGCCCAAGAGCTTTTTCCAGACCAATCCGCAGGTTGCGGCTCAGTTATATCAAACCGCCCGTGAGTGGGTTGCCGAGTTTTCTCCTCGCTCGTTATGGGATCTGTTTTGTGGCGTCGGCGGTTTCGGACTGCACTGCGCATCCAAAGACATTGCACTCACAGGGATTGAAATTGAAGCCGAGGCGATTGCCTGCGCGCAGATGTCAGCGCAAATGATGGGGCTCGAAAACGTGCAATTTATGGCGCTCGATTCCACCGACTTTGCCAAGGGCAAAAGTGCTGCCGATAAGCCGGATTTGATCATTGTTAATCCGCCAAGGCGTGGCATTGGCGAGGCTTTATGCCAGTCATTAAGCGAGTTTGCGCCTAAGGCGATTCTTTATTCCAGCTGCAACCCCAAAACCTTAGCAAAAGATCTCGAGCATATTCAAGGTTATCACTTAACCAAGGTGCAGCTATTTGATTTATTCCCGCATACCGATCATTTTGAAGTCTTAGCTATGTTGGTGAAGGATTAATCTTTTAGCCCATCAATTTATCACTAAGCATTTGTACTCACTCGTTTTACGATTCTTCAAATCCGCTCAAACTATCTTAAGGGCTCTGCTGTGTGGAGCCCTTGTTATGCTTTTATCTGCGTTGCTCGCATGAAACTTCATCAAAGTGTCTTTTTAGTGGCATAATCTTCAGCACTTTATGCATTGATGGGCGGCGATTTATGCTACAGATTTTCCTACGCTTTTTTACCTTAGGCTTGATGAGTTTTGGCGGACCTGCGGCGCACATTGGTTATTTTCGCCAGACCTTTGTTAATGAACTCGGTTGGCTCGATGATAAGCGTTACGCCAGTCTCGTCGCCTTAAGCCAATTTATGCCGGGGCCAGGGTCGAGCCAAGTGGGCTTTGCCATTGGTTATCAAAGAGGTGGACTGGTGGGGGCGCTTGCTGCCTTTGCTGGTTTTACGCTACCTTCCTTTATTTTGATGTACTTACTGGCGGTAACAACGTCGGCGTGGCTTGCTAATCATTATGTTCAAGGAATGATTTATGGGCTTAAATTGATGGCCGTCGTTGTGGTTGCCGATGCCGTTCTTGCCATGTTTAAACAATTCTGCCAACGCAAATTCGCCCGTTTGTTAATGCTCGTCAGTGCTGCGGCGATTTTGATTGCGCCATTTATGTGGACGCAAATCCTGCTGTTACTCGGCGCTGCGACTATTGGTATTTATAAATTGAGTGCAACGCAAGATGACACTGTGCCGCTTGCACCGATTCGCTTGAATTATCTCTATTTACTGCTCTTTTTCGTGCTGCTCATCGGCAGTTTTTTTATGGTGGATTTCGGACCTGAGGCTTGGATCTTCAGCGAGTTTTACCGCGTAGGGAGTTTAGTGTTTGGTGGCGGTCATGTCGTGCTACCTCTGCTAGAAACAGCAGTGGGCAATACCATAGGCGGCGATCGTTTTCTAACGGGTTATGCCTTTGCCCAAGCAGTGCCTGGGCCTATGTTCACATTCGCGACCTTTTTAGGCGCCGAAGTCATGCTAGATAAGCCCTTCATGGGGGCTTGCATCGCGACTGCAGCCATTTTTTTACCCGGATTTCTCCTTATGCTGGTGGGCCTGAAGAGTTGGCATGCGATTGCGGCAAGACCGAAAATTGCTGGTGCGATAGCTGGCGTCAATGCCTGCGTTGTTGGCTTACTCGCGGCAGCGCTTTATCAACCGGTTTTTTCTCAGGCGGTATTCTCGGGCAAAGATATGGCCTTGGTATTGCTCGGTTTTGGTGCATTAAAGTTATTTAAACCACCCATGCTGGTGCTAGTTTTAGGCTTTAGCTTGTGTGGGATCTTGTTAAATGTATTTTGAACTTAGGGCGATTAATTGCAGGTTTCTTGAGCAAGATTAAGATTTTGTTACTTTAAGCCCATAGAGAAATAACAATGTTAGCTATACTCCAAAGATACAAGTTGTATTCCTTTGGAGCATTCAAGCATGTCTAAGTTGAGTTTACGCAATAAATTACTATTGCTATCGCTGTTCCCTTTGATCCTCGCATTACTCATATTGATGTCGGTTTCCTATTATGTCGAACAAGATGCACTTGCCGCTGAAGTGGTCACTTTTAAAACTAAGCTCGTCGGTGAGCGTAAACAACAAATTAAAGAAGCCACCGAAATTGCTGCAGGCATAGTGAATTATCAATTATCGCTAAAAGAGCAAGGCAATGTGAATCAAGCACTCAGAGACATACGTTTCGGTAGTGCAGGTTACTTTTTTATGTATGACTCTCAAGGTAAAAATATCTTTCATGCCCTAATCCCAAGTTTAGAAGGGCAAAACAAGATGGATATGACAGATCCCCGCGGCACTAAAATTATCGTCGGCCTGCTCGACGCCGCTAAACGTGGCGATGGTAATTTCTCCTACTACTACCAAAAACCCAATACTAATGAGCAGATTGAGAAGATCAGCTACGCCATGATGATCCCGGGTACAGACTGGATGTTAGGTACGGGCGCCTATATTGATGATATCGATGCCGTTGTTGAGGAATACCGCGCCACAGTGACAGAACAAATGGCAGATAAATCCTTCGCCATTTTACTGATAGCACTGTTCCTTACGGGTATTACTGGCTTTATCATCATGATCGCTGCCCACCGTATGGTCGTGCCAATCAAGAATATGGCCGATAACTTGAATGATATCGCTAAGGGCGAAGGGGATTTAACCAAACGACTCGCCGTAAAAGGGGAGGACGAAATCGCTCAACTTGGACGTTCCTTTAACCTCTTTGTCGATAAGCTGCAAAATATCATCGGCGATGTGGCGACGGCGACCGCTAAAGTGAAAACAGCGGCTAATGCGATTCATGCGCAAACTAAAGTTATGTCGAGTCAGTTAGTCAGTCATAACAATGAAACCGATCAGGTGGTGACGGCGATTACTGAGATGTCGTCCACCGCTAACGAAGTAGCAAAAAATACCACTCAAGTGGCTGAGGCGACCCACGCAGCAACGGGTGATGTGGCTAATGCCCAGCGCTGTGTTGATGCTTCGCTGGAAGAGATTGCGTCTTTAATGTCGCAAATCAATAATGCGGCGGGCAGTATCAAATCACTCAGCGAGCAATCCCAGAAAATCAACAGCGTACTGTCAGTGATTGGTGGTATTGCCGAGCAGACCAACCTGTTGGCATTAAACGCCGCCATCGAAGCGGCCCGTGCCGGTGAACAGGGCCGAGGTTTTGCTGTGGTCGCCGATGAGGTGCGTAACTTAGCCAGCCGCACTCAAGCCAGTACGTTAGAAATCAATGAGATGTTATCGGCATTACATAAGCTAGTGACCCAAGCCGTGAAAGCGATGGAAGAGAGTCAACAAAGCTGCGTGCGTTCGGTGGATTCTTCTCGCACGATTTCCGACAGTCTGGGTTCAGTGACTTCGGCTGTGACGGCGATTAACGATATGAGTACCCAAATCGCGGCCGCGGCGACAGAGCAAAGCTCAGTAACTGAAGAAATTAACCGCAACGTGTATGCCATCCAAGAGATTGTGAATGAGCTACTGCACTCCAGTGAAGATGCGGCCAGAGTGAGTCTGACGGTATCAGAGGAAGGTATTAACTTAGGTAAATTAGTGGGACAGTTTAGGATTTAATTACATCAATCTAAATAAAAAAACGGGAGACTTAAGGTCTCCCGTTTTTATTTGGCTCGTTTATTTTTTAAGCGTTAATTCAGCTGAGTGAATTCATCCAAGCTAATTCACTTTAGACAATTCAAGTAAGCCAATTCACTCTAGTCAATGTACGTTAACCCATTCACCTTAGCTCGTTCGCCTTAATCAATCTTCTCGACAACCCGTTCCACCCTCACAGAGCAGACCTTATATTCTGGGATAAAGGCCACAGGGTCGAGCGCATTAATGGTGAGTTTATTCGCAGCAGCCTCAACAAAATGGAAGGGCAGGAATAGCACGCCAGCTTGCGCTCTTTTCGTCACAAAGGCGTCGATTTCAATTTCGCCGCGACGGGTAGTGAGTTTGATTTTATCGCCATTGCCTATGCCGAGTTGCTCAGCGTCATAGACTGAAATCATTACTTTAGGCGAGCCGAGTAAGTCGAGCCCCGCTGTTTTACGGGTTAAGGTGCCAGTGTGGAACTGTTCCAGTAAGCGTCCGGTTGAGAGGGTGAGCGGGTACTCACTGCAGGGCATTTCTGCGGGTAAGCGATAACTCACTGGCGTAAACTTGCCTAAACCGCGGGTGAATTGGCCTTGGTGCATGATAGGCGTTCCCGGATGGGTTGCATCTGGACAAGGCCATTGAATGCCTTGGGGAATTTTGCCGTCAGCGGCTGCACTTAATCGCTGCCAAGTAATGCCGCGATATTGTGGTGTTAGCTCATTGATTTCCTGCCAAATCGCTTCTTCATTGGGGTAATCCCAAGCGGCGCCCATCGCATTGGCAATGGCTTGAACAATTTGCCAGTCGGGCAGGGCTTCACCTGGCGGTAACAGGGCTTGTTCGAGTCGCTGTACTCGCCGTTCTGTATTAGTGAAATGACCGCGTTTTTCGACAAAGGCTGCGGCGGGCAGAACCACATCGGCAAGCTCGGCGGTTTCAGTGAGGAAGATATCCTGCACCACTAAAAAGTCGATAGCGTTAAGGGCCCTAAGCACATGGGCTTGGTCAGGATCGCTCAATACAGGGTTTTCGCCCATGACATACAAAGCCTTGATTTTCCCTTTGGAAATATCATGCATCATGTGGGTTGCAGTTACGCCAATTTCTCCCGATAACGGCGTTTGCCAATGTGCCTCGAAACGCATTCTGGCATGAATGTCGGTGACTTTTTGGTAGCCACTGAAGAAGTTGGGTAGTGCGCCCATGTCGCAGGCACCTTGCACATTACTTTGCCCCCGCAGTGGGTTAATCCCCGCACCCTCAACCCCAATATTGCCGCACAGAAGTTGTAGATTGGATATGGCGGTGACATTGTCGTGTCCCGTCGTGTGCTGGGTAATGCCCATAGCATAGTAGATTGCGGTTTTTTCGGCCTTGCCTATGGTGCGGGCGATACAGGCGATATCTTCGGCTTTAACGCCGGTTATCAAGGCCGCGTTTTCTAGGCTGTAATCTGCTTTTGCGAGTTCAGCGTAGAGGGCATCCACGCCTTCGGTGCGTGCGGCGATGTAGCTTTTATCCTGCCAGTTGTTGCGGATGATTTCCGCCATAATCGCATTGAGTAGCATGACGTCAGTGCCGGGTCTGTGGGCGACATAGAGCTGTGCACTGTCGGCAATGGCGACACGTTTAGGATCGGCCACCATTAATTTTGCACCATGCAAAGCCACGGCTTGTTTGATTTTCGAGGCAATGATCGGGTGGGCGCTGCTGGTGTCTGAGCCTATGATAAAAATCACATCCGATGCTTGAATGCTCGGAATGTCATTGGTCATAGCGCCACTACCAATACTCTGCTGCAGGCCTGTGACAGTGGATGAATGACACAGACGGGCGCAATGGTCGATGTTGTTGGTGCCGAGTATGCTTCTGACAAATTTTTGCAGCAGGAAGTTTTCTTCATTGGTGGCTTTTGCCGAGGCCAAGCTTGCCAGTGCATTACTGCCATGTTGCTGTTTTATTTGCTGTAAATGTTCGGTCACATAGGCGATGGCTTCAGGCCAACTACTTGGCGTGAGCTGACCATCTTTACGAATGAGTGGCGTGGTGAGGCGTTTTTCACTGTGAAGAAAATCGAAGCCAAATCGCCCTTTGACACAGAGCATGCCTTGGTTAACCACAGACTCTTTGTTGCCCTCGATATGACGGATCTGATTAGTGCTGGCATCAATTTTAAGGTCAAGCCGACAGCCTACGCCGCAATAGGTACAAATCGTTGAGGCGGTTTTGAGTGGCGTTTCATCGCCTTGGCGTTTATCCCGCGCATCGACGAGCGCGCCTGTTGGGCAAACCTGCACACAGTTACCGCATTGCACACATTTGCTGTCGGCCATGCTGGCGCTAAAGCCGACTCTCGGTGCGCGGCGTTCGATGGTTTCGCTTAGGTCTTGCGGCAGTGCTTGATAGGAATCATGGGCAAATTGAATCGCACAATGGCCACTCTGCAACTGGCACACATCAACGCACTTACCGCAGCTAATACAGCGATTCGCATCAAATTGAATGAACGGACTCGATTTATCGACCGAAAACTTGCGCGCGCTTTGAGTGCTGAGTGACTTAGGTTCGACATGGTAGTCGGTCGCATAGTCCCTTAATTTACAATCCGTATTAGCTTGGCAGGCGCATTCAAGGCAGCGCGCTGCTTCTTGCATGGCGGCATCGGGGGCAAAGCCCAGCTCGACTTCGCCGTAATTGAGTAAACGCTGCACCGCACTCAGCTCGGGCATGGTTAAACGGGCTTTACGCGGTACGGCGGGATAAAGATCGGTTGCGGGCAAGTTTTGTGTCACCGCTTTGCTGATGGCTCTAGCGGAATTAAATGCATCGGCATGCAGATCGCAACTTAAGCCTTGTTTGAGTAATTTATCTATGGCGATGGCGGCTTTATGACCATCACCTATGGCGGCAACTGCGGTGGCAGGACCGCGGCGCGCATCCCCCACCACAAAGAGCTTTTCAACCCCGGACGACATAGTGTGCTCGCAGCCAATAAAGGTATTCCAGCGGCTAAGGGCAAGTGTACCTTGGCTTAAAGGACTGGCGGGATCTTGCATAAAACTCAGGTCGGGAGTTTGCGATACTGCGGCTATTACAGTATCAAAATCTTGGGTAAAGGTTTCACCGGTATCAACGGGAGCGCGTCTGCCCGAGGCATCGGCTTCGCCGAGCGCCATTTTGGCAAAGGTGACTGCGTGGACTCTGCCTTGCGTATCGCTATGGTTTTCAATTGGGTTGGTTAAGAAATGAAATTTCACCCCTTCGACTTCAGCCTCGTGTACTTCGTAAGCTTCGGCGGGCATTTCTGCGCGGGTGCGGCGGTAAATTAAGGTGACATCGCAGCCTTCACGCACCGCAGTGCGGGCGCAATCGATAGCCGTATTGCCGCCACCAATGACGGCGACTTTTTTGCCCAGTACGAGTGTCTGGTCGAGGCAATGATCTTTCAAGTAATCAACGCCTAAATAACAACCTTTGAGCGTGCTGCCGGGATAATCCATAGGCACGGCTTTTTGGGCGCCGATCGCAAGGCAGACGGCATCGAAATCTTCAACTAATTGATTTAAATGCACCTCATGGCCGAGGCGCATTTCTGTGTGTATGGTTAAGCCGTTATGGCACAAGAGTTCGATTTCTTTATCGAGTATCGCCTTAGGTAAACGATACTCAGGAATGCCATAGCGCAGCCAGCCACCTGCCTGTGGCATAGCTTCGAATATCTCAACGCTATGGCCTTGGTTTGATAAGTAATATCCTGCACTTAATCCTGCTGGGCCCGCCCCAATAATCGCGACTTTTTTGCCCGTGTCGGCTTGGCGTGGCGGCACATAACTCGTGCCGCCCTTTTCGCCATCGGCTAAATCAAGATCGGCGGCGTGGCGTTTGAGTTGACGAATAGCGATGGGCTCATCGACTAGCCCACGTCGACATTGCGCCTCACAAAAAGCGGGGCAAACTCGGCCAATAGATAGCGGCAGTGGCAAGGTTTGTTTAATGACTTTAACGGCTTCGGTATGGTTGCCTTGGGCGATGTGATACAGGTAACTCTGCACATCGACGCCCGCAGGGCATGCTTGTTGGCAGGGGGCTTCGCAATCGGCAAAATGATCGCTCAAGATTTCAGTTAGCGCTTGTTTGCGTTGTAGACTTAACCATTCGGACTGAGTTATTACCCGCATGCCCGTTTCGATAGGCGTTTCGCAGGCGCGTACGCAGCGCAAACTGGCATCGGCATTTTCAATTTGGACGACACACAAATTGCAGGCTTGCTTGTCTGCTTGTGCGTGAGTGTGTGCATGAGTGCCTAATTGCTGCGAGGCCGCGCTGGGATCACATAAGCTGGGTATGGCTATGCCCGCGGCATGTGCCACTTGCAGTAGGTTATCGGTCGGGTTAACCGACAACACTTGGTCATCAATTCGAAGTTCTATCATCCCATGGCCTTTTTTATATGTAGGGTGCTTAGCTGCTATAGCGCGGGGCTGCAGGCTTAGGTTGCTTCGAGTATACCTAGACAGCTTTAGAAGACGCTTATGAGCGAGGGAAGTTTGCAGCAGAATTGCAGCTTGAATCACAAACCTTGTGCAGACTGTGCGCTGATGAATGTTTGTTCGAATTGAGCTGTGATTAGGTTGGTGGTATTTGGGCTTTTTAGTGGTAATTTCATTGATATTACGAATGTTTTCTTGGCAGGTAAGTGGTACTTTGGGTCGCGTTTGGCCTACTGAATCACTTAGCTTGGCTAAATTTAAGTAAGATCACAGTCTTAAGTCAGCGCTTTTTGTTAGTCTCGGCTGTGGTAATGTGGTCTTTTAGGCCGGAAAATAATCCTCGTTATCCCATTTAATGAACAGTGCCCCCCTAGGTTTACCAGTCTGGTTAGGTTAAAATGCGCGGTTGCAAATACTGTTAATCACTGCCTCTTTTAGTGGAAGATCAATTAAAGCGGCCAAATAAAGAAAGTTGAAAATTCATGTTTGAAGTTAATCCAGTAAAATTCAAAATTAAGGAGCTTGCCGAGCGCACGCAGCTTCTTAGGGGGTATCTTTGACTACGATGCCAAAAATGAGCGTCTAGAAGAAGTTACCCGTGAGCTTGAAAGTTCAGAAGTGTGGAACGACCCAGAGCGCGCCCAAGCCTTAGGCAAAGAGCGCGCCAGCCTAGAAGCTGTGGTCAAAACCATAGACGATATGGACTCAGGTCTTGAAGATGTTGAAGGCTTACTCGAGCTGGCTATTGAAGAGGAAGACGAAGACACTTTCAACGAAACCAGTAAAGAGCTGGATTATCTCGAAAGCCGCCTTGCCGATCTCGAATTCCGCCGCATGTTCTCCGGCCCGCAAGATGCGTCAAACTGTTATTTAGACATTCAGTCTGGCAGTGGTGGTACCGAAGCCCAAGATTGGGCCAACATGGTGCTGCGTATGTACCTGCGTTGGGGCGAAGCCCATGGTTTTAGCCCAGAGTTGATGGAAGTGACCGATGGTGACGTGGCCGGTATTAAAGGCGCGACCATTAAGTTCACTGGCGAATATGCGTTCGGTTGGTTACGTACCGAAACGGGCGTGCATCGCTTAGTGCGTAAGTCGCCATTCGACTCATCGGGTCGTCGCCATACGTCATTCTGCTCTGTGTTCGTTTATCCAGAAATCGACGACGATATTACTATCGATATCAACCCATCGGATCTGCGTATCGACACTTACCGCGCATCGGGCGCGGGTGGTCAGCACGTTAACAAAACAGAATCGGCGATTCGTATTACCCACTTACCGACTAACACAGTCGTGCAGTGTCAGAACGACCGTTCACAGCACAAGAACAAAGATGCTGCGATGAAGCAGCTGAAAGCAAAACTGTTTGAGTTAGAAATGCTCAAACAAAATGCCGACAAACAGGCCGCTGAAGACGCTAAGTCTGATATCGGCTGGGGCAGTCAAATTCGCTCTTATGTATTAGACGATGCCCGCATTAAAGACTTACGCACAGGCGTTGAAAACCGTAGCACTCAAGCGGTACTCGATGGCGATCTGGATAAGTTTATCGAAGCCAGTTTGAAATCTGGGCTGTAATTAATTCAAGGTATAGACGAGAAATAAGATGACTGAACAAGTAATTGATGAGAACAAACTGATCGCCGAGCGCCGTGCCAAGCTAGAAAGCATCCGCCCAAACTGTAGTGCTAATGCGCATCCAAATACCTTCCGTCGCACCCATAAAGCGGCTGAACTGCAAGCACAGTATGGTCAAAACACTAAAGAAGAACTCGAAGCCTTAGGTTTTAAGACCAGCATCGCTGGCCGCATTATGGCAAAACGTGGTCCTTTCTTAGTGATCCAAGACGTGTCTGGCCGTATTCAAGCCTATGCTGAAAAAAGCGTACAAGCTGACTTGAAAGAGCGTTTTCAAGGTCTGGATATCGGTGACATTATCGGTGTAACGGGTCAGCTGCATTTGTCTGGCAAAGGCGACTTATACGTCAACATGGAACAGTACGAGCTACTGACCAAGGCGCTGCGTCCATTGCCTGCGGACTATTATGGTCTAGCCGATCAAGAAATGCGCTACCGTCAACGTTACGTGGATCTGATCGTTAACGAAGATTCGCGCAATGCCTTTATCATGCGTTCTAAAGTGGTTTCTGCAATCCGTAACTTCATGATCAAAAAAGAGTTCATGGAAGTTGAAACCCCTATGATGCATGTGATCCCTGGTGGTGCTTCGGCCCGTCCTTTCATCACTCATCACAACGCCTTAGACATGCCAATGTACCTGCGTATCGCGCCAGAATTATATCTGAAGCGTTTAGTGGTTGGTGGTTTTGAGCGTGTGTTCGAAATCAACCGTAACTTCCGTAACGAAGGTCTGTCGCCACGTCATAACCCAGAATTCACTATGATGGAATTCTATATGGCTTATGCAGACTACAAAGATCTGATGGACTTAACCGAAGAAATGCTCAGCTCGATTGCTATCGAACTGCTTGGCAGTGCGCAAATGCCATACGGCGAGCACACAGTTGATTTCGGCGGCCCATACGCACGTTTAAGCATGTTAGAAGCGATTCAGAAGTACAATCCTGATAACGCGACCATCCAAGCTATGACCTATGAGCAAGTGAAAGATGTTGAATTCATGCGCGATCTAGCGAAAAGCTTAGGTATGAAGATTGAGAAGTTCTGGACTTGTGGTCAGCTGCTTGAAGAAATCTTCGGTGAAACCGCTGAATGGCAATTGATGCAACCGACCTTCATCACAGGTTATCCAGCGGACATTTCACCACTGGCACGTCGTAACGATGACAACCATTTCATCACTGACCGTTTCGAATTCTTCATCGGTGGCCGCGAAGTGGCTAACGGCTTTAGCGAGCTGAACGATGCTGAAGATCAAGACAACCGCTTTAAAGCGCAGGTTGACGCGAAAGATGCCGGCGACGATGAAGCAATGTTCTACGATGCAGACTATATCACTGCACTAGAGCACGGTTTACCACCAACGGCAGGTCAAGGTATTGGTATCGACCGTTTAGTGATGTTGTTCACTAACACTCATACTATCCGTGACGTGATCCTGTTCCCAGCGATGCGCCCACAGGCGTAATGCAGTCGAACAAGGCATTTTGTTGAACATCTTGTTGTATTAGCTCTTAGCCACGCGACTTTTAGTAAGTCGTAACAGGTTAAGTTTGCAGTGATTGATTTAGGTATAACTAAACCATCACAGTGATGAATGCCCCCTAAAAGAACCAGCCATTTGGCTGGTTTTTTGTTTTCTAAAATAGCTAAAAATGATGCATGCTAGAGTCGAGCTATTAGCGACCTAAAAATAGGTTAGATGAACATCATCAAGTGGCATGTGAGTTTCAGGTTGTGGCTATCGATTGTAGTGTAGATTGCGGGTTTAGTTTGTGAGTGTCGATTGTGGCTTTAACTTGGGGGTTCATATTGGGATGTCAGGAAAAACTCGCCACGCTGCAGGCATCCAGTCGCCAGTTACACACGATATTGGCTGTGTTCATTTCATTATTGGTAGAGAAGATTTACGGGAAGACCTAGGGTGAAGGGGTTAAGACGCGGCAATCAGTGAATGCCAAAATAGCAGGCTACATCACTGACGTTATAAACAGTACGATGAACTATTTTTAAACGCATTTCTTCACCTAGACCCACTCCTTTGGCTGTTTCAGATAATCAACCCGACATTAGTCTAATAGGGTGTTGCTTGACCTCAGTAGCTAACTCAATGAAACTCTCCATTAAATCACCTCCTACTAAAGTATGGATAATTAAATAATGTTAATTTTCTTTATTTGTATCGCACTCTTAGTGCTTGCGTACAAGTTCTATAGCCCCTTCGTGGAACGTCAAGCGGGTATAGATCCTAAAGCCAAGACGCCGCAGGCGAGATTCGAAGATGGCGTCGATTATGTTCCGGTTCATCCGGCTAAAGCGTTTCTGATCCAATTCCTCAATGTCGCAGGTGTGGGACCGATATTTGGTCCGATCCTCGGTGCCTTGTACGGTCCCATTGCCTTAGTGTGGATTGTGCTGGGGAACATTATTGGCGGCGCGGTGCACGATTATTTTTCTGGCGTGCTCAGCATTAAAGAAGACGGTAAGAGTTTGCCTGAGATCGCTGGTCACTACTTTAATATCTACTTTAAAGGCGTGATGTTGCTGTTTACTGCCATGCTGCTGTTTTTTGTGGGCGTGGTCTTTATCATGAGCCCAGCAGGTTTGCTGAGTAATCTCGATTATTTCAAAGACACCATCTTTGGCAATAACACCTTCTGGGTGTTAGTGATTTTAGCCTATTACTTTTTGGCGACTATGCTGCCGATCGATAAAATCATCACTAAACTGTATCCCGCATTTGGTTTGTTGATGATAGTGATGACGGTTTCTATAGCAGTTGCCCTGATGCTCAATGCGCCGCAGTTACCTGAAATGGGTGATGTGTTTGCTTATTTTGATCACAGCCACTACAACAACGAGTTACTTGAGCCAAATCCAGACGGATTACCAGTATGGCCACTGTTGTTTGTGACTATTACTTGTGGTGCGATCAGTGGTTTCCACTCGACCCAAGCGCCTATCATGGCCCGTTGTTTGACCAACGAGAAGTATGTGCGTCCCGTGTACTATGGCGCTATGGTTGCTGAAGGTATTGTTGCTTGTGTATGGGCAACGGCCGGTATTGCGGCTTTCCCTGGTGGTTATGTTGAGCTTAAGAGTCTGCTCGACCAAGGTGGCCCAGGTTTAGTGGTTAACCAAGTGGCGACGACTTATCTCGGTGTGGTGGGCGGCATTATGGCGATTGTGGCTGTGGCTATCTTCCCGATCACCTCTGGTGATACCGCGTTCCGTTCGTTGCGACTGACGATTATCGACGCCTTCCATATACCGCAAAGCATGCGTAATCGTTTACTTGTCGCGGTACCTATTCTCACGATTGCGTACTTTATGACGAAGATCGATTTCTCCTTGATTTGGCGCTACTTTGCCTTCTCAAATATGCTGCTATCAACCAGTGTATTGTGGTTAGCGACTAAGTATTTGTTCGATCGCGGGACCTTCCATTGGATTGTCAGCCTGCCAGCCATTGGTGGCACCAGCGTCACGGTTTCTTACATTATGACTGCGGGTATTGGTCTGGGTTTACCACAACCTTTGAGCCAGCCTGTGGGTATCGCAGTCGGGGTTATCTGTTTAGTTGCGCTGATCATTGCGCACAACCGCCGCAAACCTGTGGCAGACGTGAAATAGTCCGTTATGCCAAGTTTGACCGTATAGACACAAGGGCTGCATTTTGCAGCCCTTGTTTTTTTATGAGCCGCAGTAAGTTGACTATCCTTTAATATCTTAATTTATAAAGGGGAATGTTTGCTGAACATTATTTAATGGGATGATTCATCGCGTTTCATCTAGAGGTAAGGTAAGGTCGTTAGACTGGTTTTTGTTTCTCTATTGAAACGATTAGTCGGTGATAGAGAACGTTATGCAGTACAAACATGCAGCAAAAGTCATTTAGTTTTTATTTACTTGAATATTTTTTGCGAACAGAAGGAGAGCACGTTATGTCTGAGAACAAATGTCCTATGCATCATTCTGCTGGTGGCACCACGAATCGAGATTGGTGGCCTAAACAGCTGCGGCTCGATATTCTGCACCAGCACTCTTCCTTGTCGAATCCTATGGGTGATGACTTCAATTATGCTGAAGCCTTTAAATCCCTCGATTTGGCCGCGGTAAAGCAAGACCTCCTCGCATTAATGACTGATTCACAGGACTGGTGGCCAGCGGACTTTGGCCACTATGGACCACTATTTATTCGTATGGCTTGGCACAGCGCTGGCACCTATCGCACTGGTGATGGACGCGGCGGAGCGGGCAGCGGTAATCAACGTTTCGCGCCGTTAAATAGCTGGCCTGACAACGTCAGCCTCGATAAAGCCCGCAGGCTTATCTGGCCGATAAAGCAAAAATATGGCAATAAAATCTCCTGGGCCGATTTGATAATCCTCACGGGCAATGTCGCGCTGGAATCTATGGGATTCAAAACCTTAGGTTTTGCCGGTGGGCGGGTGGATATTTGGGAACCCGAAGCCGATATCTACTGGGGAGCCGAAGATAAGTGGTTAGACGATAAACGTTATTCTGGCGAACGGGATCTTGAAGACCCCCTCGCCGCAGTCCAAATGGGGCTGATTTACGTCAACCCAGAAGGACCCAATGGCGATCCCGATCCCTTCGCTGCCGCCGTTGATATCCGCGAAACCTTTGCCCGTATGGCGATGAATGATGAAGAAACCGTGGCGCTGATTGCCGGTGGCCATACTTTCGGTAAAACCCATGGGGCTGGTGACGCGGCATTAGTCGGGCCAGAGCCTGAAGCCGCTAGTATTGAGCAGCAAGGACTAGGCTGGAAGAGTAGCTACAAAAGCGGTAAAGGTGGCGATGCTATTTCCAGCGGTCTTGAGGTGACTTGGACCTCAACTCCCACCCAGTGGAGTAATAATTTCTTTGAAAATCTATTCGGTTATGAATGGGAACTGACTAAGAGCCCAGCTGGCGCGCATCAGTGGATACCTAAAAATGGCGCGGGTAAAGGGGTGATTCCCGATGCGCACGACGCCTCAAAACGCCATGTGCCGGCCATGTTAACCACTGACCTTGCACTGATCTTCGATCCAGATTACGAGAAAATATCGCGTCGACTCTTTGAAAATCCCGATGAGTTTGCCGAGATTTTTGCAAAGGCTTGGTACAAGCTGACGCACAGGGATATGGGGCCATGCACACGCTATTTGGGTCCTGAAGTGCCAGCAGAAGAGTTTCTTTGGCAAGATCCCATCCCAGCGGTTGATCATCCCTTGGTTGATGAGCAGGATGTCACGGATCTTAAACTTAAGATTATTGGCTCTGGATTAACGATTTCAGAAGTCGTAGCAACCGCTTGGGCCTCTGCTTCGACCTATCGCGGTTCTGATATGCGCGGTGGTGCGAACGGTGCCCGAATTCGCCTCGCGCCGCAAAAAGATTGGCCAGTAAACCAGCCTGAGCAACTCGCTAAGGTGCTGAAAGTACTTGAGAGCATTCAGTCTGAGTTCAACAAAAGCGGTAAAAAAATCTCCCTTGCTGATTTGATTGTGCTGGCAGGTTGTGTCGGTATTGACCAAGCGGCCAGAAATGCGGGGGTTGAAGTGACTATTCCATTTACGCCGGGTCGTATGGATGCCACACAAGCGCAAACGGATGTGGAATCTTTTGCGGTACTGGAACCGGTCGCCGATGGCTTTAGAAATTATCATCCCACTCAATTTTCGGTATCTGCGGAGGAGTTATTGGTCGATAGGGCACAATTACTGACTTTAACTGCACCGGAAATGACGGTACTCATCGGTGGGTTGCGGGTGTTAGATACTAACGCTGATCAATCTAAGACGGGTGTATTTACTGCGCGTCCTGAGTTTTTGACCAACGACTTTTTCGTTAACTTGCTGGATATGGGCACGACGTGGAAACCCACCTCAAAAGAGGAAGATAGGTTTGAGGGCGTGGATCGCGTTAGCGGCCAGCCAAAATGGACGGCGTCGCGGGTGGATTTGATCTTTGGTTCTAACTCTCAGCTGCGTGCGCTTGCTGAAGTGTACGCGAGCAGCGATGCGCAGCTGCGATTTATCGATGACTTTATCGCGGCTTGGACTAAGGTGATGAACTTAGATAGGTTTGATCTCCGCTGAGCCTAGCTTTAACTGATATTGTTAGTCTTATTTTAGTGGTTAATGGATCCAATTTAAGCCTTGTCGTGTTGAAGGTTGGCTTAGCGCTTAAGTGGATTATCAGTCAAATGATCGCCTAACCCTCTGTGGTTAAGCGGTCATTTTTATTAATCTGTAATGGTGTTTATCAATTTAGGGTAGGAATATGAGCATTCAGCAAATGTCGGGTTTAGCTATTTTACAGGCAATGGCAAAGGGCGAACTGCCCGCACCTTCGATCACCCAGACTATGCCTATGTCCTTGGTTCAAGCCGAAGAAGGTTCAGTGCTGTTTCATGCGACAGCTGATGATAAGCATTTGAATCCGCTGGGCGGCGTTCATGGTGGTTTCGCAGCCACTGTACTGGATTCGGTTACAGGTTGTGCCGTGCACACTTTGCTTGAAGCGGGTGTGGGTTACGGCACTATCGATTTGAATATTAAAATGATTCGACCTGTGCCTAAGCATCAAGTGCTAGTGGCCGAGGGCAGAGTGATTAATCTGTCTAAGTCCTTAGGGATTTCGGAAGGCACGCTAAAAACGCAGGATGGAAAATTACTGGCTACCGCCACGGCGACTTGCATGATTTTAAGGCCGTAAACCGATTCAATGCGCTTATGCAATCTTATCTGTGCTGCACTTTGCCTTGGCTTTTCCATCGCGTGCTGCGGCGATACGGCCTCTTCGAGTTTAAGCCATGGATTGATGAGTTAACTCATGCCGAATCTGAGCGCTATTATCGCACTAACATCAGCAATCAAACATCGCGTTAGCACCAGCAATCAAATCGGTGATTGCCTTGTTAGCGGTAAGGATTTATATAGATGTTAATTCAGTAAATAACGGAATTTTTTCATCATATTTTCATAAATAGGCTTCAAGATTGAAAATAGCTAGCATGCGATATTCCATTCGACAGAAAGTATGTTAGATTCTGGCGAATTGTTGCTGATCGCTGTATTGTTACCTCTGTCATCAACAGTTCTCCACAGGGCCATCACTGCAATTTGGTTAGATTTGCAGGGAAGTGTCAGGAAGTTACACCAATTCAGAGTCTGCTTATGCAACCCAATTTATTTCCCGAACAAAGAAACGTTTACCAACAATCGATGGTGACAGTACCTTCGATTGAAGCCCAATCCTCCTCTCGTCGCGGCCGTTTGCAGCGCATGGTTGGCAGCGTATTGTTAACCTGTAGCGTATTGCTGAGTCTTTCGGCGTGTGCGGCGGGTAAGCAGGCGTCACCACAAGAAGGTGAAGAGTTCAGTTACGCTTGGCTTAAGGGCTACGCCCGTACTATGGCTGCACAACCTTATGAAAGCCATAAAGGCGAATTGCCTAAAAGCCTTCAGGGCATGAGCTGGGATGATTACCAACAATTCCACTTCAAGAAGAAAGCCGCACTGTGGCGCGATCAGGACTCGGAATTTCGTGCCGAGCTGTTCCACCTAGGGCTGTATTTCGACACGCCAATTCACATCTATGAATTGAATGAAGGCAAGGCTAAGTTAATCGACTATTCGCCTTCTATGTTCGATTACGGCAAGTCAAAGGTGAAAGGCAGTCAGTTGCCTAAGGATCTTGGCTTTGCGGGTTTCCGTATGCAGTTCAATACCGATTGGGAACGTGACGTTGTCGCTTTCCTTGGCGCCAGCTATTTCCGCGCTGTGGGTCATGAGATGCAATACGGCCTGTCGGCTCGTGGTTTAGCAGTGGATACTGCGCTGCCAAAACCTGAAGAGTTTCCAATGTTCACCGACTTCTGGTTAGAAAAACCTAAACCAGGATCGAACATCACGACTGTGTATGCCTTATTAGACTCTCCGAGTGTGACAGGTGCTTACCGTTTCGATATCGAGCCGGGTGAGCGTTTAAAAATGAAAGTGGATGTGGCTGTTTATCCACGTAAAGCGATTGAACGTTTAGGCGTAGCGCCACTGACCAGTATGTTTATGGTGGGTGAGAATGATCGCCGCACCGGTTACGACTGGCGTCCAGAAATCCATGATACCGATGGCTTAGCCATGCATACGGGTAATGGTGAATGGATTTGGCGTCCGCTAGGTAACCCAGAAAACCTGCGATTCAACGCCTATAGCGATGAAAATCCAAAAGGTTTTGGTTTACTGCAACGTGACCGTAACTTCGATCACTATCAGGACGATGGCGTGTTTTATGATAAACGCCCAAGCCTGTGGATTGAACCAACCAGCAGTTGGGGCAAAGGTTCGGTGCAGTTAGTTGAAATCCCAACACTGGATGAAACCTTCGATAACATAGTGGCATTCTGGAATCCTGCTGAGCCGATTGTTCCGGGTCAAGAGCTGTTGTATAGCTACAACATGTATTGGGGCGGCATTCCACCGGTTCAATCACCCCGTGCTCGCGTTGTTGATACCTTCACCGGGATTGGCGGCGTAGTTGGCCAGAAACGCAAATACTACAGTAAGCGTTTTGTGGTGGATTTCGCGGGCGGCACTTTGCCTATGATAGGCAAAGACACCCAAGTAAAAGCTGTGATCACTGCATCTGATGGCAAAGTCGAAATTGAATCTGCCCGTCCTTTAGCGTCCATTAATGGTTACCGCGCTATGTTTGACGTAGTGCCCCCCGGAGACGGTACTGAGCCGATTAACCTGAGAGTCTATTTAGAAGTTGATGGCCAGCCATTGTCTGAAACTTGGATGTATCAGTGGAATCCGCCCGCTAAGGATGATCGTGAATTGCACAATGCGGGTCATCTGCAATAAGCGATTAGTGAGTCATTAATCTAAAACGCCAGCTAACTTAGCTGGCGTTTTTGTTTTAACTGAGCCTGCTAAATCCTGCATCTTCAGTTTTTGGATTTATACGGCTTGATAGGCAAAGACTAGATTATCTAAAAAATGCCCCAGCAACTGATTCATTCGAGTCGTTGATTGTCTCAAGATGAACTCTGG
Source organism: Shewanella baltica (assembly GCF_900456975.1). Classification (NCBI taxonomy): domain Bacteria; kingdom Pseudomonadati; phylum Pseudomonadota; class Gammaproteobacteria; order Alteromonadales; family Shewanellaceae; genus Shewanella; species Shewanella baltica. The sequence continues at coordinate 610,718 of NZ_UGYM01000002.1, forward strand.
GCTTTGAATATAGGGCATTTTTTGTGTACTGGAAAAAGCATGTTCTTGGGCTATTAATGGCGTTAATTGGCTACTGATAAATTCAAGATGGCATTGAAATCCAAAAACTAAATGTGTGTAACGTATTATTTGCCTTGGGCAAGCTTCACTTGTGGCGAGCACTTCGCAATCGGGAGTGAGGCCCGGCATATCGTTATGCCAGTGGCCGACAACTTCAGTTGTCGAAAATGTCTTAAGGCTAATATCACCTCTTCCTGCCGCAGTTAGTTCAATGGGGAAGTAACCAATCTCGGCATGTGGACTCTTTTGATAACGGGCACCTAATGCTTCGCCGATTAACTGTGCCCCAAGACAAACCCCCACAACGGCTTTATTTGTCTGGATAGCTTGCCTGATAAGTCTTTGTTCTGCTTGGCTATCAAAATATGGACAATCACTTTGGCATGTCGCGGGAGACTGGGGGCCACCGAGGATAATTAACAGATCAAAACCATCACTATTTTCGGGTAAAGCTTCACCTAGATAGACTCTGCTAAAGCTCATTTTGTAGTTTTTACTTGCGGCCCAATCGCTAAAATAGCCTGGACCTTCATAGCTTTCATGGATAATGCAATGAATCTGCATTGAGTTTTCCTGTGTCATTTATGGGATAACGCTATGCTACAATCCTTTTTATTTGGCTGAATAACGTTATATGGACAAGTAATAATGCTAAGTCGCCAACTCGATTCGATTAACGCCATTATTGAGCAAGCGCCTAATATGCCTTCTTTTGTAAAAACGATTGAGATGCAGAAGGGTTATGTGGATGTTTTACACCAGCACTGTTGGCATCAGCTTATTTTTCCACTTCAAGGCCTGTTACAGACAGAGGCAGATGGCGCACTGTTTTTAGTTCCCCATACCACAGCGCTTTTTGTGCCTGCAGGGGTGATACATGAGTCTGTTGCGATTACTGATACCTGCTTTATTGGCGTCTATCTGAATCCTATGTGTGGTCGAGATTATGGTGCCATGATTAAACTCGTCGCTATGAGTGCTTTTCTAAGGGAGTTAGTGTTAACACTCAGAAAACAATGTGCTTTTAATACCCCAATAAATGTTGAGCCAATGGTTCAGGCGCCAATACTGCGTTTGCTTGAGGTGCTATACGATCAAATTAATAGTGCGGGAGGACAGACTTTTAAGTTACTGATACCCAAAGATAGACGCCTAAAATTGATTTTTGAGCATTTAACCCAAACGCCAGCTTTAGATTTCTCTTTAGTGAAATGGGGAGAGAGGGTTGGGGCATCGGAACGAACATTGTCGAGGCTATTTGTGAGGGAGTTTGGTTCCTCATTCGTATTATGGCGTCAACATTTGCGACTGATCTATTCGCTGTCGTTATTGGCCACTGACCTATCAATACAGAATGTGGCCCACCAAATTGGTTATCAAAATGATTCATCCTATATCAAAGCTTTCAAGGAGCGTTTTGGGATGACGCCACAGCGATTTCGGTTAGGCGATCATGGGATATAATCCTGTTACGATTTATGGCGTTTAACACTGCTTTTAGTTGAATCATTTAACATTTAATCAATGCTTTGCACCTTTTGGCAGCACAGAGATTCATTTGGCCGAATAAAATCAAGCCAGTGTTAATTGCAAGCATGCTACTGAGTTATTGAGGACTAATTCACTTTTTGACAATCTAAATAATTTTTCACTGTAAAAGAGGCCAAACTTGGGCGTAATCTGTGGGCGTTCTCGCCATGGGTCAGTATTTTATGTTTGAAATGTTCACAACGTTAGGCTTTGCTTGGTCTGTGGGTTTAGTGCTTGCGATACTGTTTGTATTGGCATACGAATTCATTAATGGCTTCCACGATACGGCCAATGCGGTGGCTACGGTTATCTATACCAAGGCTATGCCAGCCAATCTTGCCGTCGTTACCTCTGCGCTCTTTAACTTTGCGGGTGTGCTACTAGGTGGCTTAGGTGTGGCCTATGCAATAGTGCATTTGTTGCCCGTAGATTCCTTGCTCGGCATGGATTCGACCCAAGGTTTATTGATGGTCTTTTCTTTGCTGTTTTCGGCAATTATCTGGAACTTAGGCACTTGGTATTTTGGTATTCCTGCCTCGAGTTCTCATACCTTGATTGGCTCGATAATGGGCGTGGGCGGCGCGTTCGCTTGGATGAATCATCAGCCTATCTTGCAGGGCATTAATGTCTCTAAGGCCTCGCAGATCATGTTGTCCTTAATCATTTCGCCGACTTTAGGTTTTGTGATGGCGGGGATTTTTCTACTCATCATGAAATACGTCTGGCAGAAACATAAAATTCACCGCACTCCCGATGAACAGATGCAGATTAATGGCAAAAAACACCCGCCATTTTGGGCAAGGGCGAGTTTAATTGTCTCTGCTATGGGGGTGAGTTTTGCCCATGGTTCGAACGATGGCCAGAAGGGCATCGGCCTAGTGATGCTAGTGCTGATTTGTATGGCTCCGGCGTATTTTGCCTTGGACATGGGCAGTCAACCCTATGATTTGGAACGAACTCAAGATGCCAATCGGCGCATTATGGCGATTTACGATCGTAACCAAGCCGTGATCGCGGATGTGATCGACTTTAGCGCTTCAGCAAACGTCCCCGAATATATGCTGGCCCATTGCTCATCTGAAAATGTATTACCTGCGATGTCGCTACTTGACCGCCGCTTGGCAAAAGTCTCGACTTACAAAGACATGGATGTACAAGAGCGGCGCGAGGTGCGTCGGTTACTCCTGTGTATCGATGATACTGCTCGCCAAGTGGCGAAGTTATATCTCCCAGCTAAAGATCTGACTTCATTGGCTAAATGGCGCAAGGATCTCACCCGCACCACTGAATATGCGCCTCTTTGGGTGATTATTGCCATTGCGACTGCGCTGGGTTGCGGCACGTTAGTGGGCTGGCGACGGATTGTGTATACCGTGGGGGAGAAAATTGGTTCATCGAGTATGACCTACAGCCAAGGCATTGCCGCACAGGTCACCGCTGCCGTATCGATTGGGATTGCCAGTATGACGGGCATGCCTGTGTCGACGACTCATATTTTATCTTCCGCCGTTGCGGGCACTATGGTGGCTAATCGTTCGGGGCTACAGATCCAAACAATTAAGCAAATCATGCTCGCTTGGCTGCTGACGCTTCCTATTACTATGTTGCTCTCTGCGTGCGTGTTTATCCTTGCCAATGCACTTTGGGGTTAGCCAAGAATACCCAAGTTGAATACTCACATAGCCAAGCCTTGAGCGCTTGGCGTTTAGGTTCAGTGCCGTTTTCCGCGATAATGACCTAAGCCATCTTGTTAGAGTTGAGTTTTCAACACCAACAAGGACATAAGATGGCTGAGCAATTGAGAATACTTTTCAAAGCACTACACCAACAATCAGAGCCGCTGATATTAACCAATGTTTGGGATGCTGCCAGTGCGGCTATCATCCAAGCATCGGGCGCCCTTGCCATTGCGACCAGTAGCGCGGCATTGGCTTGGTCGCTCGGTTATCCCGATGGCCAAGCGCTACCTAAGGCGGCTTTATTGGACGCAGTGAACCATATCCTACGGCTGAGCCGAGTGCCTGTGACGCTAGATATTGAATCCGGTTATAGCCAAGATCCCGATGAGGTTACTGCTTTTGTTGCGCAGCTCTCTGAGCTTGGCGTAGCAGGGATTAATATTGAGGATGGCAGTGCAGGTGTTGCTGAGATGGTGGCAAAAATTAAAGCTATTCGCGCCCATCCTCGTTGCCAAGGATTATTTATTAATGCGCGAACCGATGTGTATTTACTGGGCTTAGCCAGTGGTGATGCCGCGGTCGCTATGACAATCGATAGGTTAACTCAGTATCAGGCTGCGGGCGCGGATGGCGGCTTTATCCCTGGCGCGACCAAGGTCGAGACCGCTAAGCGCTTGTCTGCCGCTGTGGATATGCCACTGAATTTTATGCTATTGAATGAGCAGATGGATATCGACGAGTTATTTGGTGCAGGTGTGCAGCGTTTTTCCACCGGTCCGGCTGCATTTTTACAAGCCTATGGCACTTTGCTTAATCCAATTTTGTTAAATTCAATTAAGGCAAAGCCGTTTCAGCAACAGCCAAAAGATGCGGTTATTGCCGCTGATAATGGCTCAATACCTAAAGTTATTGCCCTTGATTTTGAACGAATGAATAACTTATATATCCCGAGTTAAAGCTGTTTTTAATCTATATCCACGGCGAGCTTGCCGTGGGTTCCTTCTTACGTCCGTTTTACCTCGCGCCCGTTTTACCAAGCAAGTCCCATCTGCGTACTTGTCTCCTCAGGTATCTTCTCAAGTAGGCTTAACTCGGCGAGTTGAATGTGCGCTGCAATTTGGCTGCGCAATGTTTGATAGAGACGGATGGCCAGTTCAGGCGCGGTTTCATTATCGGGAGTATGAATAAACAGATAGGGCTCACGACCTTCTGCGAGCCACAGCGGGAGTTGGGTTAGCCAATTATCAAAAAAGGCATCGTTATCCTTAGGCAAAGCGCTTACGCCTTGCTGCGCGAGTTGTGCTACGGCATCGTCTGGTTGGCCGATAAAGCGCACCACAGGATGATTAGCGGTGGCAATCGCATGCACTGGCACCCGAGGCTTTTTCTTATGGGCGTCGATAATGGCGGCGTTGCTGGGCGGCAGGGCAAACAAGGGCCTGCTATCCATGATGATGCGATTCACTTTTTTATCGATAAGTAATCGATTGAGTGCGCGCTCGGCGTCTCCCTTCGCAAAAAACGCTGCATGCCTGACTTCAACGCCATAGGTTAATCCTTGGGGGACTTGATTGAGAAATTGTGCTAACACAGGTAAGTTTTCTGGGCCGAAATGGGCGGGAAGTTGAATTTTCCAGATCCCCGTTTTATCGATTAATGGCGCCATTACTTGGAAGAAATCCTTCAATTCTTGGCCGCAGTGTTGCAATAGTCTTTGGTGAGTCATGGTTTGCGGCAGCTTGAAGGTAAAGCGAAAATCATCGGGCGTGGCACTGTGCCAGTTCATAACGGTTTGCTGTGCAGGCGTCGCGTAGAAGCTGGTATTACCTTCGACAGTGTTGAATATTGTGGCGTAACGGGCTAGTCGCTCCGCTTGTTTAATCCCATGGCCATAAACACTCTCTTGCCAATTCGAGTGTGACCACATGGCTAGGCCAAGGCGAAAATGGCTGGGTTTATCTAACCCAGAACGCAACTCATCCAAAAATAAATTCCTTAAATTTTATTCACATTTGCCAATGTAACCCTAGCCTTATGTAGGCTAGGGGTTAGGGGCATTGTGCCGATACTAATAGTCTAGAGTCAAATCGAGCCGCTGATGGCTTGAGGTATTGTATTTGATTTTGTTGTGCATTTAATCCTGTAAAAGCTGGACTTAACTTGGCCAACTCTGGAATGACATTGAAAATTAACCTACTCTAATAGTGCGTTATTACTCTTTTTATGCTTATGATCGAGTTTAAGACTTAGCCAAAGACAGACGTTTATTGGAGAACTGCGTGAATAATGATGGCTACACTTCCCTAAGCAATTTTATCGACCTTCTCTTGGATGCTATTTGCGTCGTCGATAAAGCTGGGCGGTTTGAATTTGTCAGTGCCGGGGCAGAACGCATTTTTGGCTATACCCCAGAAGAAATGATTGGCATGCAGATGCTCGATCTTGTTATTCCTGAGGATAGAGAGCGCACACTCGCAACCGCCAATGAGATTATGACTGGCCGCTATAAGGTCGATTTCGAAAACCGTTATGTGCGTAAAGACGGCGTAATTGTCGATATTTTGTGGTCCGCACGCTGGTCCGATGCTTACCAACAACGCGTCGCGGTCGCCAGAGATATCTCTAAGAGTAAAAACGCCGAACGCAGACAAGCTGCACTGTATGAGATTTCTGAAGCTGTGCATGTCGCTGAGGACTTGCTAGCCCTATATCGCCGCATCCATGAAATCATTGCAAAATTGCTGCCCGCGGTAAACTTTGCCATCGCATTGTACGATCAAGATTTAAATGAACTCAGTTTCCCTTACAAAGCCGCTGCGGGTGATAATTCACTGGTCGATATTGCAAGTTTCAGCTTGTTTACCGAACAAGTGATCCACAGTGCAGAATCTTTACTCCTGTGTCCCGTGACCTTATCTGAGTATCCCCAAGCCATTCGTGAAGAGCTGGGTAATGGCAATTTAAGTTGGTTGGGTGTGCCGCTAAAGCTGCAAAAAGGTGTTATCGGTGCCTTGATGATGCATAGCTTGCCCACTTCGGCTTCTTATACGCACCAAGACCGTGAGCTATTGGAGTTTGTTTCTACGCAAATTGCCTTTGCGATTGAACGCCGACAAATGCTTGCGCGATTAGAGCATATTGCGCTGTATGATCAGCTAACCCTGTTGCCCAATCGCGAGCTTTTTTACGACAGGTTTCAAAAGGCGCTATCCCGAGCCCATAGGGAATCAAGTTATTTCTCTTTACTTTATTTAGATTTAGATAAGTTTAAGTGGGTAAACGATACCTTTGGTCATAGTGTGGGCGATTTATTGCTGCAAGTGACAGCACAACGTATTGTCAGCTGTGTAAGGGGCTCAGATACCGTAGCGCGTTTTGGGGGCGACGAGTTTGTCATCTTACTCGAGCGCGTTGATTCGGCACAAAATACCCTGTTGGCAGCGCAAAAAATATTACAAGTGCTCAATCAACCCTTTGAGCTTACCGATCAGCAAATCCATATTTTACCGAGTATCGGTATTGCCCTGTATCCAGAGCACGGCACGGACGAAAAACAGTTACTTTCCTGTGCGGATGCAGCCATGTATAAGGCTAAGAAAAATGGGGGCAATCGCATTGAAATGGGTTATCAAGGGCTGAGAAATCTGCATGCAGATCCTCTGACTGCGGCTCCTGAGTTAAAGAGCGCTGAGTTAAAAGACACTGAGTTAGAAGACCGTGAATTAAAAGACACTGAGTTAAATAACCTTGAAAACAAGGTGACTAAGATAGTGTGAGTTTGATTGAGACGTTCAAGCGCAAGAGTTTGAATTACTGGAATGTGTAAAGAAATGCCCGCGAATGTCAGTGACATTAGCGGGCATTATTGTATGTAGCGGTTTTGCGGCATCAAACTATAGAGTCGTGATGACTCTACAGTTTGAAGCGATTCACTTCCTGCTGTAATGACGCGGCTAAGTGGGCGAGTTCCTGCGCTTGCACCATAGAGGTTTGCGCTTCAATCGAGAGATTCTCTGACACTTCACGAATCGACTCAGTATTGCGGTTGATTTCGCTGGTGACTGAGGTTTGCTCTTCAGCTGCCGTAGCAATTTGGCTCGCCATATCCGAAATATCATTAATGGCTTTACTGATCAGCAACAGACTTTCGCTGGCGGAATTGGCGTCGGCCACACTGGTTTCTGCCATTTCATGACTCTGGGTCATAGATTTAACGGCTTTACCGGCGGTTTGTTGGAGGGTTTCGATCATCGCTTGAATTTCTTGGGTCGATGAATGGGTACGTTGTGACAGTACTCGAACTTCATCGGCAACCACAGCAAAACCGCGACCCTGTTCACCCGCACGCGCGGCTTCAATGGCCGCGTTGAGTGCGAGTAAGTTGGTTTGTTCGGCGATGCCACTGATCGTTAACAGAATACTGTTGATCTTCTGTGAGTGCTCATTCAGCTCACCGATAATTCGGCCGGCAGTTTCAACTTCACTGGCTAAATTACGGATAGATTGCTGACTCTGGGCGACTTGTTTGTGGCCATGATTCGAAAGCCCGACTGCATTTTGCGCCGTTTGTGCTGTGTGCTCGGCGTTGCTGGCAATCTCTTCGGTGGCACTGGCCATTTCGGTGACAGCCGTGGCGACCATAGTCACTTCATCTTGTTGTACTTCAATGCGTTGGCTGTTGTCCGTAGCCGAAGCGCTGCTGCCTTGGGCTTGATGCTCCAATTGACCTGCAATCTTATGCATACGGGAAATCATGCCATGGAGACGTTCCACAAAGCGGTTAAAGCCCGAAGCCAACATGCCAATTTCATCGTGACTGTTGGCAGTATGAATGCGCACTGTTAGGTCGCCATCACCTTCGGCGATATCATTGAGTGCTTGGGCAACGCGTTCGAGATCTTTGAATTGGATTTTGAAAATCGCGATTAAAATCAAGCCAAATAGCACTAATAGGGCGACACCTACTGCCGACATCCACCAGGCAAGATCGGTTGCCTGTGACATGATTTCTTGTTTATCCATCACGAAAATCAGCGCCCAGTCCGTTGAGGGAATTGCCGCAACATAGACTAACTTAGTTGCACCATCTAGGGTGCGTTCTTCCATGGTATTGGCATTGGTGCGTTGTGATAACCAGCTATTACTAAAATCACTATCAATTTTCGTGAGTTGTTGGGTATTGAGCTGGCTATTGGGATGACTGATGATGAGTCCTGCATTATCGACCATCAAGGTATAACCTTCGCCCGGTACTTCGAGGCGCTGCACCGCATCGGTCAATTGATCTATGGTTAAGTTCGCTGCTGCCACGCCTATCAGCTGGCCCGAACTCATTACAGGTTCGGCAATCGTCACGACTTGTTTTTTCAGTGTGGCGCTGACGTAGGGCGCTGTCATGATCATTTTACCGGCAGCTTTAGCGTCCATATACCAAGGGCGAACGCGGGGATCATAATTCGCGGTATTCAGAGACGGATCTTGACGATACATGTTGCCTTGCTCGTCGCCATAATAGGTGAGGGCAAAGTCAACCGCAGTATGCGCTTGCAGCAAATGAGGGGTAACGTTTGTACTCGGATCGGCTTCAATGGTTTGTTTTAGGCTGGTAATGGCCATTTTTCTGTCTTGCATCCACTGACCAATGCCGGATGAAAAGGTATTCGCCAGTTGGTCAATTTCATTCTGGGTATTTTCTAACGCATTATTTCTAATGAAATAAGTTGAGATACTTACGAGTACAGCAATAGTGATCAGTACAGCGGAAAGACTGCTGAACAGCAGCCGTGTTTTGAGTGTCGATCGCATAATCTATTCCTTTATATTCCGTTAGCTCTCTAACGTTGTTTTAGTATAGCGGCAGCAAGGGGGAAAACATTAAACCATGAGTGAATTATAGTAATAAATTTAGAAGTGACTCCCATAATTTAAAATTTTTATAATCACATGATTTTTATGTTAATAACGATTGAGTGAGCCATTCTTTATTAATGGCTACTCGATAAAACTGAGAAGATTGAATCGAGGAGGGATGAATAATATTCTACAAATGACAAATATCATTCTTTATCGTCAGTAGACCGTTAAAATATACTCGTTCTCGCTAACGATATAATTAAATATGTTACCGTTTTACGAGTTATTATTCAGAATGACAACTTGTTTATTTGAAGGCTAAGTTTCTGTGGGGAGTCTTGTTGTTCTGCTTCGTGCTTAGGCTTCATTTATTACTGCACATAAAAAAGGAGCTCCTAGAAGCTCCTTGTTAATTCTAAAATGGCCTTAATCTCATTGAGTCATTTTATTTTTGATCAGCACGCAGCGCTGTTCCATTTGACGGGTTTCTAATAGATTGCGGCGGGTGAAATTCGATAATCCAGTTTGGCTATCAAGCACTTTATCCAATGCCGCTATGCTAGTGTAGTTACAATCAGTAGGAATCAAGTTGTGAGCGTAGTTACGCATAAACACAGGGCCTTTTTTATCCATATCCCTCAAGCTCGCCAGACGTTCATCCGCCGTAGCCGCGCTCAATAGTTTCTGCTCCGCAGGATAAAGATTTTCCATAATGATCCGTTGCTTGGAGAAAGGCAGGCTGTCTTGATGAACCTTGCTTAACCAGCGACGTTTGGCCGCCGCTTCTGGGCGGATCACTTGCGCCGCAAGCGCTGCTTTCTCGCCTGAGTCCGAATTATCCTTAGCCGCTTCTTTGGTTAAACGTTGCTGCGCGTTAGGGTAATCATAGCGATTGAGCTGGGTGATCATCGCCCAGCGTAAATCTTGATCTAAGGTTAATCCCTTAATTTTTGTCTCGCCGTCAACGAGTTGCGCTAAATGGCGCAATGAATCCCTGTCGCTGGCTAAACTGACATACGCATCGAACCAAATACGTTGGAAGTCATTATCGCCTTTGCTTTCCATCGCTTTTCTAAGGCTCATCTGGCTTAAGCCTTTGATTGCATTCTCAGCGTAGTTTTGCTGAATAGGTGCGATTTGTGCGAGATACTGCTTCGAGCGCAACATGCTATCGATGATCTGACCAACAATGGTGTAGTCCGTCTCAGCAGGCGCGTTAACAAACACTGTGCTTAGGTATTGCTCTAAGCTCAATTTACCTTCACGAACGCTGTCCCACAGACTTTGCCACAGCATAGAGCGCAGCAGTGGATCTGACACATTACTCAGCTGCTGTTTTGCGGTGTTAAAGGATTTGTCATCGAGCTCGACTTTCACAAAGCCCCAATCATCAAAGTTTGGATAGACTAAGTCTGGGCAGCGCTCACCAATCAGTTGTTTGACTTCGGTACGCTCCCCCTTGTAAGTCACTGGCACTGTGACGTCATGACGCAAATCGAAGCGGCCTTGGGTAAAGAGTGCCACTTGGACTTTTTGTTCGCGTAATGTTGGCAGCTCAGCGCTTGCTGGGAGCTGTAGCAGGCTAAAGTCGCTGATACGGTTACCTTCACAGCGATATTCCGCCTTGATGGTGTTAACGCCCGCGCTGTAGAGCCATTCTTGAGTCCATGCGCTTAAATCACGACCAGCGGCTTTGCCTAGGCTATTGATAAAATCATCTAACTCGGCATTTTGATAACTATATTGTTTTAAATAATTGCTGACTCCGCGGCGAAACACCATGTCGCCCAGCAAGTGGCGCAGTTGTTTCAGTGTCGATGCGCCTTTTTGATAAGTGATCGCATCGATATTATCGAAGGCGTTTTGGGTCGTTGCCACTGGCACTTCAATTGGATGCGTAGTGACTAAGCTGTCCTGCTCATAAGCTCTTTGTTTGCCTTTGGCGTAAAAAGTGCGCCAAGCATTGGTGAATTCGGTCGCCTCCTGAGTCGCAAGCGTGCCCATAAAGGAGGCAAAGCTTTCATTGAGCCACAGGCCATTCCACCATTTCATGGTCACGAGATCGCCAAACCATTGATGCGCCATTTCATGCATGATCACGCCGGCTAGGCTTTGTTTTTGATCTGCCGTCATGGCTGCTTTATAGAGGAAATGATCCTCGGCAAAGGTCACCGCACCCGCGTTTTCCATGGCGCCATAGAGGAAATCAGGCACC